>DEBL01000187.1 GCA_002348535.1 Deltaproteobacteria bacterium UBA2957 | reverse complement strand
AGTCCGCATCGGCATCCGAGTCCGAATCGGCATCCGCATCCGCATCCGCATCCGCATCCACATCCGCACTGGGCGCACCGCCGCTTTCATCGTCTTTGTCTCCGCACCCCATCGCCAAGGCCGCCAACAACCCAACCATGTACTTCAAACGCATCGCCTCTCCTCCATCCACTCACTGTACACCACGCGTCATGGGTTGACCTTCATCGACCCGCGCATCCAGACTCGGTTTTCCAGCCTTTCTGCAGCCTGCAACGCCAGAACAGTTATTCAAAGAACTCGCAACAGGAGTGCACAGCGTTCGTATGGCCAAGGTCGATGCCACCGTGATTGGAAGCGGCCCCAACGGGCTTGCCGCTGCCATTCGCCTCGCTCAGGCGGGACGATCCGTCCAAGTTCTTGAGGCCTCCGACACCCTCGGCGGCGGCGCTCGGACCGCCGAACTCACAGAGCCCGGATTCCGCCACGACGTTTGCTCGGCCATTCATCCAATGGCCCTTAGCAGTCCATTCTTCAAGAGCCTCGATCTGAGCGGTCACGGCCTCGAGTGGGTGCACCCCGAAGCCCCACTCGCCCACCCCCTTGACGACGGACCGGCCGCGATGATGTACCGCGACATCGCGGAGACGGCCGCCACGCTGGGTGCCGATGAAGATCGATGGACTACGTGGATGAACACGTGGGTGCCCCGGTGGGAAGGACTGTGCGCCGATGCGCTTGCGCCCCTTGGCTTTCCTGCGCATCCCTTTTGGATGGCGAGCTTCGGCCTGAGCGCCTTCCAACCCGCGACCGCACTGGCCAAGAGCCTGTTCAAAGGCGAACAGGCCCAAGCCCTGTTCGCCGGCTTGGCTGGCCACTCGGTCCTCCCCCTCGACATGGCGCCCTCTTCGGCCATTGGCATGATGCTGGGCATTGCCGGGCACGCAGTCGGATGGCCCATGCCGAAAGGGGGTTCCCAGTCCATCTCGGATGCCTTGGCCAGCCAGTTTCGTTCGCTCGGAGGGACCATCCACACCGGAGTATTGGTCACGGACATCGAGGAACTGCCGGACGATGGGCCCCTGCTGTTTGAGGTGGCCCCCGCCCGGCTCGCCGACATCGCAGGCGACGCCCTGCCCATGAAGTTTCGTCAAACCCTGCAGGCCTACCGGCACGGCCCGGGCGCATGCAAGGTGGACTATGCACTCAGCGAACCCATCCCGTGGCGCGATGCCAATGTCAGCAAAGCCGGAACCGTTCACCTCGGGGGAACCCTCGGTGAGATTGCTGCGAGTGAACGGGACTGCTGGGAGAAACGGCACAGCGATTCGCCGTATGTGCTCGTGGCCCAGCAAAGCCTGTTCGACCCCACCCGCGCACCTGAAGGCAAGCACACCGGCTGGGCATACTGCCATGTTCCCCAAGGCTCAACCACCGACATGACCGAGGCCATCGAATCCCAAATCGATCGCTTTGCCCCGGGGTTTCGTGACACAATCATTGCCCGCCACACCACCACCGCCGCGGCCTTCGAGGCCTACAACCCCAACTACATCGGCGGCGACGTAAACGGGGGCGCACCCACGATTGACCAGCTGTTCACCCGGCCCACGTGGAAGACCTACCGCACCCCCAACAAGCGCATCTATCTGTGCTCGGCCGCCACCCCGCCCGGCGGAGGGATCCATGGCATGTGCGGGCACTTCGCAGCCGAAGCCGCACTGGCCGATTGGCCCGGCTGATGTACACTCGGGGCGGCATGAACCCCGCAACGAAAACACGACTGGCGCTAATGGGCGGCCCGCTGTTGGGCGCGCTCTTGTTTGCATTGGTGCGCATTGCGGGGCTA
Organism: Deltaproteobacteria bacterium UBA2957; assembly: GCA_002348535.1. Taxonomy (GTDB): domain Bacteria; phylum Myxococcota_A; class UBA796; order UBA796; family UBA796; genus UBA796. The sequence goes on along the minus strand of DEBL01000187.1, from coordinate 1,112 downwards.
CCCATGGACGCAGCATGGACGGCAGCAATCACCGCCGTGTGCGCCACCTGGTGGGTCACCGAACCCATCCCCATCCCCGCCACGTCGATCATTCCGTTCGCGGCCTTTCCGATGACCGGTGTGCTGACCCACAAAGAGGTCGCGACCGCTTACGGCCACACGCTCATCTTGTTGCTCTTGGGGGGCTTCATTCTCTCGACGGCAATGGCGTCCTCTGGCGCTCACAAGCGACTCGCCGTCGGGATGGTCCGGATGGTCGGGGGGGCCGGGGGCAAGACCCTTGTTCTGGGCTTTATGCTGGCCACGGCTGTGTGCAGCATGTGGATCAGCAACACTGCGACCACCCTCATGCTGCTACCGGTTGCGCTGGCCATACTCGAACAAGACGAGGCCGAGGGCGGGGGCGACACCCTGAAGCTTCCCCTCTTGCTGGGCATCGCGTACGCGGCCAGCATTGGCGGTATGGGTACACCGGTGGGCACACCTCCCAATGTGATCTTCATGGGCATTTACACTGAGGCCACAGGCACCGAGATTGCCTTCTTTGACTGGATGCTCATCGGGATTCCCACCGTCGCGATCCTGATCCCGATCGCGTGGCTGTATCTGACCCGCTCACTCGAAGGTGGACGAACCCTCAACCTCCCTCAGCTCGGGCACTGGCAACCCGCCGAACAACGCGTGTTGGCTGTGTTCACGATTACGGCATTGGCTTGGGTCACCCGCACCACTCCGTTTGGCGGATGGTCCGCATGGCTCGATCTTCCGGGTGCCGGAGACAGCACCGTGGCACTGGCGGCAGTCGTTGCGCTCTTCTTGATTCCCAACGGCAAGGGTGGCCGCATGTTGGACTGGGAGACCGCCTCACAGATCCCGTGGGGACTCCTCATTTTATTCGGCGGAGGCATCGGGATCGCACGCGGGTTTGAGGCCTCCGGGCTCTCCACCGCACTCGGAAGCTGGCTCGCCAATGACCTGGGAATCACGGCTTGGCCGGTGGTGGCCATGACCGTGACCATCTGCCTCGCAGTGACCTTTCTCACTGAAGTCACCAGCAACACCGCCACCACAACCTTGTTGATGCCGGTACTGGCTGCAGCCGGCATCGCTGC
>DEBL01000129.1 GCA_002348535.1 Deltaproteobacteria bacterium UBA2957 | reverse complement strand
GCGCCGCGACCGGCAAGACCCAAAATCTCGATCCGATCGTTGCGGCGACCCCCGAGTGTATCCCCGACCTGAAGCTGTGTGCGGAGGTATGTTTCCGAAAGCACAAATGGCGGTTCTTTGGTTCGGTCAATACGGCGCGCTTCTTCACTGTTCGGAAGGCACAACGCATGCGTTGGACCAAGATAGGATGCCTCGAGGTCAACCACCTCCGACTCCACAGGATCCGCCAAAACTCCCCACTCGGAAAACGAGACGAGTCTGCATGCTCCTGCTTCACCGGTGTAGTCCACGACGATGCACTGCCCATGATCGGGATGTCGGACAATGGCTCCAATCGGAATGTTTCCCTTCCAGTGCCGAAACAGATTTACGATCGAACGAGCCGAGGGGACCAAACGGGCCAACTGGGTCCAAAACGCATCCGCATCGCGCTCCTTGGCCTGTTTATGCGTCAAGCGTACATATTGGTCAGCCACCTCGACCATCAGCGCGAGCGACCCTCCGCGTCCACCCTGACGGAGAATCTCTACGTCCCAGAGCGTCAACATCACTCCGGGCGTAAGGTCGCCGAGCGTCGACAACCCCGCGGCAAATTGGACGGCGGCATCGGGGCCTTGGTTCGCCGTTACTTGATCAATAATGGATGTTAGTCCCAGTGTTACCAGCGCGGTCTTGGACAGGCCAATCGAACTGCCAAAACCCAACACTTCAATGGTCCGCAGGCTCGAATGAATGGGATCTCCATCCACGATCATCTGAGAGCGGTTGGCGGTCAACAATTGAAACACCTGCTCGTGCTCTTCCATCAAATCGACGGTGAGCCGCAAGTGTTGCATGAAGGGCGTCATGCTCGGCTCTTCTCCTCCATCCACCGACTCTTGGAGTGCCTCGATGCCATAGTTCAAGCCCGAAACCAACCACAGCGCCAACCGGTGACTGTCCACCATTGACGCCGCTGCCGACACGTGAAGAGGGAGAAGCTGGATTGCACCCACGTTGTCGGGCAGGCGGGCAGTCGTCCCATGAATGACATTCGAAAACTCCGCAGCCAGAGCTTCGAGGTGAGAACGATCGACGTCCGGGCCGAAGACCACTTCTCCAACGCCGAAGTCCCGGAGCAGCTTGGTCAACTCCGCTGAACGCTCAAACTCATTGATGGACAGATTCAACAGTTGGTCGTTCGCAAAACACGCATTGTCGAGAAGTTGGATTCGGAGTGTGTGGTCCGATTCCCGAGCCTTCAAGGCCTCGAGAAGTTGCTCACGCGATTTCAGCACGATGGCGTTGTTCGGCGAATAGGTTCGAAGCGAACCGAGGTACGCCCCAAGGCTCAGCAGGGTCGACTTGCCCAGTGTGCGCGTGTCAGTCAGCCCGCTCACGAGGTCTCACCTTCGGCATGCTTTGCTGCCTCGATCGCCTGCTGGACAGCCACTTTTACGGTTTTGGGGACTGTCCACCCTTTCATCACTTTGTACACATGCAGCCTCGACTGGTGTGTATTGATCCGCAGCAGGACTTTCGCCACCTCAATCTGGAACTGCATCTCTGTCTCGCTGCTGAACAAGCGCACTTGGGTCAACAAGTCGCCCAAAAATGCGATGGTCTTGGCATCGGAGTGGGCCCCAAGCACGCGGATCATGTCGCAGCGCTCCTCAATGCCTCGGAACTTAAAACTCGGATTGGAAATCCAACGTCGCACCTGTTCCCCTCGGCGAGGGGTGGGGCGTTCCTCAAACTCTCGGAGAATCCCCATCCGAATCGTGGGATCATCTTTTGAGAAGGCTTGGACCAATACAGCGTCGATGCTTCGCTGAATCGCATCGATTGGGTCTTGTGCAGCCAGTTTGAGGGCCCGAACCAGCACGAGCTTGCGCACTGAGCTTGAGGGCGCTGAATGCCCCGCCAGCGCCGCCGATACCGACTCGAAGGTTGCCGCGTCGAACAATTGGTTGATCGCATCACACGCGACGCGTGGGTTGGGGTCTTCCATCGCCGCCACCGACGCTTGAATCTGCGCCCTACTCACGCCGTCGCTGGCCGAACCGGAACCGGGGTCGCGCGGCGGAGGTGAGCCCGTCATGGGCTCCGCAGCCTGAGGGGTTGGGGTCGGGCGTGGAGCATGCTCGAACACATCGGTGACGGACGATTGTGCGGTGTCTGCGCCCAGACCGTCCATGGCCTGCCTTGCCATCTCCACCGCGTCATCCGGCAGGCCATCCGATCGCTCAAGGAGGACCGCACAGAACCGCCGAGTTGAGTCGGCATTTCCATGGCGAATCATGGCCGACAACACCGAACTTCGCACACTGAGCCCCGCATCATTGAGCACATCCGCAACATCGAGAAACCGGTCGTAGTCTGCAAGGTAACGGTCCACTTCTGTGGCCATCTTTGGCCTGCGCATGCCCGCTCTGGTCTCGTTCGAACGGGGCCGGCTCAACCGACACCAATCGAAGCTGTTCTGCGCCGTCGCCAAGACCCGAAGGTCGCCGCGATCCAGCTCTTGCACATCGGCGACGCGGCCACCATCGGTGTTGGTCGAACCGATCACACCGGACCGCCAATACTCATTCCGCTCTCGTATGTCTTGCTGTGCCTGCGATGGGGTGCGACAAACACCGACGAGGCGACGCACAATGTGCGTGTGGATGTGGGGGAGATCACGGCGCCACAAGCGCGTCACGATGTCCTCACGCGATGGGTCAACTGTGCTCAACACCCGAAGAAATTCGTCCAACTCCTCCACAGTCACTCGACGGCGCACAACAATCTGGCGCACCCCTTCCTCGAACAGTTCGAACCACAGTCGGGCCGGCGTCTCTGCAGCAGGTGGGTCGTCTCCATCGAGGTATGGGCCGAACGGACTCACGTTGATGGTGGTGTCTTGCTCTGAGGCCTCGATGACCTCCAGCAGGCCCCGCACATGCTCACGATACTGCGGCCCCAGACCTTCATACAGTTGGTGCGACTTGAGTGCGCGCTCGATTCCCACGAGGGCATCGGACTCAGCGGAGATTTTACCGGGGAGCGAATCCATGGACGTCCGCTAACGTACCACGATCGGTTGGCGTACCAATGCCCGTTCTGTTGGTGACTGGGGTATCGTCTGCACGATGGCCCCTACCTCTGTCCAGCCCCCTGACCCCGACGCACCCAGCTTTGGTCTCGAGATTTCGCTCGCGAGCGAGGAGAGGCTTCGCGAAATGCTGCCACAGGCCTTGGGCCGATACGAACTCCTCGAATTGATCGGCGAGGGCGGGATGGCGCGCGTGTTTCGTGCGACTCTAAACGGTCCAGCGGGATTCAAGAAGACTGTCGCGATCAAGCTCCTCAAAGCCACTGTGCAGCACCATGGAGCCGGACAGGACTTCATGCAAGAGGCCGTCTACGCAAGCCGATTGCACCACCCAAACGTCGTCGATGTCTACGAACTCGGCGAAGAGCAAGGATGTCCCTTCATCGCCATGGAGTGGGTGGACGGAGAGCCTCTGCAGAAACTGCTTGAGCCGACCGCGATGCCACCGCCTTCCGTGGTGTTGGACTTGCTCATCGCGCTGTTGAATGGGCTTGAGCATGCTCACACGGGTGACCCGGCGAGCAACCGCAGCGGCATGCTCCACCGCGACATCAAGCCGTCGAACATCATCGTTTCTCGTCACGGTGTCCCGAAACTGGTCGACTTCGGGATTGCAGCACAGCTTGATGATCACGCGGGCATTCACTGGCCAGAGGGCGGAATGGTGCTCGGCACCATCAACTGGATGTCACCCGAGCAACTTCAGGCCCAGCCGCTCGACGAACGGTCCGACCTCTTCTCGTTCGGATTGGTCATGGCTGCCGTCGTTCTATGTCGAAGTCCACTCCGCAAGAAATATTTGTATGACCTTCTCAAGCGCGGCGATCCGATACCCGACTGTTTGATCTCGATCGAAGATGAAACGCTGCTGGACAAACACATTCCCGGCCTCGGCAGCGTCGTCGCCCAAGTCCTCAGCCGCGATCGAAATGATCGACCGCGAAATTCACGCGAACTACGGGGGTTACTCTTGGAACTCCGCGCCGGTGTGGGCCACAGACCGTCTTTGCCCCAATGGATGATGGGAGTGGGCTCCGGCGAAGGGGCAACCGAAGCGGACGCGATGAATGAGACCACATGGGTCATGGATGACGCAGCCGGAATCGACAACGCTGACACCAAGCCTGTCCCCGCTGCCAACATTCCCGACGATCAATCTGTGTTTGTGGGCCGATCATCAGAGTTCGCATCTCTGTTGGAGCGGGTAAATGCCGGCACACGGCTAATCAGTCTCGTCGGTACCGGTGGTGCCGGAAAAACGCGCCTGAGCCGACGCGTGGTCAACCACTTCGCACAGCAGCTGGCTGGGGGCGCTTGGTTTGTCGACTTGTCGCACGCCGAGGATGAGGACGGGATCGTGCGCGCCGTCGCCAAGGCCTTGAAAATTCACCTGCCCGTCGAAGACTCTCACACGCCAATTCAGCAGTTGGGCAGGGCGCTTGCAGGCCGCGAGCGCATGCTGATGGTGCTCGACAACTTTGAGCAGTTGGTGGAACAGGGGGCGGCCACAGTCAGTCAATGGATTGCGACTGCTCCGAACGTTCAGTTCTTGGTCACGACCCGTGAAGCGTTGGCCGTAGAAGGAGAAGTTCGGGTTGCCCTCAACCCCCTCTCCCAAGATGAAGCTGTCGAACTGCTGAAGCTGCGCGCCCAACTCGCGGGTGCCGATTGGACGGATACCGAACAGGTGTCCCCCGTTCTCCGCTCCATCGTTGATGCACTTGACCGCCTTCCCCTCGCGATTGAACTCGCCGCGGCGCGCGCGCGGATGCTTTCTCCCGAGGCGCTTCGCGACCGTCTCGATGAGCGATTCAAGCTACTGCGCGGATCGAACCGGGATCAAACCGACCGCCAAGCCACATTGTTCAACTTGATTGATTGGTCGTGGCAGCGACTTGAGCCGTGGGAGCGGGCTGCATTGGCGCAGATGTCATGCTTCCGAGGCGGGTTCTCCATGGACTCGGCCGAGGCCGTCATTGATGTATCTGCATGGCCACAAGCCCCTTGGACGCTCGATGTGATTGGTGCATTGATCGACAAGTCACTGGTCCATACTCAGATCGTCGATGAACAGCCCCGCATGTTCATGTATGTCAGCATTCGTGACTTCGCCGTGCGTCGGCTGAGTGAACAAAATTTGCCCACAACGGGCCCAGACATCGCCGCAGCCACGCGCGCGCGCCACGCGGCGTACTTCGCTGCCTTCGCACCCGTAGAGGCCTCTGGCAATGCACGGCTCATCGATCCCATGGCTCGACGTGAGCTGCACACCAACTTTGAGAACTTACTCTCAGCTGCCCAACACGGACCTCAGCCTCACCGCACCCTGTGCGCAATGGGTGCCTTGGATGTCCTGATGGCACGAGGCCCAATGGGTCAGGCGCTGACGCTCATCGAGTCTCTGTTGGGCGCAGCAGACGTACCCGAGCTGCTGATGTTGCGATTGCGGGTAATGCAAGCCCGCACGCTGCGGACAATGGGTCGATTCAAGGATGCAATCGAAGCCATGAGCCAAGCCGCTGAGGCTGCCCGTGAAGCCAATGTCAACGCATCCAACGAAACCTTACTCGAGCTAAACGAGGTGGCTGCAGGGATGCCTTCGGATGTGAAGACCACCCTGACGTTCGAGATAGACCGCCGACTCGAAGAGTCAAGACTGCTGAGGGTTGAGGGACACAATGTAGACTCTCAACGTGTTCTGGAGGAAGCGCTCACGTTGTGCTCGCCGACTCGAACCCCCACCCTCCAAGCCAAGGTTCAGCACGCGCTCGGATGGCTCCTTTGGACCATGGGGAAGGCCAATGAAAGCATCTCTCACCTCCGAGAGAGTCGCGCCGCGTACCGAGTCGCCAATCAACCCAAGGAAGAGGCAATGGCTCTCAGTGCTTTGGGGTACGTCATCTACCAGCGCGGCGACGCCGCCACTGCCCATGCAATGTACATCGAGTGTCTAACCCTGCTTGCCGAGAGCGGGGACAACACCGCCAGCCGCATGGTCCTCGGGAAACTCGGGAACTTAGAACGAGACATGGGTCAACTCGAGACCTCGCTTCGACGGTTTGACGAGGCCGTAGCCCTGCAGCAATCCGTGGGCGATTACATCAACGAAATGGTTAACCGGATCGATCGAACCCGGACCCTGATCGCACTCGGACAACTCGAATATGCAGAGACCGAGGCACACGAAATCATCGCCGCCAGCCGCCAGCGAGAAGTCCTCTTGCTCGAAGCACTCGCCCAAGAGGTCATCGCCACCATTCGAAGCAAGCAGGACCGACACGATGAGGCGATTGCAGCCCAGCGTTTTGCTTACGATACATTCCGCGGCAAGATTCCCCTGACGGAGGCCACCTTGGGCATCGATTTGGCGATCTACTTGGCACGCGCAGGCCAGCTCGATGAACTCGATGACTTGACCCTCGGTCAGGAGCAACATGTCGAATCGATGCCCCTCGTTCAGATCGACTACATCCGGAAACTGGCTGAGGTTCGCCTCAGTCAAAATGAAGCCGCCGCCGCTTTTCGGCACATCGAACGCGCGCGCGACCTTGCTAAAACCATCGACCCTGCAGTCACCCGAGAAATAGTTGACACGCTGCAGCAACTCGAAACCCGGTTGCTGGGCGGAACACCCGCGGTTCCTCGACCGAGACGCCCCCCCACCACCTGAGGTTCACATGATTGCGATATTGCCCATGCTCCCGCGGATGGCCACCGTGTTCGCGGCAGCGGTTCTGTTTGCTGCACCCGCCCACGCCCACGGCATTTCCGAGTCCTCGCGCGAAACGATGACTGCCGGCACCACCGTTGACTACATCTGGCTCGGCGCTGAGCACATGGTGACCGGCTACGACCACCTCCTCTTTTTGTTTGGTGTCCTCTTCTTCTTGAGTGGATTTCGCGACATCCTGCGCTTCATTACCGCGTTCACCATCGGTCACTGCATCACCCTGCTGGGGGCAACGCTCGCCGGAATCAGCGCCAACGCGTACATCATCGATGCGGTGATTGCGTTGAGTGTCATCTACAAGGGGTTTGAAAACCTCGATGGGTTCCCAAAGCTCCTCAAAATGAAGGCACCGAATCTGCTTGGCATGGTGTTCATTTTTGGGCTCATCCATGGATTTGGCTTGTCCACACGGCTGCAAGAAATCACGTTGGGCAGTGAGGGACTGATCACGAAAATTCTCGCTTTCAACGTTGGTGTTGAAGTGGGCCAAGTGGCTGCATTAGCCGTGATGCTGACCTTATTTTCGCTTGGGCGATCCGGTTCGATCCTTACTCGCATCAGCACCGTCGCGAATGGGGGGCTCATGCTTGCAGGCCTCGGCTTGTTCGCAATGCAGGTGGATGGCTTCATGCATGAGGACCATCATCACACCGGCTCGGAGTCCGCCGAAGCAGCTACACCCAGTGTGAACGGTGAGCATGCGCACGGCAGTGGACACCATACGCATGCGGAGGAAAAGCCGACTGCTGCCCCACACGCACAGGACGCCATCGACGGGGAGCGGGCACCCGAAGCGACGAATGCCCCAGACGAAACGTCCGCTCCACAACAAGGCGATCCAGCGGAGCAGGCGCACGGTCACGGTCACGGTCACGGTCACGGTCACAGTCATAAGCACAGCCACGACAAGACGTCCAAACCCGACCCCAGCACCGACGATTCCTCCGCCGATCCCAAACCAACAAAGACGCATACTCATGGGTCCGGCGCTCCCCATCGCCACTGAGCAGCCGTCCTTACCCATCAAGATCAAACAAACTGGTCTGTGCCCGTTGTGAATGTGCACGACCATCCGGTTGCTTGCGACTGCTGATGCTTCGGTCAATCGGCGTGGGGTTCTACTGCGGCTGCAGGACTTCCCGCGTACGGGGCTGGAGCATCAACTTCAACACTGGCGCAGAACGGATGGGTGTCATGGGCACTGAATCGCACCGTGTCGCGCCGATGCCAACGGGTTGCCGCTGTTCGCTACTCTGCGTGTACGCCCACATCCATGGCGCGAAGGTGGGCCACTGCGCGGGCAGCTTCCGCATCGCTGCTCTGGTAAAACACAGGTGGCTGGCGCAACGGCACTTCGATTCTGATCGATGCGGGGCCGCGAACAATGTCACCCGACCACAAGTGAGTCCACTCTCCCTCGGGCAGGTACACATCGCGAACGCTGGTACACATCGGCCACCCCGAACACTTCTTCAGAACCGGCGCCACGAGAAACCCAGCGCCCAACAGAAACTGGTCATCCGTTTCGTGGGCGGCGGGATCCGACGGGTAGTGTAGCCAAAGGTGGCGTACAACCGGCCAACCCCATTCGCTGGCTTCTTTAAACCGAATGTTGCGGTAGTCCTTCAATCCCGAAAACACTCGACTGGTCCATGCAAAGTGGTCCAGTTGGTCGGCATCGTAGACCTGTGCATTCGCCTCGGGCTGATTGCCCTCATGCGTGCGCAAGAGACTGGTGAATGCGGACATCTCCGCCCACCGCTTCAGCAACTCAGATTCCCGTGAATACCCCAACCCAATACGGCTCAGTGACGTGTACCCCCCCGTGTCCGAGTGGTTCAACGCTAGCCCTGAAAACCCTCCGTTGATGAGCCCTCGAATCGCCGAACCGAGCCCATCAAACCGGTCCCATGTCGTGAGCTGGTCACCTTGCCAGAACATCAAACTGTGGCGTGGACTCCGGGTATGTCCAGCCCGATTAAAGGTCAGAACTTCCCCCATGAGGCCGGCCTCTTCAATCGCTTCTCGATTCAAACGCATCCATTCAACTGGATAACGATTGTGGTACTCGGCCGCAGAGGTGCCGTCGTGCAACACAGCTTCAAAGGGTAGCGCTTCAGCGAAGTCCACCATCCATCCGCTGCAGGATGCGTTCTCGACCATTTCATCCACAATGATGGCCTTCATCCACTCGCGAGCCGCCTCATTGGTGAAGTCGAGCAAGGCCACATCGAATGCGGTCACCGGCAGCAGGAGGGTGTCGCCGTGTTCGTCTTTGACAAAGTAGCCAGCCGCTTCACCTTCAGCGTACAGGTGCCGTTCGGGAATCACCTCTCGATCCGAAAGGTCCAGAAACATCGAATTGATGTAACAAAGCGCCCGAACATCTCGGTCACCCAGTTCATCAACCCAATCATGCCACCCCGGATGTTCCTCTTCATCGAGCACCCAGTTCCACAGCACCTGTTCGCCAATGTATGTGACGTTGATTCCCGACCACGTCTGGTTCCAAACCCCAGACACAAGCGCTCCGGCTTCGCGCAAATCATCGACCAAGTCGAGGCTTTGCTCAAGGGGCCGGGCAAGGGCGAGAATGGCTCCCGACTGGGTCCACTCTGGGGGCGCAGGCATTCGACCCGCATACTCGGTGAATCGCTCAATTAATGCGAGCGGCGTACCGCCATACAGTGCTTCCCACGCCATCGAGTCGGCATACAAACGAATCTCAATCGCGTCCTCCGCACGGAAGTCGAACTCTGCGTAGGACGTGTCCTTCAAAAATATCGAATGGAGGTCGCTGGTCAGGTAGTGAGGGGCTGCGTAATACGTCGTTCCCTCATTTCCCGCCGAACCGGGGGAAGCCAGATCCACCAATGGCGTGATCACAGGGTGGCCCCGACCCACGCCCCCCTCTTCCACCAATACGGCGATCTGCCGCCCGTTGAGGTTGAGCGTGTCGTGGGGAAACTGCTCCCCCATGCCATAAATTCGCTCACTGGGCCGAGACTGTACGCGGATACTGCTGAAGTTGAACTCATCCGGGAACTCGGGAGCGAAGTCGAACGCCAATCGCCCTTCACCGGCCTCACACATTCGCAGCGTGAACGCAGCACCCGTGCATCGAGCATCGGCATCCTCAAACACACCGCTCAACCGCAGGGCCCCATCAGCGACCTCCACACCCGTGAATCGAGACTCACCGCAGGTGAAGCTCTCTTCAATCTCAATATCGAACGATCCCTGATGCTCCTCGGCATGCACAGCATGGTCTCCAATTCGCAGCCAGGACCCACGTGCTGAGTGAAATACAGCATGGGAAAAGTCATCCGCGTGGAGGGCATACAGTTCGCCCTCCTCGTCGACCTGAACAATAAAACTACCCACATCGAAATGGCCAACCGGATCCGAAGGAGCGCCAAATTCCGCCAGTTCACTGCACGGATCGACGGGCGCTGGACTGACTGGGTCGACCTCACCCGTATCGGCTTCGGCGGTGTCTGCATCACCGGTGTCGGTCACTCCGGAATCATCGGGTCCTCCAGAGTCGTGCCCCCACCCTGTGTCGGACGGTTCTGCGGCAGCTGTGTCGTCCGTCTCATCCTCCGAGTCCGTGGTGATTGGAAGACAGACGCCATCGACAGCCTCTGTGCCGGGGCCGCACTTCAACCCAGCAGGGTCCTCGACGGTCTTTCCACAACCGGAGAAGGTCGCGACCAAGAATGCGAATCGAATGAGAGCCATAAACTTTCCCCAAGAGAAACCACAGCACGACCGGTACAAAGGAGACGGTACCACAGGGTCGGCTTTTCACGGATCAAGCCGGCTCTCAATCAGTCGAAGGGAACGGCTACTCTGTTGGGAGCGCCGTCTGGTCGCTCAGATTTTTCTTGCACGCAGCCAGCCCCCGCGCAGCACCAGGAGTCGAGTCATCCATCTCGATGGCTGAACGAAACAATGGAAGGGCTTCGCCGCAGCGTCCCTGTTGACCCAAAATGTTGCCCAACAGGACCGCGTTGCGAGGGCGCAGTGGGTCCCGTTCCACCGCGACTCGTGCCCACCGCTCTGCCAACTCAATTTGCCCCATCGCGACGGCTGCACGGGCTCCATTTGCCGGGGGATTTGGGTTCAATGGCTGGGCAGCTGAAGCGGCTTCGGTCAACGCCAATGCCGCCTCGGGATCGCCAAGTTCGACATAGCAAGCCTGCAAGTTGGTGTGCGCCCGCGGGTCTGAGTCAATTCCACGCCGGTACAGCGGCACAGCAGTTGCGCAATCGTCTTCATAGCGGTGAAATGCATGCCCGAGATGAAATGCCGCTCGTCCGTTCTCCGCATCATGGCCGACTGCTGCCGAGAACAAGCGCACGTCAGAGGTCCACTGCCAGGCCCGCATCCCTGTGATGAACGCAAGGCCCAAAGGAAGACTCCAAAGCACACGCGGCGGCATCCGATGGCCCACCGCCGCGGATGCGAAGACCACCAACGCCACCATGCCCATGTGAAGGTAGCGGTCACTCAGCAGGTCCGTGTGATTTGCAGCAACCGCACCGGGCAGTGCCAACACAAGCAGTCCCGTTGCAATGGCGACCCGAGGCCGGCCCCACGAAGCGGCAAACAATGCCACGCCACCCACCGCGGCGATTGCGCCCACGATGCGGCTTGGCCGGTGCGCTGGAAACGTCTCCGCGCCCGCTGGCCACAAGGCAAGCTCTGGAAGGCGCAAGGCAAGCGAGCCCAACGAACCGATCGGGTCCGTACCGACCGCCCCCGCAGGCAGTTCGAGGCCGATACGGCTTCGCATCCACCCGTAGCCGAGTGCACCCACGATTGGTATCACGACCGCCGGATGAAGTCGCCGGATCCCGAGGCACCAAATCCCCATTGCGGGAGCGGCGAGAAGAAACGACTCCTTGCAAAAAGGCGTGGGCAAAAGGAGCAGTGCAGCCATCCACCGTCGGTTGTGTACCCAAGCCGCGACGGCCGCGACCGTCAGAAGCCCCGGCAACAAATCCTGCCGTGCAGAGATCCATGCAACGACTTCACTCACACCGGGATGGACTCCGTACACCGCCGCCAGAAGCCACGCTCCTGATGCACGGGCCCCAAGACCAATGAGTGCCCGCGCCAGCAGGCAGACTGTGGCCACATGGATGCTGAGCCCAACCACCCGCTCAAATATGGGGCCCAAGTCGAGGATGTGCCCGGGTAAAAAGGTCATCATTACGAGTGGCCGATAGACATTTCCCGACCCTGTCGTGGCCCCAAACAGGCTCTCCATCCACAAACGCAACGGCGAATCGAGGGCTGGATTGTCCACAAACAAAATGTGATCGTCCCACACCCACCCACCGTTAAGGCTGGCCGCATAGGCCAAGACCACGAGCCCCAAGGCGCCAAACATGAAGGGTCGTTTCGACCGGTCCTCGCCGCGGTCAGGGCTCGGGCTTGGACCGAATGAGGCCCACAGGGGAGTTGACATCCTCGCCTCCGACGTTGCGAATGCAGGCGGCTACCGGCCCGAACGTACCACATGCCGTGACGCCGGCCGCGTCAGTCGTCGGTTGAATCACCGCGGGCAAGCGAGCCCATCGGGTCCCACGCGGGCAATACGACCGGTGTGGTCTTCAGCCCGTTGTGCATGGATTCATTCAGGTAGGACTTCGGAGCCGCG
>DEBL01000345.1 GCA_002348535.1 Deltaproteobacteria bacterium UBA2957 | reverse complement strand
GCGTGCGCCCTCGGGGTCGAGCTGAGCGAGCGGCTCGTCCAGCAACAGCAGGGGCGGTGAGCCGGCCATGGCGCTGGCCACCACCAGTCGGGCAAGCTGGCCACCGGACAAGGCTGTCGAGGAACGCGACTGCGCGACCGGCAGGTTCACCAGCGCCAGTGCATCGTCGATGCAGCGCTCGATGGAGACGCGGTCGAGTCCCGCCGACTCCAGACCGAAGGCCACCTCATCCCCAACCGTGCCGGATACAATTTGATCGTGCGGGGTTTGGGACACAAAGCCCAGCTGCCGGATTCGTTTGGACGGTTGGATGGAATCGACCGCGCGGTCGCCAACGGTGATGGATCCCTCAAACCGTCCGTTTCCGTGGCCCTGAAGCAGTCCCGCGGCGAGTCTCAGCCATGTGGACTTTCCGCACCCGGTCGGTCCGGTCAACAAGACAAAGCTTCCGGGCTCGACGGTGAGGGTCATGCCATCGACCGCCGGTTCACTCGACGCGGGGTACCAGTAGCGGGCATCGTGGCTGCGAAGGGTCATGGTGACACCTCTCGCAGCGAACGAGCGAAGGGAAGCGCGATGGCGCACCCCAGCAGGACATAGCCAAAGCTGGGTCCGATGAGAATCATCGCGACGTACCACTCGGCGTAGTAGAACCGGTACAGGACGGCTGCGAGAACCAATCCAAACGCCCCCGTGGTGAGGTTTGCCATGGCCAAGGCAAAGGCAACTCGAGCCCACATCCCCAGTCCCGCGCCGCGAATCCAGTTGGTGGTTCGCGTGACGCCGGTCACCCACAGAAACAGCTCGGTCCACAGCACGCTGTTGCCGATGATGAGCAGTTGACTGGGGCCGAAGTGTCCGAGGGTCAGCGCGCCGAGCAAGCTCTGCACCAAGATGGCGAGTGCGGCGGTGCCCGGGCGCGGCTGCAGGGTCAGCAGCGTCATCATCAGTGCCGTTCGAAAGGCATCGTCGACCAGCCCCGTGAGCAGGCTCGAGAACGGTCCCAACAGCGCAGCAATGCCCATGCCGATGAGTTGACTGCCTGCGCTCACGGTGAACATCATCGCACCCAGCATGGCGATCACCATCAGGCTGGTGGTGGACCGGTCGCTGAGCCACGTTCGCCACCGAAACCCAATCACAAGCAGTCCGATTGCCGCGCCGCCCAAGGCCGCAAACAAGGTGCCGGAGATCAGGGCGGAGGCCTGAGACACGTAGAGGGGTTGGTTCACCACCAGCAAGGGCGTATCGATGCCCAGCGGGGTGACCTCAATCCGCCGCAGCCAGCCGTCTGGCGGGGTGTTGGAGCCGAGCAAATCATCGTCGACGTACACGGGCAGAATGGCCGTGGCATCCGATTTGGCTGGGATTCGGAGCAGCGCGCTGGTGTCGGTCATGGTGTTCCCGACGTCTCGAAACCGGGGTCGGAACACCGGGTCGGGGGTGCCATCGGGGCGGGTCACCACCGAACGGATGGCGACATTGACGGCGGTGTCGCTCGGATTCTGCAGGGTCACACCTTGGTAGCCCCAAGGGCTGAATCGGTCCCAGTTTCGGGTGCCCAGCGCGGTGCGAGCCAACAATGTCTTCCACCAACCGGCAGGCAGGGTGATGCGGTTTGTTGGGCGGTCGATTTCAGCTTCGCCCTTCGCGTTCACGGGGAAGGGTGCGTCGATAAATCGCAAGCTGTCGCGCAGTTCATCGGCGGTGACCGCATGCACCCTGATGGCCGACCGAGTCTCGCGATCAGGAGTGGGTCCCACGATGACCAGTTCGGTATCGTGGGTGACCGGAGCCATCATGTTGAGTCGGGTTCCCGGACGGACGTTCTCGAACTCCTGTTCTTCGCCGCCGAGTCGAACGATGTAGTCCCCTCCCTCGATCACCTCGGCGACCAAAGCGACTTGTGCTTGGGCCCCTTCGACGAGAGAAAACGCGTGCGTAGACCCATGGAATGCGGGTTCGGAACCTTGCCCCACGGGTGCATCGATGCGCAGTTCGAGCGGGCCCGGTGTGAGGGGGGGATCGATGGCAAGGCTGTAGCGTTCATCGGCCGACTCCACGGTCACCGTACGGGCTCCATCCGCCCAGCCGATGCCGACCTGCAATCGTGTGGTCGGGGGCTCGCTTCTCCGCGTTTCGATGACCAAACCATCGGCATTCAGCACGCTCATGCGCTCGAGGCCTTCGCCCTCTACGGTGGTTGATCGGGCCGTCGCATTGACCGTGGGTTCGTCCGGTGGTGTGGTCGTGCACGCCACGAACAGTCCGACCAAAACGATGAGCCAGTTCATCGGAATCTCAACGCAAGACGGTGGCTCGGTAGGAGCCTCGAACTCCCCCTTGGCCATCGGGTACGGGGAACTCAACCACAGCAATCCGGCCGTCGTCTCGAACTTGATGATCGAAGTACACAGGGCTTGCCGTGGCGCAGGTGGCCAGTCGTCTCTCTGCCCCGGTCCGGCCATCGTTCGGCGAGGTCAGATCAAACACCACGGCGCCGTAGGTTGTGGGCGAAGCGGCATTGGCGCGGTGACCGGCACCGATGATTCCGATTCGTTCGTTTGGCGAGGTGCTTAGGCCCTGAATTCGCAGATCGCCTTGCCAGTTCCACAGGGGCTCACCGCTTAGATCGGTCACCCAGAGCCCATTGGCGCCGGGATGCACGCTGGGGGGGCGCAGCTCGGCGACAGCGGCGCCCCACGGAATGTTGGTGTCCGAAGTGGTGTACATCATGCTGGCCTGGGCAAACTGCCCAAACCCAACCGAGGCCGCAATTGGGACTTCACCGGCCATAATGGGGGTGCCCGCTGGCACCTCGGCTTCATCGGCGTGGGGCGGTTCGGATGACGTCCGGATCAGCCGTCCGTCGCCCAAGCCGAGCATCATGCCGTGGGCGGCATCCCAGTCGATGGCGTGCCAGAAGGATGTGCGCTTGAACCAAGGTGCGAGGGGATCAATCGACACCGTGGACTCGAGGGTCATGGTGTCGAGGTTGAGCACGCCAATTCCACCCGTTGGGAGTCCATCGGGGGGCGGCCCATCGGCGCTTCGACCGAGGTTCATGATGACCAAGTTTGTGCCGTCGGGTCGGGTCTGGAACACACTGTGAAGCAACAAGATGCTGCTGGCTTTCTTCGGCCAACGGTTCACGACGGCCCCAGACGGGCTCAAGCGGAACACTTGGCTGAGGTTCTTTCGCGTTCCGTCGGCATCGTTCCACCCGTGAACGGCCATAATGACGATGTCGCCGTCGTCGAGCACCTTGAGGGTGTAGATGCCGGGAAGGTTGTAGATGGCGTATCGATCTTCGCCCTCAGGCAGCGGGCTCGACTCGACATGGTCTGCAGTGCGAAACGACCACCGGGCATTCAGTGTGGCCGGATCGAAGGCATGCACATTCGCATCCGGTGATTGCTCTCCGGCGTAGAGTGTCTGGCCATCGAGCGACCACGCGACGCGCTTGGTCAACGATTCCGGCAGCGTCGTGCGTGCGATCTCGGCGCCGGTCCATCCATCGACGACCACCAAGTCGCCTTGGTGCGATCCGATCGCCAGCCGGCTCCCGTCGGGAGAGAAGGCCACAGAAGAGTTTGGCGCGACGCCGCCGGTCACCGTCAACTGAGACACATCGGACAGCGGAACGTGAAACAACGGGACACACTCGGGTCGAATGGGTGCAGAGGCTTTGATACCGCCGACGGATACCGTCTCGCCCGCGGTCCATGGGCGCGTAACCAGTGTGCGGCCGCCACCGATCGCTCGACCCGCATCGATATCGGTGGACGCAATGATCCCATCCCGAACAAACACGAGCTCGCCCTCCGGTTCTTGCGGTGTCGAGCACCCGAGAGCGAGGGCCCAAAGTGTGATCATGGTACGGCGTTCCAGTCGATGGCGGAATAATCGCTGCATTCACCCTCGTTGAGCAATGCACCTCGATCCTCGCATATGGCATCAATGGTGTCTGCTCCATGAATTTCCGATGTCTGCCACGACCAGACTTCGCAGGACTCCTGATGGGCTTTGGCGTTGTCGAATCCGGCCGATGTCCAGTCCACGCCCCAAGTGTCGAGGCAAGAGCCATACAACTGCGTCGCCGTCGTGCACATTTCTTCACATACAGACGAAACCACCGG
The DNA here is from genome assembly GCA_002348535.1 of Deltaproteobacteria bacterium UBA2957. GTDB lineage: Bacteria > Myxococcota_A > UBA796 > UBA796 > UBA796 > UBA796. Next base: position 2,476 of record DEBL01000345.1, on the reverse strand, counting down.
CGGTTCGGCGCAGCCAGCGAAGAGCGGCAGGAGACCAAGCACGGCTGGGAAGCGAAAAACGGTCATGGATCAATACGCTGTCATGCTCGATGGGGTGAGCGTGGTTTCAATGAGTGGCCCGTCGAGCGTGCACGCTTCGATGTCAAAGGGCTGCAGCCCTGTCGGAGATTCCATGCCTGTACCGTCCTCGGCATATTGAGTGGGCATGCCCAACCACGCGGTGCCGAGTCCATCGCCCGCCACTGAGCCGGTGTAACCATCGATGGTCAGGCCCTCGGTGATGGTCCATGTTTCGAGGTCGACGCAGAATAGTTTGGTGGCTGTGTAGTCGTAGTTTGTGCCCAGAATCACGGCCCGCTGACCGCTTGCGGCGAACCCGGCGAAGGTCACGCCGTAGTCTGCGTCGAAGGCGAGCGGGTCGGACTCCGCGCCGGTGGTCAAGTCAATGGTGGTGATGGCGCCGTCTCCGACGCCGTAGTGCCCTGAGAAGTTGAGCAACATGTCGGGATTGGAGGGGTGAAGCGTCGTCTTCGGATTGGGCCGCACGTCGAATGAGTCGATGGGGCTCTTGGTGACGGCATCGACGACAACGATGGTTCCGCCCTCGCTGATGTAGGTGGCTGGGTCGAGTTGTTGAGCGACCGCAAAGATGCGGTCATCCCGGCAGTACAGCGCATCGAACTCGGCCACATCGGAACCGTGGGTAAATCCGTTGAGGTCCACCGCCTCCGCCAGCACGCCGGTGTCTGGATTCAGGACCAACAGCGTGTCTCGACCGTAGAGACTGACCCACAGTTCGTCGTTGCACAACACGATGTCATGGGGGTTGGCGCTGCCGTCGCCCAAGGAGACTTCGTACAGCGGTGCCGCCCATTCGCCGGGTTCGTATGCACGAAGCACGTCATAGCCGAAGCGGTTGAGGTTGTAGATCCGCCCATCCTGTAGGTGCCGAATAACGGCATCGCCGGGGAGCGTGGTGAGCGAGTCACGGAGACGTCGAGTGGCGAGGTCCAACGTGCCCAGCGAGTACACGGTGTAGTCGGTCGCGGTGAAGACCAAGGTGGTCGGGTCGTCATTGGCATCGTCGGGCTCGGACGGTCCATTCCCGGTGTCGGTGGACGACGCCTCGCCGCTATCGCCTGCTGACGACTTGGGGTCGCAGGCGGATGCGAAGCCGAGCAAGAGTGCCAGCGTTCCAACCGTGCGCATCACGGCTCGTCCCCCTCGGCATCGTCGGCTTCGGTGGGAATGCCCAGCCAGTTGGCCGCCGCGATCGCGTCGAGGTCAAAGCCTCCCGTCTCGCCGCCGTACCCCATGGCATTGAAGCCCGAATCGGTAATTCGAACGAACCGGGCGGAGGATACGCCGATGTCCGCAAGGTCGAAGGCATCGCCGCCGGCCACAACAGGATCGGTCGGGTCGATCAAAAACTCACTCGTGGCATACACTTGGCTCACCCCGGCGCATCCAGGGAACCCGTCTTCGGCATTTTCGGCCTCACAGGTCCAGCCAAACCACTCGATGCCGTCTTGGGACACCTCGACGCGGCCCGTCTCAGCCCATGTTCCGAAGGCGTTTTCGAAGACAATCAGGTCCGGTCCGGGGCCGTCGAAAAGTTCAAGGTCCACCATTTCGAGGGTGATGCTGCCGAGCTCCCCCAGCGACAGCACGTCGAGTGAACCGCTTGTGCCGCGGCCTTCTGGGGACCCAAGAACGATCTCCGGAAAGCCCTCGCTTCCAAATCCTGCATCGGGTCCGGGATCGAAGGCGTAGACCGCGTCGGCAAAGGGGTCGGTTCCATCGGGCCAGTCGGGCGTAAAGGGGTCCGGTTCAGGTTCGCCGCCGGTGTCGTCTTGGGCGCCGGTATCGGCTGCGTTTCCGGTGTCGGAGGGCTCACCGGTTTCAGTCGGTGAGGCGGTATCGCCGTTGGTGGTAGATGGGTCGGACGCAGCTCCCGTATCGGCGGGTGATGAGGGTGTGTCCGAGGTTTTGGAATCCGATGATCCGCAGCCCATACAAACAAGAACTGTGATGCAGATTGGGAAGAGTTTCATGAGGATTCCTCGCAAGACGGTGAAAGATTTCAGAAGGAAAGGCGGAGCGCACGCCCCCATTCGAGGGCGTGCGCTTGCAATGGACTACAGAGCGGTGAGGGCCGACCAGCCGAACCCGTTGCAGCCAGCCAACAGGTCAGAGGCGTCTGCGTCAGCGGCCTCGAGGGCCTCCGCTTCGGTCTCGGCATTGTAGACGATCTGGCAGTAGTAGAAGGTTCCGTCCAGTTCCGTCCAGTTGTACCGCGACCACAGGCCGGGGTAGAACGAGTCGTCGGCGCTGCGTTCGGCAACGGCCCACCGTGCATCGTTGTCGGATTGCGTGATGGTGGATGTGTTCCACGCGAACGCGCTGATGGTCTGGGTGCTCCAGCCATCGGTCCACTCTCCGCTGATCTCGAGAGCGGGACGCACTGCGGTCCAGC
>DEBL01000213.1 GCA_002348535.1 Deltaproteobacteria bacterium UBA2957 | reverse complement strand
CCTCGGTTCGTATGGCGGGGGGTGCAATGTCCCGGCGGGGTGTCACGTCGTTCCGACGGACAATGGTGCGTTTAGTTTGCGAGCTGTCGTGAGCAAAAAGACTGGCGAGTTGCAGCGGTTTTCATGCGAAGGACGCGACCCAGTTGAACTGGGCCACGCAGCAGCCATGGCCCTTCGTTAGCGCATTAGTCTGAGGCTTCACAAACGCGGGCACAGCTGCGCGGGGTAACGATTTCCATCGCGGCATCGCAGGACCGCGCGGCGAGGTCACTCAGGCATTGCCTCGCGTCACCTGAGCTAAAGTTTTCACATCCTTCGTAGACTGCATCTGCATCAGCTCGGCATTGCCTAGCCGTCGAGTATCCGTGAACGGTCAGGATGGCACAGTCGTCCAACAGCGAGCACACTTCGTTGGTGTACTGTTCAGAGAATCGCTTTTCCGACAAACAGCCGGTTGCAAGTGCAGCCGTCAGCGGCCAGTATCGCCAAAACAACTCGACACCTCTATGCATGCGTCGGGCAGGGCGGTGTTGATGTTGCACGACTCGTTGTCACGAAGATCCTGAATGCATTCCTTCGCAGCTTTGGGGCTGTAGTCGCAGTCAGCAGGCGTGAGCTCAGCCTCGGCATACACTGTACGGTTCGTGATGCAGTCGTCTAACGTTCCGAATTGCTCGGCAAGCTTGCCACATCCGTCCACCCAGTCGCAGTAAGTCTCCGCATATTGCTCGACAAACTGTTCTTCCTTCATTTTACAGGCGGTGGCAATCAGGCACGCAGACAGCAAAGGTAAAAGTCGCTTCATGGTCACCTCCCGGTCTCAACTATCGCGTCAGTCGGTTAGCGACACCCATGGCCCGTGTCTTAATCACCCGCGAACACGCTAGTCCAATGGATTCCTTGCTGTATGCGGTAGGCCATGCCCCGGTTCATGTGCCTTTGGTCTCGCTTTGCGCGACCGGGGATCCGATGCCGCAACTGAAGCCCAATGCAGCGTTGGTCACTTCGAAGGCTGTGGTGCGATTCGTCTCTGGTCTTGACCATTTGCTTGGCGGAGTGCGCGTAGCGGCGGTGGGTCAAGCCACCGCAGACGCCCTGACTCAAGCCGGGGTGACCGTACACATTGTAGGGAAGGGAGGGGGTGTTGAGGCTCTCGCTGGATTGCAAGTCTTGTCCGCAGAGGTCGCGTGGTTCATCGGCGCAAAAAATCCGTCCGGATTGCTCAACGCCGAACTGAATCGACTCGGCGTTCAACAGTGGGGCGTCTATTGCAACTCCACCCCCGCATCAGTTGCCGCCACGCTTGTCCAAACTGACTTTGACGCTGTCACGTTTGCCAGCGGGTCAGCGGTCCGTGCATTCGCGGCGGTCATGGGGCCCTTGGATTGCCCGGTGTTTGCGATCGGTCGTTCGACCGCGGCTGAAGCGCGCGCTGCGGGGTTTCGCCGTGTGGCCGTCGCGTTGAACAACTCCTTGGAGGCTCTGGCGGCGTCCACAGCGGTCTTGCGCGGCTAACCACCCAAGGCCGCGATCCGCTTTTCGATGGGGGGATGTGAACGAAACAGGGCGGACAATCCTTCGCCCCCGGTAATACCAAACGCAGCAATTTGTTCGGGGAGTGGCTCGGTCTGACGACCACCCAGAACGCGAAGAGCCGAAATCATGGCCGATCTACTGGTGAGTTGGGCCCCGCCTTCGTCGGCTCGATACTCGCGTAGCCGGCTGAACCACATCACCACGGTGCTTGCCAAAATTCCAAACACGATCTCGAACACGATGGTTGCAATAAATCCACCCATGCTGCGACCGCGTTCGGTTTTTAAGATGACGCGGTCGACGAAGTGACCCGCGATTCGAGCGAAGAAGATTACAAAAGTATTCACTACCCCTTGAATCAAGGTCAAGGTCACCATATCGCCGTTGGCGACGTGCGCAATTTCGTGACCAATGACTGCTTCGGCCTCCGATTCATTCATCTGCCGGAGCAGGCCGGTGCTGACGGCGACCAACGAGTTGTTCCGGTTCCATCCGGTTGCAAAGGCGTTGGGTGCGCCCTCGAAAATGGCCACCTCTGGATGTCCCACCCCTGCCTTGTCGGCGAGGCGGTGGGTGGTCTCCAGTAACCATGCCTCCGTTGCATTTGCTGGAGTGGTGATGACCCGGGCGCGTGCCGCTCGCTTGGCAACCCATTTCGACATGAACAGGGAGATAAACGACCCGCCAAAACCGAAAACGGCCGCAAAGACGGCGAGTGACCCATAGTCGAGACCAATTCCCTGTTCGTCAAAATAGCCTGTGAATCCAATGAGGCGAAGAACGACCGACAACAGGACAATGACCATAAGGTTGGTCAGCAAAAAAAGTGCAACGCGCTTGAGCATCAAAAGCCTCCGAAATGATCAACCCGCGAACAAACGAGTAAGGTCCTTTGTAAGATTTTTTTGGTGGCTTTCCAAGGTTCCGCCTCCAATTTCCAACAACTTGGCGTCGCGCAACAGCCTCTCGAGTGGGAACTCTCGGCAATATCCTGCGCCGCCCATCACCTGCATCGCATTGTCGGCCACCTGTTTGCCTACGGGAGCGGCGAATAGTTTTGCAGCATCAGAGCCAATTCGATTTCGAATACCCGGGGCGACATTGTGCGCGACCTGATAAACCAAGCAACGAGCAGCCTGCGTCATGGCGAACGAATCGGCGATGTATTTTTGGATTTGGCCAAAGCGATTGATGGGCTGACCAAACGCGATTCGCTCTTCGCCGTAGCGAATCATGACATCGAGACACCGCTCCGCGATCCCCGTGCTCATTGCGGCCAGCGTGAGTCGTTCGATCTCGAGATTTCGCATCATATGATGCAGCCCCTGCCCCTCGTCACCCAGCAGATTGCTGGCGGGGATCACACAATCATCGAAAATGAGCTCGGACATCGAACTGGACCGCATGCCCATTTTGGGAATGTGTGGTGAGGTGGTGAATCCGGGGCAGTCCCTGTCTACAATAAATGCCGAGATGCGCCCGTCGGTCTTGGCGTACACCAGAAATACGTGCCCCTCTGGGCCATTGGTGATCCATGTTTTGACGCCATTAAGCACATAATTGTCCCCGTCCCGGACTGCAGTCGTTTGCATGCCGACGACATCCGTTCCGTACCCGGGCTCCGACATACCCATCGCACCAACCCACTCTCCAGTGAGGACTTTTTCCAAGTAACGCTCACGCTGCTCTTCAGTTGAACAGTAGTAAAAGTTGTTCACAAACAGCATGGAATGGGCAAGGTAAGCCAAACAAAATCCGGG
>DEBL01000140.1:1550-9729 GCA_002348535.1 Deltaproteobacteria bacterium UBA2957 | reverse complement strand
TTCCGCAGGCCATCGCCTCGACCGCCACTTGCCCGAAGCCTTCGGGCATCATGGTGGGAAACAGCACCACGTCACTGGACTGAATAAGAGGCAGCATCTCCCGTACATCGGGAGAAAATTGAACCGGCTGGTTGTAGGCCTGTACCCGCAGCTGGTCGAGGTACACGCCATCGACTGACGCACCCGCAATGACCAATGTTGCTCTGCGCTTGTACACGCCCGGCAGGCGCGCGATGGCATCAATGGCAAGGTGCTGCCCTTTCGAGGGCATGATTCGTGATGGGTAAATAAACGTAACGAGGTCAGATTCTGGTGAGGCTTCCGCAGGGGGGGGCGCATCCACTCCATTGCGAATCACCGTGATGCGTCCACGATCGACCCCCAATGCACCAATGGCTTCGGCGGATGCATGCGTCGCGGTGACAATGCTCTCAAACATCCGGCTACCCGCGCCGTAACCAGCCTTGCGAAACCAATCGGTGAGCCCGCTAGACTGCGTTCGATCCGTTGGGTTTTCACCAAAATTCAGGTCGTGCACGACGCATACGGCCGGGACACCGGTCGGCGGTAACTCCAGATTATTGCTCAGCACCACGTCAGGCTTCCATCGCTGAACTTCAGCGCGGATGGCTTTGGCCATCCGAAACCACTGCTTGGGCTTGGACATTCCACGCAAGCGAACGCCAACAGCCTCCGGAGGGATTTGGTCGCGGCTCGACTGCCACCCGACCACAAGCCGCACTTCATGGCGTTCCCGAGCCTCGCGATACAGCGCTCGAAATACCGTCTCAGTGCCGGAATGCACATCGGGAGGGAATCGACGGGATGTCATGAGTATTCGCATCTCCATGACCTATCGCCCTCACCCCAATCTCGCCTTTGACAGCGCCCCTTACACAGATTCTTGACCACCCTAAGAGGCCACCCCCGCGGTGAAGACGAGGGTGGAATTGCCGAATGCAAAGACCGAAGTTCCCGACGACTAGGCCCGCCCTCTGACCCAAGAGGATATACTAGTTTCATGTTCGGCAAGATGATCAACATGCCCTTCAAACTTCTCGGCGGGGTAGCCCGGGTTGTCCAAGCCCAAGAAGCAAAAAAGTGGACCGGTTTGGCGGAACGCGATGCGTCCGCGGCCAAGGACTCGCAAGGAATGGACATTGCCGTTCCATCCGACTTCAACCCCGGCCCGCTGGCCATCTCGGCCCAACAGGCTGCTCGGCTGCGCCACACCGGCTGCATTTTAGATGTCGCTCCCAATGCAACAATTCACGGTGCGCTCCACATACCGCTCGCTGACATTGGAATCGGCATCGCAGAGGTTCCGGCTGATGTTCGCGTGGCCGTCGTTGCCGAGCGACAAGGAGATGCCGAGCAAGTTGTTCGCTTCCTGCGGCACCGCGGCCTCGATGACACATGGGTGGTCGAAGGTGGCCTTAGTGCATGGCGCTCTGTCGACCACCCATCGCACCAAGAATGATGCATGAACACGTGTGATCCGCCGCGAATCTCGACGGATCGACCGCTGAGGGTTGATGGAATTAAGGCTTCCATTCCGGGTGTGGCGGGCTCCAAAGCCCGCATTGGCGCATTTGATTTGGATGCTGCGGCTGTGATTGCGCGCGTGGCTACCATTGAAGAGAGAACCCTGTGTGACGGATTCAATTCCGACGGGGTTGCGGTCAATGCTGCGATGTTTAGAATGGTCTCGGGGATTTCTGGTTCATGACTCGCTGGCTGCTGCTGCTTACCTTCATGGGGTGCGATACCGTCGCGCCAGTTGCCGCTCGCTTTGTGCCCATTCTCGAAAAATTTAATGAAGAGTGGGCCCCGGTCGACATGGAGTGCTCTCCCATGTACTCCAGTCGCAAACCAAAGAAATGCATCACCCGCGAACTGAAGTGCGGGGATGAAGTTGAGGGCAACAACCGGATGGGCCGGTCCAGTTTCGATGACGATTTCTACCGCAGTGCACGTTGCTATGCGATCACACCCCCAGGCGGCCACAGCGGACCAGAGATGGTGTACCGCGTACGCGTCCCAGCAGGTCACACTGCACGCGCCAAGCTCACCAGCGACTGCGGCGACTTGGACGTGTTTGCGATGCGCTGGAATGACAAAGACTTAGAGTGTCCCAAAGCCAAGCACGCTCATCGCGTTGGGGAGTGCCAAGCCGACACAACCCCACGCGGCGGTACTGCATCAATGTCGGCCACCAGCAAGGATGAGACGTACCTCATCGCCGTGGACGGTAAGGGTGCAGCCGATGGAAACTTTCGCCTGAAAGTCGAATGCGACGGATTTTAGCGACGCCGACGGCGCGTACGCTGGCCCAAATCGTTCTCTCCGCAGGGATCCTTTGGGCGCTCTTATCAGACGTCGATATCGACGCGATTGGCCGGGTTTTAGAGAGCGGTTCGATGTGGTGGGGGGCAGCGGCATTGTTCGTAAAAACCAGCGCACTCTTGGTGCACGAGACCCGCCTATGGCTGGCCCTTCCGATGCCTCGGCCCCCAATTCGTACCGTCATTTCTCTTGGCCTCGCCGCGGGCGCCATGAACCTCGCGCTGCCGGCCCGTGCCGGAGACGTCGCCGCTATCGCATTTATGGACCGAGAATGCAACGTGCCCGTACCGGTGGGCACTGCAGCCGTCGGCGTAACGAGCTTTCTTGAAGCCGCCATATTCGCCTTCTTTCTGCTCGCCGTAATGGGCCTCGGTGCTGCCCAATGGGCCAGCTTGGTGGGCGATGCGTCCACCGCTTCGTGGTGGATCGGTGGGGGCATCATCGCGGGGTGCGGGGTGCTGGCCGTAATGGCTGTCTTGGGTCGCCGATGGCAGAACAACCAGCCCCACACCAACCGCATCATCGAGCTCACTAAGCAGACCGTTGTGCAAACCTCCTCCGTTGTCCGGAATGCACGCTATCTGGGGATTCAGACCGCGGCGGCAGCTGTTCAGGTCGTGCTCGTCGTGACTGCCTTTAGCTTGGCCCTCATCGCCAGCGGCGCGTCAATCTCGGATCCCATCGCGGCCTCTTCAATGGTGCTGGGCATTGCATCACTGGCCTCCTTTGTTCTGCCTCCAACAATGGCCGCGGGGCCGGCGGCCGCCAGCGCACTGGTTCTCCCTGCCTTCGGAGCGTCCACCTCGGAAGCCCTCGCTTACGCAGCTGCGTACTGGTTGGTGGCTCACATTCCAGCCATGACGATGGGCATCCCTGCCCTGTTCGCTCGTCGCTGAACCGATGTGCGCGCTTCAACTCACCGGCGGCGCGTAGTTGGTGAGCTTGATGCCTTCGACCGCAGCAATGTATTCATCGATGTTGGGCGTCCGGCCCAAGATCGTCGACAACACAACAACGGGGGTTGACGCCAAGAGAGACTCGCCTTTCTTCTCAGTGCTGTCGGCCACCACGCGTCCTTGGAACAAACGAGTCGAGGTTGCGATGACGGTGTCACCCTTCTCGGCCTTCTCTTGATTGCCCATGCAAAGGTTGCACCCGGGCCGCTCAAGATACATGATGTTCTGGTACTGCGTCCTCGCGTTATTTTTGGGCGCGCTATCATCGAACTCGAATCCCGAGTACTTCTGAAGGACGGCCCAGTCACCTTCGGCCTTGAGTTCATCGACAATGTTGTAGGTCGGCGGCGCGACAACGAGCGGCGCTTTGAACTCGACCGTTCCGTGTTGGCGTTCGATGTTTCGCAGCATTTGCGAGATGATTTTCATATCGCCCTTATGGACCATGCAAGAGCCAACAAAGCCGAGATCAACTTGCTTGATGCCGCCATAGTACGAAATGGGCCGAATGGTATCGTGGGTGTATCGCTTGGACACGTCCTCGTTGTGAACGTCTGGGTCGGCAATCATGGGCTCCACGATCTGGTCGAGGTCCACCACAAACTCCGCTGAATATTTGGCGTTGGCATCCGGGGTCAGTGCGGGCTTGTCGCCGGATATAAGCTCTGCCATGCGCTTGTCGGCCTTGTCGACCAGCCCCTGCAGCAGCCGGCGATCGTTGTCCATGCCCTTGTCGATCATGATCTGGATGCGACTTTTCGCGATCTCGAGAGATTCGACCAAGGTCTCACTCTCTGAGATGCAAATCGATGCTTTGGCCTTCATCTCTGCCGTCCAGTCGGTAAAGGTGAAGGCTTGATCGGCCAAGAGCGTTCCGATGTGCACCTCGATGACCTTGCCTTGGAACACATTCTCGCCAAACTCCTTCAGCATCTGGGCTTGGGTTGCATGGACAACGTCTCGGAAGTCCATGTGGTCTTTTAAAGTGCCCTTGAAGGTGACCTTGACCGACTGAGGGATAGGCATGGTCGCCTCCCCGGTAGCCAGCGCCAGCGCAACGGTGCCAGAGTCAGCCCCGAAAGCCACTCCCTTGGACATCCGCGTGTGAGAGTCACCGCCGATCACCACGTCCCAGTCATCCACTGTGATGTCGTTGAGGACCTTATGGATCACATCCGTCATCGGGTGGTATTCGCCCTCTGGGTCGCGCGCCGTGATGAGTCCGAACCTGTTCATGAAGCTCATCAGCTTTGGAATGTTGCGCTGGGCTTTGACGTCCCACACGGACGCTGTGTGACACCCCGACTGGTACGACCCATCTACGGTCGACGAGATCACGGTGGCGGCCATCATCTCCAGTTCTTGGGAGGTCATCAACCCGGTGGTGTCCTGCGACCCCACAATGTTGACCTTGATTCGAACGTCTGATCCCGCGTGAAGCAGCGTCCCTGAAGCCACCCCGACCGCATTTTCGTTGAAGATCTTCTCCACAGCGGTGAGGCCCTGGTTTGGATGCGAAATCTCTTTGGATGTCGCGTAAACGGCGGGCATTTCGACCCCAAGAATGGCGGCCGCGGTGGTCTGGAGTTTCTTTCCAAACACCACCGCATAGGATCCCTGCGCGCGAATAAACTCGAGCTTTTGGGGCGTCAATGCAGAGGTGATGTCGCACAGTTCCTGCGTGCCATCCTCGTTGTAGAGCTTTTTCTCTTTGGTGTTGATGGTCAACACCGTACCCGTGTCGATCGAAAACACCTGTTCCAGTTCGGGCTCCCCGTCCTCATCCAGAACGGTCTCGCCGTTGGCGTCCAGCTTTTTGACCCAATTCTTCAGATCAATGCCGATTCCACCGGTAACGCCGACCGTCGTCAGGAAGATCGGCGAGATCCCGTTGGTCCCTCCGACGATGGGGGCGATGTTGATGAACGGAACATATGGACTGGCCTGAATCCCCGTCCACAGGGCTACGTTGTTCACGCCAGACATTCGCGATGAACCGACCCCCATGGTTCCTTTCTCTGCGACCAGCATTACCCGTTTATCCGGGTGCTGTGCCTTCAAGTCGATGAGAACCTGCTGGGCCTCTTTGTTGTGTTCGAATAAACACTGGCCATGAAGTTCGCGGTCGGACCGCGAGTGCGCATCACTTCCCGGCGAAAGGAGGTCAGTAGAGACATCACCCACCGCCGTTACGTAGGTGACAACTTGAATGACCTCATCGACGGGAGGCAGTTCCGTAAAGAACTCGGCCTTGGCGTAACTATGCAGGATGTCCGTCGAGCGCGCGTGCCCGTTTTTATGGGCAGCCTCGAGTCGGTCGGTATCGGCCTCGTACAAAAACACTTGCGTCTTCAACACTTCTGCTGCTCGATCGGCGATGGCCGGGTCATCGCAGAGCACCAGATCAATGAGTACTTCTACAGAGGGCCCGCCCTTCATGTGAGACAGCATCTCAAAGGCGAAATCAGGAGTAATTTCGTCCAGTTCCGCGGTTCCCAGAATGACTTCCTTTAGGAACTGCGATTTCACTCCCGCCGCACTCGTCGTACCCGGAAGTGTGTTGTAGATGAAAAAATGAAGTGACCCCTCTCGATGCTCGTGGTCTACGTCCCTGATCTGCTCGATCAGGCATTCCACCAACTCCGCGTCTTCAATCGGTTTGGGATGCAGCCCCTGACCTTTTCGTGTCTCGATTTGGTCAAGGTAGTCGGTGTACAAGCTCATGGGTCTCGTGGTCTCTTCGGGCGCAAAACGGGGGCGGTCTTCAGCATGCCCCTAATCCGTGAACCCGAACCAGCCCAGCTTCCAACCGTGGAGATTGTCCCTATTGTAGCGCCTGATGCGCCCTTTCAGGGCTCGTCGGATGCGATCAGCTGCGCTATCCTTCGCCCAACTCTGGTTATCTGTCCGGGTTCAAGCTCCCATTTCACTCGGTTTGGTTCGCACAATAAGATGACTGTGCTGCCCAGCTCAAATCGCCCAATCTCTCCACCCCGCTCAATCGCAACGGGGGGATCCATCGGCTGACTTCCGCTCGGCTGCCCGGCGTTCGTGATCCGCGCGTCAAACTCATTGCCGATCCGACCAACCCCAAACGCACCCACCATCACCGTTGCCACGCGTCCAGCATCGGTGTCCATGTGGAATACCAAGCGCTCGTTACGGCCGAACAGTTCGTCTACTTTTCGGGAGGCAGCTGGGAAGACGGGCCACAGCGTACCCGGGCGATAATCGAGGGCCTGCAGCGTGCCGGCCGCGGGAGAGTGAACCCGGTGGTAGTCGGGCGGCGCCAAGTACAACACGGCGTAATCGCCCCCTTCAAACCGGTCGGCATGCTCCTCGCCAACCAAGGTCGCCACGGAGGCCGGACGCCCCTCAGCCTGCATGAACATTCCGTTCTCGATGCGACCGAAGGTGTGGGCCTTTGCATCTGCCGGGCTCACGAGAATCGCTTCAGCGTCATCGATGGGTCGGACACCGGGTTTGAGCCGCCGGATAAAAAATTCTGAGAGACTTGAAAAATCATCAACCGAGCCCTCAGACTCACTCAGGTCCACCTTGTATTTTTTGATGAACCATCGCAACAAAAACCGATGGGCAAAGCTCGGCAATCGAAGTCGAGCACCCAGCCCCATAAACCGAGCACCTCTATTTTTTGGGACTACACTCAACAAAGTGACAACCAGGGAATCGTTCACGAATCTGCTCGCTTGGTTAGACGGTCTTTCCGCGCTTGGAGGCGTCCATGTACCCTACCTTCTACCGTTTTCAACAAGGCATCGGCTTGCACATGTGGGGCTTGATGTTGATGGTGGCGTTCACGGCGTCCATTCTCACCCTCAATAATCGGGCGAAAAAAGTTGGAATTGACCCCGATGCGCTGGTTCCCTTTTACCAAATCATCATCATTATGAGCTTGATTGGAAGCCGTCTGCTGCACTTCGTTTTCGCGGAACCGGGCCTGTTCTTTTCCAACCCACTGATCTTCTTTAATTTCAACGAAGGCGGGTTTGCCTTCTACGGGGGAGCCATCGGCGGAGCGCTGTCAGGGGCGGCGTACATTCGCTGGAGGCGAATTCCATTCTGGAAACTCCTCGACGCCGCAGCACCCACACTCATGCTCGGCCTGTGCTTGGGACGCGTCGGATGCTTTTTCGCCGGCTGCTGCCACGGCCGACCCACCGAACTTGTAGAAACATCCACGCTCGTGCAATTTCAAGGCGGCTCCGTGGTTGCTGTGGATGGATTTCCTTTCTTGGCGTTCAACTTCCTGCCAGGCGTTGGGGTTGGGAATGTCCACAACATTCCGTTGTTTCCCACCCAAGCCTTCGAGAGCTTTGGTGCGCTCAGCATTTTCCTGCTGCTGAGTTGGATGTGGCACCGAGGCCGTCGATTTGATGGCCAGGTGTTCGCATCGCTGCTTCTCACCTACCCCTTCCTGCGCGGCACCATCGAAATCTTCCGAGGGGATTCGATCCGCGGTACTGACTACTTTGGTGTACTGTCCACCAGTCAACTGGTCAGCGTTCCAGTTCTGTTGTTGGGCTTGGGAATCTTAGCGATCCGTTTTCGCAAGGGTGTGGCACCCGAGGAACCGTTTCTAGAGTCAGACGACTAGCCGAAACGCCAACGAAAAACCCCCCAACGTCGACGCGCTGGGGGGTTTTGATTGAGCGAAAGCTCACTGGGCTTTAGTCGAGCTCGTCAAACCCTGCACCCATGTTGCTGAGGTCGAGGTTTGGGAAGTCCTCGTACCACCAAGCGTTGCCGCGCACGAATGCGTATCGGGTTCCAACGTTGGTGTTGAAGTTGCCCTGCTTGTAGTAGGTACCGTCATCGAGTTCCTCGGTCAGCGGCTGTCCACATACAACTTCAGC
>DEBL01000140.1:0-1163 GCA_002348535.1 Deltaproteobacteria bacterium UBA2957 | reverse complement strand
AGGCTGCTGGTGAAGTCGTATGCGATAAAGTTGAAGCCCGCTTCCGTATCGCTGGGATGATTCATGGCGGTGTACATCGTGTGATACGAGTAGCCATCGGTCTCGGGATCCCACCAATCTGAATCGGTAAGCTCCGCTGTCATGTAGGTGCTCAGGGGACCCAAGGCGATGCCGTAGTGCATGCGGTTGAACATCCCGAGGGCGTCCACGCTGGCCCCAGAGCTATCCACCCAGTCGTTGCATCGGTCGTCAACCGAATCGGGGTTGATGACAATGCCACCTTCCCAGCCGCCCCACACATCGGTGACCACGACACCGGAACCACCGACACCGGCCTCCCAGTCAAACTCTTGGACATTCAACTCAGTCGGGCTTGGGTCACCGCCAGTCGGCGATACAAACCAACCCCACATCGTGCAGTACTCGCCGACTCGTTCCGCATCGGTCGTTGCGGAGAAGTAGTCCATCGTGGCCAGCGTCATGAGGACGGTTGCATAGTAGGCCTGAAGCTCGCCGTCCGCATCCTCATCGACATAGGAACCGTTCAGGCTGTTGTTGGCCTCATCCCAAATGCCCGACCACTCGAGGCCAATAGCAACGGGAGTAAAAGGTCCGAGGTCGCCATCGGCATCGGCATCGGCATCACCGTCTGCGTCGCCATCGGCGTCGGCATCGGCATCGGCATCGGCATCAGCGTCTTCGAGGCTGAAGCCGTCATCCGTGCCCGTGTCGACCTTCGTATCGAGGTCGCAACCAAAAGCCATCGCGAAAAATGCGAGACTCAAGATAGAGCGTTTCATAGTGAACTCCTCTTGGCACTGGGCCAAGAACATGTGTTGGGGTCATTCCACGACGGTCCACCCGACCATCGAGACGGCGCCCCCTATCCAAGTTCGAACGTGTTCGCCATTTCGATCGCTTGACGTCCACGGCATCACGGCGCCGCTATCCCTCTTGTTCACTCGCTTGGCACGTTTCAGCGTCAGCCTCGGCCTCATCGAGGCGCGCTGAGCACTCATCCTGTTGATCGGCATCCGCGTTCTCGAACTGAAGCCGGTACCCATCGCAGTCGTCATCAGTCTCCGCACAGTCGCAGAGCAGTTCGGCGTACTCGTCACATGGATTGCCTGTACCACACGCAACGGCAAACGATACCAATCCCA
>DEBL01000351.1 GCA_002348535.1 Deltaproteobacteria bacterium UBA2957 | reverse complement strand
CTGCCTGTGATGGAAGTGGGAAAGCAAGGGGACGACGCGTGTTTCGAACGCAGTGCCCCCACTGCAACGGCGCGGGCACCATCACCGTTAAATCATGCCAAACCTGCAGCGGTGGTGGGCGAGTCGAGTCATTCGAGAAATTGAGTGTTCGGATTCCCAAGGGCGTCGCGACAGGCCAAAAACTCAAGCTCAGCGGCAAAGGGAATGACGCGAAAGCGGGTGGTGAGACCGGCGACCTTTACGTCATCATTACCGTGGTAGAGCACCGTCTGTTTCAACGCCGCGGCAGCGACCTGCACTGCGTGGTTCCCATTCGATTCTCCCAAGCTGTTCTCGGCGGAACACTGGAAGTGCCCACCCTTCGTGGGACTGCGACCATTAAGGTTCCAGCAGGCACTGAAAGCGGGAAACTTTTACGGCTCGCCGGACGCGGGCTTCCGACCATGAAAGGCGGACGCAAAGGCGATCTTCACATCGAACTGGAAGTTGAAATTCCTTCGAAGCTTTCCGACGCCCAAGAAACTGCCCTCAAGGAGCTTGATGGCATCCTCGATGAGAGTGCCCACCCACGTCGGAAAGCGTTTATGGAGAATATGAGGAGCCGATCATGATTCGAACGCTCGCATTGGTCTGCGCACTGACGGCGTGCCTGCCCAAACCATCCGACGCCGGAACCCCTGATGTGGTCCGTCGGGCCCAAGTCGTATCGATCGGCGACCGAATGGCTGCGATCCGCCTCCTCGAGGACGAAATCAAGAGCGGGCGAAACGATCCCTCCGTGCATCCGTGGGCATTGCTCCACGCAGGAGAGCAGCGGCGCCTAAGCGGAGATTTCGCCACGGCCCGAACGTGGTTTGAGACCCTCGCAAGCCGGTACCCAACGCATCCACTTAAGGACCCCGCTCGATTGGGCATGGCGCTTGTTGATGCCGAGACTGCACTGTCTGGAAACACCCTTGCGACACTCCAACTGCTCGACGACAAGTCGGTACCCACCACCATGAATGCCGACCGCTATCGCATCCTAGCCCGAGTGGGCGCAGATGAGGGCAGCCCCATGCCCAAGGTTCGCGGTCTCGCCGAGCGGGCCTTCGAGTACGGTTCGCACGATCCGACCGTGTTGGCTCGCGTTCAGAAATCAGTAGGCGATCTGCTCAAGTCAGCGCCTTCATCACCCGTGCCTGAACCAACCGGAACTCCCGAAGAAATTGCGGTACAGCGATCGAGGGCCGAACTGAAGGCCGGTACCTTCGATGCGGCCAAAGCAACCGCTGCCGACGCAATGGAAACGTGGCCTGCCTCCCAATTTCTGGCGGAGTTGGAGTACACCATAAAACGGGCGGATGCCGGCAATGCCACCGTCGCAGGCCGGGTGGGCGTGTTGCTCCCGAAAACCGGTGACTATGCCCCAGCCGCCGCGCAGTTGGAGCAGGTGATTCAGTTGGCCAATGCCGAAGCCGGCTCGCCAATCGAACTGGTGTTCGGTGATACGCTTGGAACCGCTGAAGGAACCGGGGCGGAGATTGAACGGCTCGTGATCGAAGAGGGGTGCGTGGCAATTCTCGGACCGCTGCTCAAAAGCAACGGCGACGAAGCTGCACGCCGCGCTCAGGCCCTCCGAACCCCACTCGTGACCTTGACACAAGGTGGCGATCCGACCGCTGCAGGTGATTTTGCCTTTCGTGGATTCATGACACTGGACCACCAGATTCGTGCGCTCGTCGACCACTCTACCGAGCGTGAGTCCCACACGAAGTACGCTGTTCTTCACCCCGAAAATGGGTACGGGGAGGCTGCACGGGACCTGTTCACGGCCGCCGTAACGAAGCGCGGCGGTGAGGTTGTTGATGTCGTCAGTTATGCGACCGACACAACAGACTTTAGAAAGGCGGCACAAGAGCTTGGAAAGAAGCACCTCGAAGAGCGAAAGGCTGAGTTGTGGGAAATGAAGCGTGAAGCCAAACGCAGAGAGGAAAATCCTGACAAAGTCATGCTCCCGCCAATTGTGGAGTTCGATGCAATATTTATTCCCGATAACCACCGCCGTTTGGTCCTCGTCACGAGCGCCTTGGCGTACGAGGAGTTCCCGGTCGGAACCTTTCGCAAACATGTGGATGAGGAGCCGATTCAACTCTTGGGAATCAATGCATGGAACAATCCCGCATTGGTTCAAACGGGTGGACGATACGTTCAAGATTCTGTGTTCGTGGATGCGTTCTGGGACCAAGACGAGGACCCCATCGTCCAACAGTTTATTGAGACCTTCACCGCATCGATTGAGCGCAGCCCGCGGGTAATCGACGCGCTTGCTTGGGATGCCACACGACTGCTCACCGCAGCAGTGCTCGAGGGGGGAGACGATCGCGATGCCATCCAAAAAGCGATGGGTGCGGTTGAAATCGATGACCCTGTAGCGGGAGGCCAAGCGTTCAACGAAGCAAGAGAGGTCGACCGCTCATTTCATGTGCTGACCATCAAGCGAGACGGAATCATTCGATGGCAGCCTCCGCAAGACGACGCACTGGAACCCGGAGTGAACTCCCTTGAACAATGAGCCCGTGCTACATTGATATCGGAGGCCCAACGACCGTCCATGCCCGACGACCCCGACGAATCGTTTATTGTCGACACCGTTCTTCGCCATCGTCCCGAGGGAGCGCCGCGCGGACCGACCTCGGCACCGATGAATCCGGGAGACGATGCGGCGGTGGTGTCAAATGACCAGTGTGTCACCGTCGATGCCATGGTGGAGGGCGTGCATTGGGACGATAGGTTGCACCCGGAAGACGTTGGGTGGAAGTTGGTCGCGTGCAATGCCTCAGACATCAATGCAATGGGCGGAATTCCAACGTGGGGCGTACTCACGGTCGCACTGCCAAGACCCGTGGACCGGGATTGGGTTGAGGCGTTCTCTCGCGGCATGGGTGCGGCATTGGACACTTGGAGCATCCAGTTGATCGGTGGCGACACCACACGCAGTCCGGGACCGAAAGTTGTTTCGCTCACGTTGTCGGGATCAATGGCGGCTCCAATCGGGCGCGATGGGGCGAACCCCGGCGATGACCTGTGGGTATCCGGACCGCTCGGTGGACCGGCTGCAGTCTTCGCCTCGCCAGAAATCGACCCCTCACCGCTCGCAAGGCCGAAGCCTCCCATTGGACTCGGCGCTCGTCTCCTCGGCATCGCAAACGCGATGATGGATCTCTCCGATGGGCTGGCCCGAGACCTGCCGCGACTGTGCGCGGCGAGTGGCGTCGGGGCGGTAGTGACGCCCGAAGCGTTGCCGATCCATCCATCGGCCAAGGGAGACACCGCGCTCGCCGTTGGATTTGGTGAAGAATACGAGTTGTTGTTTAGTGCATCGCCCGAACACCGCAGCCTTGTACTGAGTGCTGCGGAGGCGTTTGGTCGCACGCCGTCCCGAGTGGGAGTGATCACTGCAGAACGCGGCGTGCACTTGGCAGGTATGCCTTGGCCGGCAACCCTATTTTCTCATTTCGGTGGTGACCAATGACGCTTGCACTCTGGTGGACAATGCACGGTGCAGCCCATGCGGCCCCATCCGCCCCGAGCACATTCGTGGACGCCGCTGTGCTGTCCACGGTGCTCCTGTGCATGATCTTGCTTTGCTGCTCGGCATTTTTCTCCAGTTCCGAAACGGCTCTCTTTGGGCTCCAACCCGTGGATATGGAGTCAATGCAAGGGAGGGGAAAGCAGCACGTCGACCGCCTGCTGGCCGAGCCCCGAAACACCTTGGCGTCCATTTTGATTGGAAATGAAACCGTAAACATTGCGCTTTCAACGGTCTCTGCCGGCCTGCTTCTCCGGCTGTTTCCCGACCAACCTTGGCTCAACATTGTCATCGTTGCGCCCCTACTCCTTCTGTTTGGTGAAGTGCTTCCCAAGACCTTCGCGTTTCGGTTTGCGCCCATTTTGGCGCCCCGGGCGGCCGTGGTGTTGTCGGGCTTTTCTACCGTCGTCGCCCCGATACGCTTTGTGCTGAGTCGACTCGCGGATGCCGCGCTGGTGCTTACCGGTGGAAGCAAGGCGCCCCGGCAAGCGGAACTTCGAGAAGCGCACCTCCGTGCACTGATCGACCAAGGACGAGAAGAGGGCAACATCCGGGCCATGGAACAGGAAATCCTTCACCGGGTCTTCGAATTCGGGGACCTGACGGTGAAAGAGTTGATGACTCCGCGGGATGCCGTGGTGAGTGTGAGCCTGCTCACGCCATGGCCTGAACTCGTGGAAGCGGTGAAGACGCAGGGCCTAAGCCGCATCCCGGTATGGCAGGGCACACCCAACAACATTGTCGGCATTTTGCTCGTGAAGCGCCTGCTTGGTCTGGTTTCAGCACAGCGCCTCCATGGCCATAGTCGTTCACCCAGTCCCCGACAGATCCACAAGTTGCTCCATCCTCCGCGTTTTGTCCCCCAGACGAAGGCTGCCGACGACCTGCTCGCAGAGTTTCAAGCGCGCCGCTCGCACATGGCCGTCGTTGTCGACGAGAAAGGTGATGTCGTCGGAGTCGTCACGCTCGATGACCTGCTGGAAGAGCTCGTCGGGGAAATGTACGACGAAACCGACAAAGAAGACCCGGCTGTCACACCGGTCGAAGCGCAAACGTGGCATGTACGCGGGGACATGTCGCTCGCAGACTTTTCGGAGCGCTTTCATGTGGTCATACCCGAACACGATGGCGACACACTCGCAGACCTCGTTCGAACGGTAAATGGAAGGCCTCTGGTGCCCGGGACCGAGGTGGATTGGAACGGGATTCGATTTCAGATCAATGGAGCAGACGAACGCGGAGTGCCAACCATCACCGTTGAAATGGAACAGGCCTACGAAGAGGACGACCCCACACAAGAGGTCGAAGCAAACCCAAGGGACGAACCATGACCACGACCGTCGTTCTCGTGCTCATCGGTGCGGTATTGCTGCCGCTCTCCGGCTTCTTCTCTGGTTCCGAGATTGCCCTTGTGAGTGCCGACCGGATGAAACTTCGAACCGACGCGGAGCGGGGGCGGCGCGGAGCAATCTTGGCCCTGCGAATGCTGCAGAACCCCACGCGCATGCTGAGCACCTGCTTGGTGGGAACCAACCTCGTGGCAATTTCGATCGCCACGCTTGGCACGCAACTGGTGTTGACCACCACGGACGTTCATCCGTCACTCGCATTCCTATTGGTCGTCCCGGTAACCCTGACCTTCGGGGAGATGATTCCGAAGGCTGTTTACCAGCACCATGCGGACACATTGGTTCCCTACATCGTGTATCCGTTGCGGGTCCTGTCATGGATTCTTGCGCCCATTCTTTGGGTGTTCGACCGGGTTGCGGCGATGGCGGGGGGTGGTGGCGACGGCTCACGGCCCGTGACCCGAGCCGACATTCAGGTGTTACTGGATGCCACCGACGACCCAAACCTGAGCGCGGCAGACAAAGCCATGATTCGGCGGGTTTTTGAGTTCACCGAGGCGGTTGTCGAGGAGGCCATGGTTCCGCTCATTCATGTGGTCGCCGTCCCAGAAGAAATGACGGTTTCAGAGGCCGCTGCCCAGATGATCGATAGTGGCCACTCGCGTCTTCCGGTGTACCGCGAGCGCGTGGACGACATCACCGGTGTGGTCCTCCACCAAGACCTGATGAACGAAGAGGACTGGAGCAAACCGATTGCCGACATTGCGCGAACCCCGTTGTTTGTTCCGGAGTCCAAACGCGTCGATCATCTCCTTCTCGATCTGCGCCGAGCACGACTGCGCATGGCGGTGGCCGTCGATGAGTATGGTGGGTCGGTGGGAATCATCACCGTTGAAGACTTACTCGAAGAAATCGTCGGCGAAATTGAGGACGAACTCGACCGAGAAAAAGCACGGGTTCGCCGGGTAGGAGAACGGGAGTGGCTTGCCGTCGGCCATGCTGAGCGGGAACACCTGATGACACAGATCGGCCTTGAGTTGCCCGATGGCGACTACGAAACCATCGCGGGGTTCATTCTCTCTCAGACGGGTCGGATTCCCAAGGCTGGTGAGCAGGTCGAGGCCCGAGACCACCTCCTGACCGTCAACAAGGCCAACGATCGCGCCATTCAGGAGGTTCATATTCGTCGAATTAAACGCTGAACACCACGCGGCGTGGGTTCTGCCGACTGCCGCTACCCGGGGTCTTCATCGCGAGCGATCACGGCGAGAGCGGTGGCGACCAATCGCTCCAAGCCTTGATCGAAAAAGATCACTTGTTCGGTTCGCCCCGCATCGCTGGGTATCGAGAGGACCCACCGGTTCAGTTCTTCGTGAATGAAGGCATGGGTGCGCTTGGGCAGGTCGGTTCCGCTCACCTGCACGGTTTCCTTGCTTCCACGTGCTTGAAACCGAAGCTCTCGCCCGTCGAATCGAAAAACCACGCGCCCGGATGAACCCGATACCGAAAGGTGTCCAACAGACTTTCCGAATCCACGCAGATCCTCCAAGAACTGTGACCGCTCCTGCTGAATGCGCTCATGGCGCTGAGTGGCTTCTTTTTTTACCCGCGCGCGCTCCGCTTGACGCGCCTCTATGGCGCTTCGCAGTCGACCCGCTAATGATTGACCTCGATCCTTCGGCATCAATCCATTCTAAGCCGTCGATATCAGTTACGCTTGAGGAGTACGCATCGGAGGCGCACCTTTGTCCATTGCAATTGGCATCGATCTGGGCACAACCAACAGTTGCGCCGCGATCGTGGAATCCGGAACACCGCGGATCATCACCACGGCGGAGGGTGCCACGCAGGTTCCATCCGTGTTTGCCGTCGACGAAGAGGGCAATCAAATCGTCGGCCTCGCGGCGGCCGAACAAGCCCAACACAACCCGGATGGAACGGTGCGTGCAGCCAAACGCTTGATCGGACGAAACTTCCACAGCAAGTCCATCAACGACACGCGCCAAGTATTCACCTACGAGATGGTCGAGGGCGCAGGCGAGAACATCCTCCTCAACGTCGCCGAGCATCTGTACACCCTCGAACAGATCTCTGCCGCGATCCTGATGCGAATCAAGGAGGTCGCTGAGGCAAACCTCGGAAGACCCGTCAGCCAAGCCGTGATCACCGTCCCCGCCTACTTCAATGAACGTCAACGAAGCAGCGTTCGCGAGGCAGGTCGGATGGCAGGGTTCGAAGTGCTGCGCATCCTCAATGAGCCGACGGCCGCTGCCCTTGTCTATGGACTCGGAAAGCGCATGAACCAGCGCATAGCGGTGTACGACCTCGGCGGCGGTACGTTTGACCTATCCATTATCGACATCAAGGGTCGGGTGTATGAGGTGGTGGCTACAGGAGGCGATACCTTCCTAGGCGGAGTCGACTTCGATGACCGACTGATGCAGTTCGTTCTCGAAGACTTCCACAGCAAGCACAAGGTCGACTTGAGCTTCGACCGAAAGGCGATCCAACGCATTCGGGATGCCGCTGAAGCCACAAAGATTGCACTCTCTGCGCACGACCAAGCGCACATCCAGCTCGAGCGAATCACGGAGCGGGATGGCGTTGGCATCGATGTCGACCTATTGGTGACACGCGCGACCTTGGAGTCGCTGACCCTCGACCTTGTCCGTCGCACCATCTCAACCGCCAAACGAATCTTCAACGACGCCGGATGCAGACCCACGGATATCGACCATGTGCTCATGGTTGGTGGCCAATCTCGGATGCCGCTGGTTCATCGCGCCGTCGAGAAGTTGACGGGCAAGCCGGTTAACCAGACCCTCGATCCGGAGCATGCCGTTGGCATGGGTGCCGCGATTATGGCTCAGGCGGTACGAAAGCCTTCCGGCTCATCGGTGACACTTCGGGACGTGTTGTCCATTCCCATCGGGATTAGGGGCGCGGAAAACACCATGCACGTCTTGTTTGAAAAACAGTGCAAACTGCCCGCTCGCCAAACCCGGGCCCTCACCACGCACCAAGATGGCCAGCGGTCCATCATGCTACGGATCTACCAAGGCGAGCACGAGAAGACCGACGACAATGAACTGATCGGAACCTTCGTATTTTCTGGTCTTCGCCTTGCGAAAGCCGGTGGTGTTGGACTGAAGGTGACGTTTGACCTCAATGCTGAGGGCGAGTTGAAGGTGTCCGCGCACGACCCAGCCACTGACGACCATGTGCAGGCAAACATACGCTTCGATGTAGAGGGTCGAAAAGCCAAACGCCCACCACGACCGCGCCGCCCGATGCGACCCAACACGCCTGCTGCGGATGCGCCCTTGGACGACGAGTTGCTCCCGCCATCCTCGATGGCGTCCATGCTCAACATGCCAACGTCACGATTTGCATCCACCATCGATGGCGAAAAGGCATCCGAAGTGGCCGCGTTGTTTGCGGACGAACCCGTCGATCCCCCCGCGCGCAGTGGGCTGCTTTCCCGCATCGGACTGGCCTTGTTTGGCCGATAGCCAATGGGAACGCTTGAACACATCACCATCGTGCTGGTTCGGCCACAGCAGCCAAACAACATCGGTATCGCCGCCCGCGCAATTGCCAATCATGGGATCGGTCGCCTCGCCTTGGTCGCACCAACAGGCTTTGACCCCGAACGAGCACGCTGGATGGCGCCCAAGTCTCACCACGTGATCAACAACGCCCACATCTGCGCAACCATCGCAGAGGCCGTTGCAGCATCCGTTCACGTGGTCGCCACCACGGCGCGTTCACGAAGCCGCGAATGGCCCATTCACACCCCCGAGCAGTTCGGATCGCTCATCGCTACAGATCCCAAGCCCACAGCAATCTTGTTTGGTCCAGAAGACAGCGGCCTGAGCAATGGCGATCTGCGAATGGCCGAGTCCCTGCTCCATTTTCCGACCACAGATGTTCGCTCGCTCAACCTTGGACAAGCCGTCACTGCAACGGCGGTGGCGCTGGCCGGTGGTGCGCGAACCGGCCCTTCGTCTCCGCCCTCATCCATGGAAGCGACGGTTGGGCGGCGGACCGCATTGATCAACCGTGGCATCGAAGTTCTCCACGAAATTGGCTATCTCGAGGGCCGCTCAACGCTGGTGGTGGCCAACACTCTGACCCGCATTGCGGCGCGGGCGCAACTTCGAGACGAAGAAGTCAACAACCTGTTGGGGATGCTGAAACATCTGCAGTGGTGGCGGTCCACCCGTTCCGACCCTTAGTGCCCATTACTGCGTGGGTCGAACATGAAACCCTTCCGGCAGACCGGCGGGCTCGGCATCGATTCGCTCCACATCATCGACTCGTGCGGCATCCGGCCCGCGATGGCACCACGCAACTAAGGTCTCAATGCGATCGCGGGACCCCTCAGCCACCATCTCAACCTCACCTGAAGTTCGGTTGCGAACCCACCCTCGCAGCCCAAGGTCGAGGCCGACCGTCCGAGTGCTCTGCCGAAAGAACACGCCTTGGACGCGGCCTCGAATGATCAAATGGACACGCATCACGGGCTCACCATGGCCTTGAGGGCTTCCTCATCGAGAACGGGAACGCCCAGCGAGATGGCCTTGGCCAGCTTGCTTCCCGCCGCGGCCCCAGCCACCAAAAAGTCCGTCTTTGCCGATACCGACCCGGTGACCTTCCCGCCAGCCTCGCGGATCAACTCCGCCGCTTCTTTTCGGCCCATTGTGGGCAGGGTACCGGTGATGACCACCGTCTTTCCTACAAGGGGGCCTTTGGGCGCCTGCGATGCCGTTTCTCGAAACTCGACGCCTTGCGCACGAAGCGCAGCAATCTCGGCAGCATTGGCTTCCGTGGAAAACCATCGAGACAGGCTGTTTGCGATCTCTGGGCCTACACCATCGACGGCTTGTAAGGCCTCTTCACTGGCCTCCATCAACGCGTCAATCCCACCAAAATGACTTGCAAGGTCGCGCGCGACCGCCTCGCCCACGTGCCGAATTCCGAGGCCGAACAACACACGCTCGAAGGGACGCGATTTGGACTCATTCAACGAGCCCAGCAGGTTGGTTGCCGACTTCTCCGCCATCCGTTCGAGTCCAGCGAGCTGGACAAGGGTGAGTCGATACAGGTCGCTCGGCGTGCGAATCAGCTGCGCTGCGACCAGTTGATCCACCAACTTGTCGCCCAACCCATCGATGTCCATGGCGAGACGGCTCGCAAAATGTTTAAGGCCCGCCTCAACTTGAGCCTGACACCCGAGGTTGTTTGGGCATCGAATGATGACCTTCTCGGGCTCCTTGGGATTCTCTTCCCGAACCAACTCTGCATCGCAGTCTGGACACTCGACGGGAAAGGTCACCTTGGCGCGTTGGTCGCGGCCAACCTCATCAACCACAGCCTCAACCCGAGGGATTACATCCCCCGCCCGTTTGACTTGTACGCGGTCGCCCACCCGGAGTCCGCCGCAATACTCTGGCTTGCGCACCATCTGGTGCTCATTGTGAAGCGTCGCGTGGGTAACGGTCACCCCGCCCACCATAACGGGCTCCATGATGGCCACTGGCGTGACTACGCCGGTCCGTCCCACTTGGAATGCCACCTCCAAGAGCCGCGTTTCCACCACGGGTGCCGGATACTTGAATGCAATGGCCCAGCGAGGGCTTCGAGTGACAAAGCCGAGGGCCTCTTGCAGCGCCACCGAGTCCACCTTCACGACGGCACCGTCGATTTCGTACGGCAGCGTGTTCCGGTGCGCGCCGATTGCAGCGATTGCATCCAGAACCGCGTCGATCCCCGTGCATCGCTGCGTCAGGGAGGCCGTCTGAAATCCCTGCGCCTTCAGGTGGTTGATCAACTCACCGTGCGATGGAGCGGTGAGTCCTTCACCGGCGCTGTGCGCAAAGAACTGCAGCGGACGCCCCGCGGCTACAGCGGGGTCGAGTTGACGAACGGTTCCCGCAGCGGCGTTGCGGGGATTCTTGAATGGTGATTGTCCATCGCGTTCGCGCCTGTGGTTCATGGTCGCAAAGCCTTCAAGATCAAAAATCACCTCCCCGCGGACGGAAAGGTAGGGAGGGCACCCCTCGGGCAAGCGGAGAGGAACCGTACGAACCGTACGCATGTTGTGAATCACATTCTCGCCGACATACCCATCGCCGCGCGTCCCTGCAGCCACCAAATCGCCCCCCTCGTAGACCAATTCCATGGCGAGACCGTCAAACTTGGGCTCGACGATGTAGTCGAAGTGATCGGGTGCGGTGTCGCCCAGCATGCGCCGCAGACGCGTCTCGAATTCGCGGAGTTCCTCGTCATCGAAGGCATTGGCGAGCGACAACATCGGCACCCGATGCTCAAACTTTTCCAGCCCATCTACCGGGGCGCCCCCCACCCGTTGCGTCGGGCTATCCGACCGCAGGAATGCCGGATGATCAGCCTCCAGAGTTTCCAGTTCTCGAAACAAGCGATCGTAGTCTTGGTCGTCTATTTCTGCGGCATCGAGCACGTGGTAAAGGTGATTGTGTCGATTCAGTTCGACGACAAGCCAATCGATCCGCGCCCGGACCGCATCGGTGCCCGACTCTTGTGCATTGCTCGATCCGAAATCCAATCCAATTTGGCTCATCCGGCTGGCCTCCCGTCGCCTCGTTGAATCCTAACAAGACAGATGCATTTCGCCGCGAGGCATCGTGTAGAATGCACGTGGCTTGCCGAAGACGACACGGCATGCCATGGAATTGGGGACGAGGCTGGAGGAGCGCAGGCCATGAGCACACCGAATGCAAACCGACAAGTTCGCAAGAGCGCGTCGATTCCTGCACCCCCTGCGGCCCTCGCCAAAGTAATTCGCGCTGCCAGCGATCCGAACGGTTCGCTTCAAGACCTCGGTCGAGTATGTGCCCAAGATGCAGGCCTCACCGTCGAACTGCTCCGCATCGCCAACTCCCCTCGCTACGGATTTGCTGACCAAATTCGAAACGTTCCGCAGGCGGTCGTAGCGCTCGGCTACCGCACCGTTCGTGCACACGCTGTCACCTACGCGATCCGCGCCGCGATGGCCTCGATTTCGGTCCCCGGGTTCGATGCCAACCTGTTTTGGGAAGACTGTCTCCGACGAGCTGCAGGCGCACAAATACTTGCCGAACTGGTCGATTACCCCGATCCGTTCGAAGCCTTTGCGCTGGGCCTGTGTCAGGATCTCGGGACCGTCCTCCTCGGGCTACGCTTGCCCCACCTCGCCACCTCGATTCAGGCTCTGCGAACCAAGCCCGGCCAAGCCCGCATCGAAGCCGAGCGCGTCCTCACGGGTCGAAGCCACATCGAGGAGTTCGTGGGATCACCGATGGCCGAGATGCTACCGCCTGACCTCCAGCAGGCACTCGGGCAGGTTCACAACCTCGACACCACCGGATCGGATCGCGTTAGCTCGTTGACCCGGCTAGCCATCGGTGCAGACACACTCGCGGATGTGGTTCAGGCATGGCCAAAAGACGCCTGCGTCGCTGCGGCGGAAGAGTTGCTCAACAGCCTCAAGATCAAGGAAACGTTGCGCGATGTTCTCGACCTCATCAGCGCACGCATGTGCGATCTTGGCCAAGATCTCCGCATGGAAATTGGAGAGCAGCTTTCTCTCGAAGAGGTGGTGGCTGAGGCGCAGGCTGCCGTCCTTCAAATGTCCGCGGAACAGGAACAGAAAGCGAGCCGTCTTGAGTCATTGCTTCGCAAACAAGAAGAGGCGACACGCAAACTGGAGGCCCACAACAAGAAGCTTCTCGACCTCGCCAGCAAAGACCCATTGACAGGGCTCGACAATCGGCGAGTGTTCAACCGGTCACTCGAGACGGAACTTGACCGAATATCAAGGTATGACCAAGGTTTTTCACTTCTCATTGTCGATGTCGACTACTTCAAGCGAGTAAACGACACCCATGGCCATCCAGCCGGCGATGCGGTGCTGAAGGAATTGGCGACTCGAATGCAACGCGCCATGCGGGACGCTGACTTGGTGGCTCGTTTGGGCGGTGAGGAATTTGGCGCCATACTGCCTTGCACCACGCCGACAGGCGCGCGCGTTGCCGCGGAGCGATTGAGGGCTGCCATCGAGATCGTCTCGTTTGACATCGGCACCGAACACATCGACGTGACGGTGAGCATCGGAGGCGTTTCTGTCGACAAACACTCGGTGATTCAGGGCGCTGACGAAGTCGTAGCGCTTGCTGACAATGCCCTGTACGAGGCCAAGAACAACGGGCGGAACCAAGTTCGTTGGTCTAAACCACCGGTCAAAACCTAAACGGGGTCAGCCAAGAATGGTGCTGATTGCGGGGGCACGCAACTCAACCTTTTTGTCGCCATGACTCTTCACAGGGCGCACCAAACCGGCCAACGCAAGCGGATCGTCGACCTCTGCTGCGTAGTCCATCGGCTCACCGGGAATCAAGTCATAAAGTCGGTCTGCAAGCGCTGAGTCCATGTGAACAATGTCAACGGCACCCCGGATTTCGTCCACCACAGTCCCGAGGCTCGCCAGCAGTTCATCATCAGCGCTGGGAACGGAGTTGCTTCGTCGAATTCGATCGCTCATGGCTTCCACCAATCCGGGAACGCCGCCGGAAAAGTGCGCGGCTTTGCGAAGGGTTGGGAAGGGTACGTTACCAACTTGACCCACAATGGCAGCTGCCGCTTCCGCCTCTCCGTAGTCAACCAAGTCCACTTGGGGAACCGCTCCCATGGGCCACCATTCCGGTCCTGCAGTCCCGGCAAGCAGCATGGTGCAGCGTCGCTCTTTTGGATGGCGGCGCACGTAATCGCCCCATGCCATGGAAATGTCTTCCACCACCTCTACAGGGGCAAACTCTGCACCAAAAGCCAGCAGCGCGACCGGGTTGGGTACCGTCTGATGCGCTTCCTCAATCAACACCGACAGCGCAAACCGAAACCCGCCACGATCCGCCACCATCTGCGGTGCACGATGGCGCCAGTCTCGCCGACCCAGCTGACTGAAGACATGCAGGGTGAATTGCCAACTTTCGCTCGCCTTTCGTCCCTTAAGCGGTCGAAGATTCACTGTTCTACACCCAACACCGGGCTGACCAACCGCCAAATCAAGTGCCAAGTCTTCGAGGAATCCTGACGGGTTGCTCCATCGCGGAGTGCGCACCACCATCGGATCCATTCGTCGAACATGCATACGCACCGTACGTGCCGCCCGCGTCCGCAGCGCATCCTCAATGAAATGCTGCGTCTGATCGAACCGTTCTGGCGTCGTTCGCTTGGCCGTTTGAATCATGCGTGCAACGCGCGCCATACTTCTGCAATCCTATAAAGGGAGATAACCACAGTCTAAGGAGACTGCTCTACTCATGTCAAGAGTGCTATTCAAGTAGAACCTAATGGTAAATCGGAAAGTGAGTTATCCTGCAGCCATGACTTCGCGACGCCAACGGGCCGACTTGATCCCCAATGCCAACAATCCACGCCTGCTGCAGCGCTTGGTTCGCCTAGTGGCGTCCGGAATCCGAAAGCAACGTGCCCTCGCCGATGTGCTTCAAGTGGAACTGCGCACTGTGCATTACTACACCCAAGCCGGGGAGTGGCTCGGGCTGCTCGACACCGATCGAGAGGTGCACCTGACTCCCCGGGGGGTTGAGTTCGCTTTTGCGGAGTCCAAGCAACGCGCGAAACTCTATGCGAAGGCTGTTTGGAGCGTTCCGCTGGTTCAGTCGCTATTGGCTCAGCGAGGAGAACTTCCCGAAGTCGACGTGATTGCCTCATTTATCCTCGAACACGAGCCCACCATGTCTCCGCGTACCGCCCGACGGCGCGCCACATCATTGCGCGGACTCGTGGAACCTGCGATCGGGCATCGTCCGAGCCGAACGGAACCGCAAGGACGACAACTCGCCTTTGATTTTGGCCTCCGCACTACCAATCCGACTCCGACCGCTGGAGGCGCTTCGATCGCACCGTCCGTCGATCTTCGGGCTGGCACGGAACACAACCCCGACATCTACGCGCGCCTCCTGACTGCGTTGCTGGACCATGGTGAGATCACCACCGGCCAGATTCGGGCGCTGCTCGATGGAATGGGCGCCAACGAGTGCCCCCTCGGCGGCTATGTAGACATGGCGATGCGCCGTTCGGACGTCACGCGCCATGCCGACAGACTGATCGTCACCGTGGGTGCCTCACAGCGCCGGGAATTCGCCACTGATGGCGTTCTTGTTGCACTTACCGACCCCGACTACCGTCGCCATATCGACATGCTGCTCCATCCCGACCCAAGTCCAGTGGGCCAACGCGACCAGCAGATGATGCATCGTCGATTCTCTTCTTGGGATCAGCGCATTTTTGGGGAAGACCTCACCACAGAGAATGTCCACGAATGCGTCGCCCGCCCCCTTGTTGGCCGCAGTCTTGGAAACTTGCCCATCGCCGACTCGGGAGGCGTGAGCGCAGCGTCTACATCGGCCCCGTTCATCGACTGTTTGGGCGTTCCCGGTCTGATGATAGCCTTTCCTTCGTCGATTAGACTGCTGCGATCCGGCATCGCTTGGGTGAATGAAACCCTCGGCCGCAATCGGAATGCACCCGCAGGGGTTCGCCCGCCCGACCCGCTCGGGACGCGCGCAATGATTCATGGCGCTGTTCTGTGCCCGAGCGAGACACTGCCACGGTCCATCGCGGATACGCTCACACTGCGACTGCGCCTTCTGACGCACTGCCCCGCATTTGCCCTGTTGGCCGTTCTCCTCCTGCTCGATCGCAAAGACTCCGTCCCCGTCATGCTGTCCGAGGATGTGTCCGGCTTGATTGTGCACTGGGGCAAGCAACCCCTTGGGCCCGTACTCGATGTGTTTCTCCGGTTCTGCAGGGACCAGCATTGGTTCGTGACTCATCCCATCACCGGAGGCCTGACGGGACGCGAACTCATCGACACCGGCATCGCCTTGGGACTCTGCGACAAGGTGAGTCGTCGCGTCGTCTTGGCTGAACCTCTGTTCCTTCGGCTTCAGGAAGATGTTGAAGCTCGAATGGTGTATGAAAGCATCCTACCGCTCGAAGACGCCCTCCACGCGTGGTTTGAGAGGACGGGTACTTGATGGACCAGTTGTTCGTGTACGGCACCCTCATGCAAGGCGAGGACCGAGGCGGGCTTCTGCAGCAATTCAACGCACGG
Source organism: Deltaproteobacteria bacterium UBA2957 (assembly GCA_002348535.1). GTDB lineage: Bacteria > Myxococcota_A > UBA796 > UBA796 > UBA796 > UBA796. The sequence continues at coordinate 9,738 of DEBL01000351.1, read as the reverse complement.
CCGGCACACACACTCGGGCGCCTATGGCGCGCGCCGGCGGGGTATCCGGCCCTCGCCTTTGATCCGACCGGAATCCCCATCGCTGGCGAGGTCGTTCGTTTAGATTCTGCATCGATTCTAATGGTGCTCGATCTCTACGAAGGGGTCGGCCAAGACCTCTACAGCCGCATAAAAATCCCAATTCAGACCAAAGACGGTACAGAAGTGGCATGGGCCTATGTCATGAGCCCCAGTCAACTGCGCGAGGCCGGCTGTGTTCGCCTCGATGTATCGGACTGGCGAAACTACAGTCGTCGCGGCTGAGCCCGTGGAGCAATCACACCGGGGCGAACCGCGATACCCTTGGGAGAGGAAGGCCATCATGCGCAGCACACTCAATCGTGACCCCGATGCCACCATTGGTTGGCGACAGGGCACAAAGGCATGACGAGCCGCCTCGAAGTGCATGGCATTGAACCCGTGTGGGAATCCGAAGCCATGCGGCGCATTCGCGACATCATCGAACGCGTTGGGCCCACCGATCTTCCCGTGTTGGTGACCGGTGAAAGCGGTACAGGCAAGGAGATCGTGGTTCGGGCACTGCATGCGGCATCCAATCGGGCAGCCATGCCTCTCGTCGTGGTGGACTGCGCAGCGATTGCGCCTGGGTTGATGGAATCCGAACTGTTTGGACATCAAAAAGGGGCATTCACAGGCGCATCGGCTACGACCACAGGTCTTGCCCAACGCGCCGATAACGGAACCTTTTTCCTCGACGAAGTCGCTGAGCTCCCGCCCCCAGTTCAGGTCAAGCTGCTTCGACTCTTGGAAGACGGTTCATTTCGTTCGGTTGGGGGCACCACTGATCAGCAATCCAGCTTGCGCCTGATCGCGGCCACCAACCGCGACATCGAGCTTGAAATTGCCCAAGGCCGCTTCCGGACCGACCTCTATCATCGCCTCAATGCGGTCCACATCCGGCTCGTTCCACTCCGCAATCGCCGGGCCGACATTGTGCCGCTGATGAACCGGCATCTGACTGTGCACTGCGCATCCCTCCAACGAGAACCTCTTGCGTTGTCCGACTCCGTCTGTTCGGCGCTTGAGTCAGCATCATGGCCCGGCAATGCCCGGGAATTGGCAAACTGCGCGCGCTATGTCGCTTCCCTCGCGACGGGCCCCATCGTGACCATCGACGATCTCCCGCCCACTCTCCTTGGCGCATCTCCGCCCGAAACGCCCGCAGCAGACCGAGCGGTGCGAACCGACCTTCCGTACAAGGCGGCGAAGCGTGCATGGATGGATGCGTTTGAGGAAGTGTATGTCCGGGAAATACTTCGTGCAGCAGATGGCAACGTCACTCACGCCGCGCGCGCTTCGGGAATGGACCGCAGAAGCATTCAACGAATCGTTAAGCGACTTGACTTGGACAAGTAATCGATCCGATGGAGCCATTCCCTCCACTGCGATCCTTGGCCTCGTGTCGCGGTCCAATCGTGCCCCACCCGCACCCCTACGCGCGAGACACTGCCCCAATACAGGAAAAGTGGCCTTAAGGACTACAAAAGAACCGAAGCCCCACGCAGAGACCAAAATCGATGCACCTGCACGGGATTTTTTGGATTCGAATTCAGCCGGGATTCATTGATCTACCCGGCCACTAAGTCGTCGATTCGGAGAGCATTTCCGATCCGCTGAACCCGGCATCCTGCGCCCACTCGCGACGAATCTACCGCTTCTGCACCGACTAGTCGTTGAGTCCGTGGCCTCCTCGGTGTAGCGTAGTCTCGTGATCACGCCGACTCCCGGTTCCCCCGAAGAGCTTGCTGCTTTTGCCGCCTTGCAGGAGAGCTTGCCCGGGCTCTATCAACAGGTTGCCCACGACCTACGGGGCGAACACCTCGTTGTTGTGGTGCCAAGCCTGTCGATGGATCCCCGAGAACTGGAGAAAATATCCGGTGCGCATCACTACGAAGAACGACTGCTGTTCTTTCTGATGCTGCTGCGCCGCCCGCGCACACGGGTATTGTTTCTGACCTCGCAGGCGATCAACCCAACCGTGGTCGACTATTACCTCCATCTCCTGTCGGGGATTCCCACCAGCCACGCCCGAAAACGACTGATGCTCATGGACTGCTCCGATGCATCCAGCGTTCCGCTGAGCGGAAAGATACTCGCCCGACCGCGTATGCAGCGCGAGATCAAACGGATCATTAGCCGTTATCCATCGGCGCACATGGTTTGCTTCAACTCGAGCAAGCTCGAACGCTCATTGGCGGTCCAGTTGGGCATTCCGCTCTACGCCAACGACCCGTCCTTGCTCGACTTGGGAACCAAGTCGGGCTGCAGGGAAACCTTCCGCGAAGCCGGTGTATTGTTTCCGGATGGCTTTGAGCGACTCAATGATGCCGCTGAAATTGTAGAAGCGCTCGCCACACTCAAGGGGCGCGACCCAGACCTCCGCCGCGCCGTCGTGAAATTGAATGAGGGATTCTCCGGTGAAGGCAATGCCCTGTTCTACTTCGATGGTATCGAGGCGAGCGGTGCCTCCGATCTGCAGTCCCAGATTCGAAACAGACTGCCCGAACTAAAGTTCGAGGCCAGAGGCGAAACGTGGGAGAGCTTCGAAGCCAAGTACCAAGACATGGGCGGCATTGTGGAATGCTTCGTCGAAGGCAAACACAAAGAGTCGCCGTCATGCCAATGCCGTGTCAATGCCGTGGGCGGTGCCCAAGCCATCTCTACCCATGACCAAGTCCTCGGCGGACCCTCGGGACAGGTATTCCTCGGATGCACCTTTCCCGCCAACGACATTTACCGTCTGGACATCCAGAATGCCGGCCTGCGGGTCGCTGAAGTACTCGCCTCGAAAGGCGTACTCGGGCGATTTGCGACGGACTTCGTCAGCGTACCCACTGACGACGGAGGCTGGGAACACTACGCCATCGAAGTCAACCTACGCAAGGGGGGCACGACCCACCCATTTCTGACGCTTCGATTCCTGACCGACGGGAACTACGACATGATGACCGGGGATTTCTACGCGCAAAGCGGAAACCCCAAATACTACTATGCGTCCGATACGCTCCAGCACGAAGCCTACAAGGGGCTGTCGCCCGATGATCTGATCGACATCAGCGTGTACCATGACCTTCATTTTCATGCGAACACCGAGCGCGGCGTCGTGTTTCACCTAATGGGCGCATTGTCAGAGTTCGGGAAGCTCGGCGTGGTATGCATCGGCGACAATCCGCAGCAGGCTCAATTCCTCTACAAGCGCACCCGCAGTGTGCTGGATGAAGAAGTCGGGATCGAGCCCGGAACGCACTAAGCCGCGCAGTTGCGAATGCGAAACGGGGGACAAGGATCTTCGATTCAATACCGACTGCTTAAAAACAGTGCGACCCGTCCCGAAGGCGCCAGACCAACGCTCGCAGGCGTGGGGTAGTGGCTTGACGAAACCGCAAAGTCGTCCACACCATCGCCATCGAAGTCGGCTGCAACCAGTTGGTCCCCAAACCGCTCCGTTGAGTACTGTGCGCGGATTCCGAGGACGGCGACATCGGCCAACGCGTTGGATCCTGAGACCAATCGTGCGCCGGATACCATCCACACCGCACCGACACCGTCGGCTGAGGCCTCAGCCACGATCAAGTCTGGCGTGCCGTCTCCATCCATATCGTTGCCGAGCGCGACGCTGGTTCCCAAGCCGGATGTGCCCGTGATGACATAGGACGCCTCCTCCTCGATATCGAGCGCAACCCCAGCAAATCCATCCGCGAGCGCATCGACACCGGGCACAACATAGACCGAACCTGCACCAGAGGCCGCCAATGGGGCGCCCACGCCAAGGTCCCGAGCACCGTCATCATCTGCATCGCCGAAGGACACAGCAGCGCCGAGTTGTGCGTCCCCGGCTATTGAGAACTCGACGACTGCGGCATCGGTCACCGAGTCGACTGTACCGCCGACCAACTCGACGATGGCGACCTTGCCGTTCTGCGGACCACCGGTCCCACCATCGCGGTATCCCGCTTGGCCGACTGCAAGGGAATATCCATCGCTCGAAAGGGCGGAGACGGTGTCCCGCTGAGGGTCTTCGATGGCTGCAATAATCGTCGCCGCCATATCGTAGTCACCGGAATAAGACGCTCCGGGAATCAACCAAATTACAGACTCGCCAAAGGCAGTCCCTTCTTCGTTCTGGTCGATGATAATTTCTGCAGCCCCGTCCCCGGTCAGGTCCGTCGCGGTAATCAAACCCGAGCGAACCACACCGGTTCCACCAAACGCTCCGAGGTCGGTGGTCATCGTCGCATCGACATCCACCGTGTCGATCTCACCGGGGAGCATGCCGCCCACACCGTAAATAATGTGCACACTGTAATCGGACACAAACGGACCAAACTGGACCTCGCCCTGTCCGATAATCAGGTCGTCCCGGCCGTCTCCGTTGACATCCGCGCATGCCGCACCGAAGCCCCAAGCCGTCTGGTCGCTTCGAAGCTGTGTACCGGCATCATTGAGCGTCATGGCCGGAGACCATGCATCCACATTTCGACCGTAAAAGACGCCAATGGCGCCGTTGTAGTCTCCATCGTAGGGTGCAGTGACCACGAGATCAGACCGACCGTCACTGTCGAGATCGCACACCACGAGGTCGTGACCGAGCAAGGCATACATTCCCGAATCCCCGCTGATGCTGACATGCGCATTCGTCGCCTCAAAGAGCCCGCCGTCCACTTCATCGCAGTTTGAGTCTTCTCCGTCGCCAAACCAGTCGAGCGCATCGGGATGGATGTCGGGGTTGGCATCGTCGCAATCGTCGCCAGCGTGATCGGCAGAGGCGTACCCATCCGCGTCGCCGTCCACCAAGTCCACGCCATTGCAATCTTGGTCGATGCCGTCTCCCGGCACCTCATCCGCACCCGGGTAGACACTTGCCTCGTCATCATTGCAATCGTTACCGCCGGCCGCACGGCTGCCGTATCCGTCACCATCCACGTCCGACAAGTCGGCGCCATCGCAGTCTTGGTCAATGCCATCGTAGGGCACTTCATCCGTCGGCAGCGACGGGTCTTCATCATCGCAGTCCGTCCCCACGTCCGGGCACAGGTCGATGTTCAGGGCACCGTCACCGTCCTTGTCGAAGCCTTCATCCGATTCGCCGTTGCAGTCGTTGTCTTTTCCGTCGCAGATTTCTTCGGCACCGGGATACACTCGGTAGTCGTTGTCATCGCAGTCGTCCCCCACCATGTACCCATCGCGGTCCGCATCCACATAGACAACCGATGCTCCGCCCGTATCGTCGCCCGACACCGTTCCTGTGGTCGGTTTGGGGCCATCTCCATCTCCGCATCCTGCGGCGATCACGGCGAAGGTCAACAAACGCATACAATGCCTCCCAGTCCGACCTCAACGTAGCACGGACGAACGAATTCCGCGCGGCTACTTGGTTTCACTGCGCACCTTTTCCTCGACACCGCTAGAGTCAATGCCTGCTGCCGAGTGGGGCACGGACTGCAGCGAGTCAATTACCGCCTCTACTCGGTCCGCCAACTGAATGGCCTGCGACACTGGGTCACCGCCCCGCTTGTTCATGTTGGTGGCCAGCACTCCGAAGCCATACTCGAGGGACATCGTTGCCTTCTCATTCTGAGCCCGGAGCATTGGCTCCATCGGAGCAAAGTGCTTCTCGTAGCAGTAGTACACTTGTTTCACCGCGGCATCGTGCTGGTCTTGCGTTCGAAGACCTCCCGCAACTGTCAAACAGTTGCGCAACGTGTCCGTTTTGGCGACGGCCTGAACCGGTGAGACCGGATCCGAGCCTTGCACGGCCTCACACGAGAAAATGATCATCAATGCCCAAATCATGACCGTCACCGTAGCGCAAAGAACCGATGTGCGGAAGCCCACCCTGTGGTGGTTTCGCTGGACCGCGGTACGCTCGTGAATAGAGAGATGCAACGGAGGGTTGACTGCGAGTGGCGCATCGGCCCCCGTCACAAGGGAGTCTCATGAGATTTGATCGGTTCACCGTCAAGGCCCGCGAAGCCATCGCGGATGCACAGGCCCTCGCTGGAAAACAGGGCAATCCTGAAATCCGGCCTCAGCACCTTCTGCTGGTGCTGCTCACCCAAGATCAAGGCGTCGTGGCTTCGCTCTTGCAACACATCGAAGCCGATGTGTCGGCACTGGCGCGCGAAGCCGCAGTGTTGGTGGACAAACTCCCCGGCGTATCGGGCGGCGCCCAAGCACGCGTCTCGAATCAACTGCAGAAAGTGTTCGATGCGGCTGACGGTATCGCCAACAGTCTGGGCGACTCGCATATCGCTACGGAGGTTTTGTTGTTGGCCATCAACGAGGTCGATGACAAACCGCGCCAACTTCTGCGGGATCACGGGCTCACTCCCGACCGCCTCAGCGAAGCCCTGCAAATTCTTCGCGGCGGTCAGTCTGTGTCCGGCGAGGACGCAGAATCCAACTACGAGTCTCTCGAGAAATACACCCGCGACCTCACCAAGGACGCCCGAGACGGAAAGATCGACCCCGTGATTGGCCGCGACGATGAAATACGCCGCACCCTGCAGGTCCTCAGCCGACGAACCAAGAACAACCCGGTCCTCATTGGCGAACCGGGTGTCGGAAAGACGGCCATCGTTGAGGGAATCGCGCAACGCATCGCAATGGGCGACGTGCCCGAGAGCCTGTGCGATAAAAAAGTCTTATCGTTGGACCTCGCCGCATTGGTCGCTGGAGCGAAGTTCCGCGGCGAGTTTGAGGAACGCCTGAAGGCGCTCCTTACAGAGATTGAAAGCACAAAAGGTGAAATAATTCTCTTCATCGATGAGCTCCATACACTGATGGGGGCTGGGAAATCCGAGGGCTCAATGGACGCGGGCAACATGCTGAAACCTGCGCTGGCGCGCGGAGAATTGAGATGCATCGGCGCAACCACCTTGGATGAGTACCGGAAACACATCGAAAAAGACAAAGCCATGGAGCGCCGATTTCAGCCGGTTCTCGTCGAAGAGCCATCGGTCGATGACACCATTCGAATCCTTCGGGGCATCAAAGAGAAATACGAAGTCCATCACGGCATCAAAATCTTGGATGACGCAATCTTGGCCGCCGCCACGTTATCGGACCGCTACATCTCTGACCGGCAACTTCCCGACAAGGCCATCGACCTTATCGATGAGGCCGCCAGTCGACTTCGGATGGAAATCGAGAGCCTTCCGCAGCCCATCGACAGCCTTGAACGCAGCATACGCGGAATGAAGGTGGAGTTGCAGGCGCTCTCTCGCGAGACCGACAAGGCAGCCCTTGAGCGTGCGGATGCCATTCGCGACGACATTGCACGGTTGGAAGAAGAAGCCAACGAGATGCGGGCGAAATGGATGAGCGAAAAAGAAGCCATCGAGGCCATTCGCGACGCCAAAGAGCGCCTAGAGGAGGCGAGTCGGCAGCTTGAAATCGCTGAGCGCCACGGCGATTATGAGGGCGCATCCAAACTGAAGTTTGGCGACATCCCAGAACTGCAAGGCATCATTCAGCAGAAGACAGACAAACTCGCTGACATGCAGGGCGAAGACGGCGGAGTGCTCCGCGAAATGGTCACCGATGCGGACATCGCTGACGTTGTGGCAAAGTGGACGGGTATTCCTGTCTCGAAGCTCACCCAAGGGGAACAGGACCGCCTACTCCAAATGGAAGACAACCTGCATGACCGGGTCATCGGTCAGCACGATGCGGTGGTTGCCGTGTCGGATGCAGTCCGTCGGGCGCGGGCTGGATTGCAAGACCCGAACCGCCCGATCGGGTCGTTCATTTTCTTGGGGCCAACCGGAGTCGGCAAGACCGAACTCGCTCGTGCATTGGCTGAGTTTATGTTCGATGACGAACAGAACATGGTGCGAATTGACATGTCTGAGTTCATGGAGAAGCACTCGGTTGCCCGCTTGATCGGAGCGCCTCCAGGATACATCGGGTACGACGAGGGCGGACAGCTCACGGAGGCGATCAAGCGGCGTCCGTACTCGGTGGTGCTGCTCGACGAGATCGAGAAGGCCCACCCGGACGTGTTCAACATCCTGCTTCAGTTGCTCGATGACGGCCGCATTACCGACTCAAAGGGCCGCACCATTGACTGCAAGAACTGCGTCCTGATCATGACCAGCAACATCGGTGCCCGAAAGATCATGGAGGCTGCAGGCGATCGCGACAAGGCCACGGCCGCAGTGATGGATGAACTCAAGCGCACGGTCAAGCCTGAGTTCCTCAATCGAATCGACGACGTGATCGTCTTCGACGCGCTGACCCGCGACAACATGAATCACATTTTCGACATTCAGATGAAGCGCGTGCAGCGGCTCCTCTCCGCAAGGCACCTCCACATCGAGGTATCGGCAGCCGCCAAGGAAGCGCTTTGCGATGCTGGATTCGACCCCGCATTTGGTGCCCGACCGCTCAAGCGTGCCATCCAACAGTACTTGATCAACCCGATGTCCAAGGCGATCGTCGCCGGTGGATACGGCACCGGTGACACCGTTCAAGTCGACACAGAGGGCTCTGGCGAGTCGGCGACCATTACGTTCGAGCGCATCCCCGCTCCTCCTGAAGAAGATGACTCGCCACCTGCTGAGGCGACACAGAAGGCGCTTCCCCCTCCACCAACTTGATGGATCACGCGGCCGCGCGGCGGCACATGGTCGAAACGCACATCCGCCCGCGCGGGGTTCGATGCAGTGCGGTGCTCGACGCCGTCTCGAGCGTACCTCGGCACCTGTTTATTCCTGAGTTCAATCGCGACTTGGCCTACCGGGATGGTCCCGTGAATATCGGCGAGGGGCAGACCATTTCACAGCCGTATTTGGTTGCGATGATGACCGAGCACCTGGGCATCGAGCCCGGCATGCGTGTTCTCGAGATCGGAACCGGATCGGGCTACCAGACCGCCATTTTGGCATGGCTCAATGCGCGCATCACTACCGTGGAAATCCGTGCTGGGTTGGCGTCGACGGCTGCCAGAACCCTTGAGTCTGTGGGCGCAACAGCGATAGACCTCCGCGTCGCGAATGGCTTCATTCCCCTCGATGACCCACCGTTCGACCGGATCATCGTGACGGCCGCGCCCGAACGGGTGCCGGATAGCCTGACAGACCAGTTGGCCGCCCATGGGCGTATGGTCATACCCGCCGGACCGCGCACCCAACAGACGCTGTGGCAGGTGGACCGTCAGCCAAGCGGACTCGTCACGGCAGCCATCGCCCCCGTTCGATTTGTCCCGATGACCGACGACCGCTAGCTGCGAATCAAACCAACGCTAAAGGGAGAGGGGATCCTCATCTACCCGGACGGCTTTCTTGACGTTTTCGTTTGCGACCTGACGAACAATCTGCTTTACCCAGAGCTTCATCGCGGCTTTGTCTGCAAACGGAGCATCGGGGGTGTGGACCGTGGTCTCTCCCTCGCCCTTGCACCGCTCGGCCAGATTGAGGGTCCAGTTGATGTCGACCGCGGTCTTGACCTTTTCCTCAACTTGGTCGGGCCAAGTTTGCCCCGGATCGATGGCCTCGGCCACATGGTACCGCTGCAGGCTCTTGCCATTTTTGCACACTGCGTCCTCGACCACGACGGTTCCGTACAACAACGTGCCATCGTCCCGCACCATGTCCTTGAACCGATGAACGACGAGGCTGTCGGCGCCTTGCTCATCTTGCAGCACGGCGAGGGTAATCCGAGCCTGCTCCACCGACT
>DEBL01000322.1 GCA_002348535.1 Deltaproteobacteria bacterium UBA2957 | reverse complement strand
CCCCTTCGGCTCGAACGAGGTCGAGGGTGCGCCGAATGACTGCATTGGCATCGACCACCGCCGAGTGAACTTCGAAGGGACGTGCGTAGCTCAAGAACTGACTCACAACCTTGTCGAGGCGGTTGGTCTCGTTGATGATGACCTCCAGAAAGGCTGGAACTTCTTCGGGCTTGGCTTCGCCTTCCAGATACTGAGCAGCGCCCTTGATGCCCGCCAGCGGATTGCGAATCTCGTGAGCGAGGCCAGCGGACATGGTGCCCAAGCCAGCCAGACGGTGCTGCTCCTTCAGTTGCTCGAAGCTGTAGATGTTCTCGATCACAACGGCAGCCCGACCGACGGTACGCTGCAGCCGGCGCAGTTCGTCGCTGGAGTACCCGTCTGACCATCGCTCGTCTCGCAGGTTGACCCAGCCCAAGACGAGGTCACCGCTGCGGATGGGAATGCTGACGTCTGCGGCCATGGCGTCCATGGTGCGCAGGAGTGCATCGGACTCTTCGGCGCCGAGTTGGTTGCGCTGCGTGGTTTGTTCGAGCTCGGTCCGCGTGCACACGCCGTGGCTGAAAGCGTCTGTGAAAGGCTTTTGCGCGATGGTCCGCATGAGTGGGGTCTCGGGTTGCCCGCGTTCGAGTGTGAGCTGATACAAGCCGGCATCTTGCTGCCACAGGTACAGACTGACTTGAGGCGCCCGACCCGAGCTTTGCAGGCGGCCAATGAACTGGGCGTCCAAGCTTGCCAAGGAGATGACCTTTGACATCGACCGGTCGATCTCGCGGAGGGTCAACTCAAGGCGCCGACCGGGTCGGTTGAACCACTCGCCGGAAACGGTTTCGATGCGATCGCGCAGCGGGTCATACAGCCCCAAGAACAGCACACTGACCAAAAAAATCTGGAAGGTAGCGTTGATGGGGTAGTCCGAGAAACTGCCGATCCAGATCACGAAGATGCCGTCCAAGAGCACCAACACCAAGGCTGCTGCTGTGAGCGAGAAGATCCGCGCCACGATCTCGTACATGTCGAGCAAGCGTGTGTGCTCGACGGTTTGGTACAGAAGGTAAATGAACAGCGTTGCCACCACGGCGCCGAGGGGAGGGAACGCCCCTTGAAGTTCCATCGAACGGGCCATGAAGCCGAGGGCGCTGGTGTCCACTACGCTGCCTGAGTTGCGCACGGTGACTTCGAGTGCTGTGAGCACAACGGTCCCGCTGAGCAGGGCGAGGAGGGTCGCAAGCCGCGCACGGTCTACTTCGTTGTCGGCGGACTGTTGCACTTTCCAGAGCTGCCAGATGGTCAGGCCGAATCCCCCAAACACAAGGAGCGCAAGAACAACTTCGGCCGGGCTCGCTCGTGGCAGGTCCCGGTAAAACACCCAGTGGACCGCGATGTAGCCCCCCACGAACAAGGGGGTGATGGCCCATAAGCGGCGAGACCGGATGGGCGGACGCGCCACCGCGCCTGCGCGCAAGAGCCGGTCGAAGAACATCATGCAGGCGGCGGGTAGAAATGCGCCGGATGCGGCATGCACGTAATCAAAGAGTTCAAAGCCCGGCAGCAGGTACAGCGTGAAGCTGCCGAAATAAATGCCCGCGATCGAGCCGAGCAGCATGAATGTTCGCCGCAGCGGGTCTCGCCGATCTTTGCCCCACGCGCGAATCGCCAAAGTGCCGCACATCAGTGCTGCCAGCATGTAGATCAGGGTGTTCACGCTACCAGTCTACCCGGCAAAGGGCTGGTCGTTTGGCTCGTGTGCTGTGATAATCGAAGCATGTCACTTGCCCAGCTTCCCAGCATCAACCGCCTGCTCAGCGATGAGCGCCTCGAGGGTTTTCCTCATGAACTCGCCAAACGTGCAGCGCGCGAGGTGGTTGACGAGGCGCGAACCGTGGTGCGGAGCGGTGGCTCGATGCCCGACGACCTCGCCGGTGCCGCGGCCAATCGCGCTCACCTGCTGCAACTGGGAGCGCTGCGTCGCGTGATCAATGCGACCGGCATTGTGATTCACACCAATCTTGGTCGAGCGCCCATGGCGCCGGAGGTGGTCGAGGCCGTGGCTTCTGTAGCGGGCGGGTATTCGAACCTCGAGTTGTTGCTCGATAGCGGCGGTCGGGGCGGGCGCCTTGACGGCGTAGTGGACCACACGCTTGCACTCACGGGTGGAGAGGCGGCAATCGCAGTGAACAACTGCGCGGCGGCGGTAATGCTGGGCTTGACGGCATTGGCGCAGGGCAAAGAGGTTCTCGTGAGCCGCGGCGAACTTGTCGAGATTGGGGGATCCTATCGTGTGCCTGAAATTGTGAGTGCGGGCGGCGCCAAGCTGGTCGAGGTGGGCACCACCAACCGAACCCGTGCGGCTGATTTTGAGCGCGCCATCACCGCGGACACCGCCATGATTCTTCGCGTGCATCCTGCCAACTTTAAGCAGATCGGCTTCACCGAGCGCGCCGCGCGAACCGAACTTGTCGCGCTGGGTGCCAAGCACGGGATTCCGGTGTGCGAGGACTTGGGGTCCGGCTTGCTTGGGGAGGCCCTGACCCTTGGCGGTGAGCCCATGCCCGGTGGAATGGAGGATCACGTTCGGCAGGTCGTCGCCGATGGAGTCGATCTTGTGATGTATTCGGGCGACAAGCTCATCGGCGGCCCACAAGCGGGCATTATTGTGGGGAAGGACCAATGGGTGCAGCGCTTGCGAAAACACCCGGTGTATCGGGCGGTGCGCCTCGACAAAATGGGTCTGGCGGCTCTCGAGAGCACCCTGCGGATGATTCGCGAAGGCCGGGAGTTGGACATTCCGGTTCGGGCAATGTTGGCGCGAACGCCCCAGCAATGCGCGGAGCTGGCGCAACCAATTGTGGATCGCGTTCCCGGTGCGAGCCTCGAAGATGACGTCGGGTTTTCTGGCGGTGGCGCACTCCCCGGAGAGTCGGTTCCGACCACCGTAGTCGCCATACGCGGAGGCGATGTCGAAGGGTGGGCCGCTCAATTGCGCCGCGGTCGGGAGCCGGTTGTGGCGCGCGTTGCTCGCGATGCGCTCATCATCGATCCAAGGACCTTGTTGCCGGGTGACGTTGAACGGCTAATAGGACTCCTGAACGGCGTGATTTCCGCCCAATAGGAACGATGGCTCAAGGCTTCTACGAAATTCTCGGTGTCGATCAGGGCGCGACTGGCGATGCCATTCACGCTGCGTACCACGATCAGTTGGCTCAGTTGGTGCGGCGGCTTCGGGCTGCGCGCAAGCAAGGGGCCGATGTCACGATTCTCGAAGGCCAAGAGCGCGCGCTCAAAGAGGCCATGTCAGTGTTGACCGACCCGGTCCGGCGTCAGCGGTATGACGCGTACCGGCGGGCCAATGTCGCCGGAATGCCAACCGACGCAGAGTCGATGTGGGGAATGGCCAAGGACGCCTTGGTCGACCCGCTCGCAATTGCTTCGCTGGATGTGCTTCGGCAGACCACGGAACTGAACATTGGCAACCCCTTCACCGTTGCACCGCAGCCCCGGAAGTGGGCCCAGCGCCCCAGCGGCCCGCCGCCCGCACCGCCCGCAACCGCTGCGCCGCCACCGCTGCCCCCAGCCCCTCCGCCACCGGACGCAGCCGCTGAGATTACCGATCAAGTCCGCGTTGCGACGGGCCCTACGCCCAGCGGTGGTCCTGCGCCAGCAGCGGAGCCCCACGTGGCCGAACCGCGGATTGCAGAGCCGCGCGTTGCTGAGCCCCGCGTGGAGCCACCGCGCGTCGCCCCTGCCGTGGAGCCACCGCGCGTCGCCCCTGCCGTGCAGCCGCCGCGCGTTGCCCCTCCGGCTCAGCCGGCCGCCGCCGCGACGGTGCCAGAACAAACGGCGCCCGTGCCCGATGACGTCAACGGCATCGCGGCAACGTATGGCTACGACGGTCGATTCCTGCGCGCGGTCCGGGAACTCCGGAAGCGCACCATTGAAGACGTCGCCGAAGAGACCCGCATATCGCTGCGGTACCTGCATGCCTTGGAGAGCAACGACTTCGGTAGCCTTCCGGCGGAGACCTTCGTGCGAGGCTACGTGAAAGAGCTCACCCGTGCCCTGAAGATTGAGCATGCCGAGGCGGTCGAGGGTTACCTCGAGCTGTACCGGCAGAGCCGTGGCTGAGCAACGCCACTCCCTGATCGCGCCGCTTCGGGCGGGTCGGATTGACCGCTGGTTGTCAGAGACGCTCGGTGTTTCTCGTGGGCGTGCGGTGACGCTGATCGAAGCCGGTCTCGTCACGGTGGACGGGTCCACGGTGAAGCCCGCGCGAAAGCTTCGGGGCGACGAGCGGATCGAGGTGGTGGTTCCGCCGCCTCCCGACACGCGTCTGCGCGCCGAGAACATCCATGTCCCCGTTCTGTACGAAGACGACCATGTCATTGTGGTCGACAAGCCCGCCGGATTGGTGGTTCACCCCGGGAAGGGAAACGACGACGGAACCTTAGTCAACGCCTTGCTCGACCGGCTCGACCCGCATTGCGGCCACCCAGAACGCCCGGGCATCGTGCACCGGCTCGACAAAGGCACCAGCGGCGTGATGGTGGTGGCACGAACGCAGCAGGCCTACGACGGCCTGACTGCGCAGTTTGCCGCCCATACCGTCCACCGTCGCTACCGGGCACTGTGCTGGGGG
>DEBL01000186.1 GCA_002348535.1 Deltaproteobacteria bacterium UBA2957 | reverse complement strand
CGGACTCTGCGTAGAATGGCGTTTGGTCTGCCACCAAGGTTCCATTTTCGCCCTCACTCAGGGATTCGACTTGTTGACCGTCTTTGACAATGGCGATGACGGATCCGTTTGCGGTGTCTTCTGTGTATCCAAGGAACGAACACGGTGCGTTCTGCGAGGCGATGGTGTGGTACACGTCGGAGACTGTCATGTCGCCTGACCCCTTCCATGCTGCGCGGCCTGCGGCTCGCTGCGCCTCCATTGCCGTCGCATATCCATCACCGTCCACCGTGTAGCCTCGCTCAGCCGATATGAGCCGAGTGAGATCGAGCGGAAAGCCAAAGGTGTCATGGAGTTTGAACGCCGTGTCGCCCGGTAGTTCTCCTCCTTCGGGCAGCGAATCAAAAGCACGGTCCAAGAGACTTAGGCCCTTGTCCAGTGTTTCTCGGAATCGTTCTTCTTCACCCCGAACGACTTCGCGGATAAAGTCTCTTCGTTGATTGAGGTCCGGATAGGTTTCGCCCATCGTTTCCACCAATGTGTCGACCACACGAAACAGAAACGGCTCGTTTAGTCCAATTTTGACGCCGTACCGTATTGCTCGACGCATGATCCGCCGAAGCACGTAGCCGCGCTCTTCATTGGATGGCATCACGCCGTCTGCGACCAAGAATCCCGTGGCACGCGCATGGTCGGCGATCACGCGCAGTGCGGTGTCCACCTCGCCGTCGTCTCCAATCTTGACCTCGGCCAACTTGGCGGCGCACTCCATGAGGTCGAGAAAAGAGTCCGTATCGTAGTTGCTGTAGACGCCTTGCATCACGGCGGCGATTCGCTCGAGGCCCATACCTGTGTCGATTGAAGGCTTGGGAAGCGGCGTCATGGTTCCGTCTGCAGCGCGGTCGAACTGCATGAACACCAAATTCCAAATCTCGATGTAGCGGTCAGACTCGGTTTCGGGGCCACCACTTGGCCCGTATTCAGAGCCGTGGTCATAAAAAATTTCTGAGCACGGTCCGCATGGCCCAGTCTCGCCCATTGACCAGAAGTTGTCTTTGGCCCCAAGTCGCTGGATGCGGTTCGGGGCGACACCGGCAACGCTTTCCCAGAGTCCGGCCGCTTCATCGTCGTCCTCAAATACGGTGACCCAAAGTTTGTCGGGGCTGATGCCGAGCTCTTCGGTCAAGAAGGCCCAAGCAAATCGAATCGCATCGGCCTTGAAGTAGTCGCCAAAGCTGAAGTTCCCAAGCATTTCAAAAAACGTGTGGTGACGCGGGGTCCGGCCGACATTCTCGAGGTCATTATGCTTCCCTGATACACGCAGACACTTCTGGCTCGATGCGGCGCGCCGATACCCTCGAGACTCACGTCCGGTAAATACGTCCTTGAACGGAACCATGCCTGCATTGGTGAAGAACAGCGTGGGATCGTTACTCGGAATTAGGGAAGCACTCGGGACCGCTTCGTGCCCATTGGACACGAAGAAATCGATAAAGCGTGAGCGGATTTCATTGGACTTCACGGGGGTCTCCTGCGCTGCAGCAGCCCCTTAATCCGCCGTCGAGCACGAAGCGACGGTCAAAGGAGACCGGAATGAATCCCTTGAAGTTTCAACTCCAAATCATCCGGATTGTTGACCGACCGCAAGGCTTGGTCTTTTGCAATGATTCCGTCTTGGAGCAGCGCGAATACGGCTTGATCGAATGTCTGCGTTCCGTACACTGTGTGGTTGCGGGCCATCAAGTCTGGAATTTCATTGGTCCGGCTCGGATCAGTGATGCAGTCGGTGATTACCCCTGTATTCCGCATGACCTCGATGGCCGCGACTCGGCCTCCCATGGTTGTTGGGATGAGGCGCTGGGACAGCGTGGCCTGGAGCACACTCGCGAGTTGGGTGCGGACCTGCTGGTGGTGGTGCGGGTCAAAGAAGCCAATGATGCGATTGATGGTCTCGGTGGCATCGATGGTGTGAAGTGTGCTGAGCACGAGGTGACCAGTTTCCGCAGCGTTCAACGCGATCTCAACGGTTTCCTTGTCGCGGAGTTCACCAACAAAAATGATGTCAGGGTCTTGGCGTAGCGATGCACGCAGAGCGGTGGAAAAGCTGAGGGTGTCTACGCCCACTTCCCGCTGATTGATTACCGATTTCTTATCGGTAAATACGAACTCGATCGGGTCTTCGATCGTGACGATGTGGCTCGCCTGAGTACGATTGATTTCTTCGACCATCGCTGCCAGCGTCGTGCTTTTTCCGGAACCGGTGATCCCAGTGACCAGAATCAGTCCGCGAGGCTGCTGTGCAATCGTTTTGAGCACATCGGGCATCCTGAGGTCATCGAGGCTCTTCACCGTGCTCGGTATGATTCGAAGCACCATACCAATCGCCTGCTGTTGCCGGAACACATTGACTCGAAACCGGCCGAGCCCATCGAGTTGCCAACTCATATCCAGATCGAGGTCGGTTTTAAATCGTTCTCGTTGAGCAGGAGCCATGATGTTCCACGCCATTTTACCGACTCGCTCGGCCACAAGCGCGGTGGTTTCAGGAATGGGCGTAATTTTGCCGTCGACCCGCATGACTGGGCGGCTGCCGGCTTTGATGTGGATGTCAGAGGCGCCAGCGGAAACTGCAGAACGGCAAATGTCGGTAAGGGTCATGGCGAGAGGGTACACCAAAAAACACGGCGCGGCGGAGCAAATGCCCCGACGCGCCGTTGTTCGTGAATGTGAGGTCTACGCCTCGCCAGCTGCGTCATTGCTCACGAGTGGCACGCCGATGCCGTGCCGGCTCATGATTTCAAGCCGCAGCGCTTCTCCCTTGTCAGCATGTTCGTTCAGATACGCGGTTGCATTGTCACGACCTTGACCGATTCGCTCCTCACCAAGGGAGTACCAAGACCCGGCTTTTCTGACCATTCCGAGGTCCGCACCAATATCGATGAGTTCACCCAGACTGTTGACACCGCGTCCGTACATGATGTCAAACTCCGCTTGGCGGAAGGGGGGCGCAAGCTTGTTCTTGACGACCTTCACGCGTGTACGGTTTCCGACAGACTCGCCATTGGTTTTGATGGCGCCGATCCGGCGAATATCAAGACGGACGGAGGCGTAGAACTTGAGCGCGTTTCCGCCGCTCGTGACTTCTGGGCTGCCGAACATCACACCGATCTTCATGCGCAGTTGGTTGATGAACAGCATCGACGTGTCTGACTTGTGGATGGCCGCAGTCAGCTTCCGCATTGCTTGGCTCATCAAACGCGCCTGCGCGCCCGGTGCAGCGTCGCCCATGTCTCCGTTCAATTCAGCACGTGGGACTAGGGCGGCGACCGAGTCGATGACGACAATATCGATGGCGTTGGAACGCACCAAGGTTTCTGCAATTTCAAGAGCTTGTTCACCACAATCTGGCTGGGAGATCAACAACTCTTCGGCGTTTACGCCCAGTGCCTTTGCATAGGTGAGGTCCAGCGCATGTTCAGCATCGATGAATGCAGCAACTCCGCCATTCTTTTGGCATTGGGCAATCGCTTGCAGCGCAATGGTGGTCTTTCCTGAAGACTCCGGGCCGTAGATTTCACAAATGCGACCTTTCGGGAGCCCACCGATGCCAAGGGCGATATCGAGGCCGATGCTGCCTGTTGAGATTACATCGACCTTTGGAATTTCGGAATCACCCATCTTCATGATGGCTCCTTTTCCAAACTGTTTTTCGATGCTGGCAAGGGCGTCGTCGAGGGCTTTGGTTCGTTTCGGATCGATGGGCATGAGGTCTCCAAATCAGAGGAAGGGATGCGAGGAGGTGGGCAGACTTTCTGCACAGGGGGTGAACATCTGTACAGTACTTCTTCAGTGTTGCCGCGGCAAGCCAAAAATTGTCCGCTTTATGATTTTACGGCTGAAAAACGCTGTTCCAAGCGGTCAATTAATTTAGCGTGGAGACCATCAAAGCCTCCATTGGAGAGGATCGCCACCACATCAGAGGGCTGAGCGTTCGCTGCAACCATCGTCGCAATCGACTCCGCATCGGCCAAGTTGAAGGCCTCATTTCCCCGAGAGCGAATGTCGTGAACCAGTTGTGCGGGATCCATACGGTCCGCTTCGTCGATGCCCGATTGGTCGAAAGGGGCAGCGATCACGGTCACATCTGCAGCATCGAACGATTGCGCGTAGGCGTCCTGAAAGACATTGCGCCGACTTGTGTTGCTGCGCGGCTCAAAGATTGCCCAAAGTCGGCGACCACCAAAGCGCATACGAAGCGCCTCGAGCGTGAGGCCCACAGCCGTTGGGTGGTGCGCAAAGTCATCGATCACGGTGACTCCACCCGGTTCGCCGCGGACCTCTTGCCTGCGACGAATCCCCTGAAAGCTTGCGAACCCGTTAGCCAGCTCTGTGACGGTAATTCCTTCGCGATCGAGAGCCGCTGCAATTGCGACTTGGTTGTAGAGGTTGTGTTCTCCGACCATCATGGACTCGAACTGCCCCCAAGCCTTTCCATTCTTCAGCACTGTGAATGCCATTTTGCCGGCGACCGTATCAACCGCGTCGATTGTGCCATCCCATTCTTGATCCGGTCCGTATCGACGGACTTCGCAGTTCGCCTCTTGGACCACTTCCGCGACTGATGAGTGGTCCATGCGCGCAACGATACACCCATCTTCCGGCATGATGGTCATGAGTTTTCGAAACGATTCTTGGCAATGCTCAAGGTCTCTGTAGATGTCTGCATGGTCGAACTCGATGCTCGTGAGAATGGCTGTAGTTGGGCGGTAATGCAAAAACTTCGGGCCCTTGTCGAAGAAGGCGGTGTCGTATTCGTCGCCTTCAATGACGAAGTGGTTTGCTCCCGGGGCGCGTGCAGTGCGGTCGAAGTTGGCCATCACTCCGCCGACCAAGAAGCCCGGAGCCTTCCCGGCGGCTTCAAGCAACCATGCGGCGATGGACGTGGTGGTTGTTTTCCCGTGTGTGCCGGCGACCACGATGCTCCGTTTGCCGTCAAGAAATCGGGCTCCGAGCAATGCTGGGAAGCTCATGTAGGCAAGATTTCGGTCGAGAACCGCTACTGCCTCTTCATAGGATGCCCGAACCACATTTCCGATCACCACGAGGTCCGGGTCATGGTCTAAATTAGCGGCATTGAAGCCAACCATCGGCTCAATTCCGAGGCTGGTGAGATAGTCGCTCATCGGCGGATAGACCGTGTTGCCGTCGGAGCCCGTCACGCGGTAGCCCGCATCCACCAGCATTCCGGCAAGGGCAGCCATTGCGGTACCCCCGACACCCATGATGTGTATGGTTTCTGTTCCATCTGGCAGGGCATCCACTGCGGGCATTTGTATCTCCAGGCAGTTGGCAGGGTGGGGCAGGCGAAGTACCTTTGGGTCATAATGTGTCAATGGAGGCGAGACATGCTGTGGATGACATTGATTGGGGTGAGCGCACCGGTGTTCGCAAACGAGGGCGATGAGAGCGGCGTAAAAGACATGCTCAACGACATCCCAGAGATCGTTGCGCCAGTGGACCCGGCAGAGGAAGTTGAAGAGCCAAAGGTTGTCGAGGGGATGGATCTTGACGGCTATTATGGGGAATGTCGTGCAGCCGTTTATCGCTACTTCAAGGCGCCCAAGAGCGTGGTCAAGCAGCAGCCCGACGTTGAGGTCACTTTTGTTGTGAAAGTGGACGCTGAGGGCAACATCCTTGGCCTGAGTGCGCCGCAACGCAGCGGGTATAAGTCGTTCGACCAAGCGGCATTGAAGGCATTGAACAAGGCAGGACGCCTGCCGGCTCCTCCCGCAGGATGGAATGCGTCGATGGATAAGGTGCTGATTCCGTTCAACGCCGAATCGGTACGCTGAACGAGCGCAACCACTCCCGAATGCGCGCTGGGCACCCTTCATCCGCGGCAAGCCGCTGTAGGTCTGCCAGTATGTCAATGTCGTAGCTGCGCGGTAGGAGGCGCAGTGACACGCCCCCGTTCGTCAGTCGGCGTGAAGTTTCCGCGGCAACGGTGGACGTCGACCACTCCATGCCATCGAAGAGCGCCGCCCTTAGGTCGGCCGATTCCGTGCATCCGCCGATCGCCCAGTAGCCACCGTCATCGGTTGGCCCCATGCAGACCAACTCTTTCGCTTCGCCCGCCAAGGTGATCCATGCCGGGTCAAAGGTGACGCAGTCGGTTCCGAGTGCAAGTTGCCGGCCTGAATGGCGCAGTGCATGCGAAAGCCGACGTCCCAAGTCGCCCGCAACTTGTGCCTCCACTGCATAGTCGGCTGCACGCAGTGCGCGCGCGAAGTCACCTTCAATCGAGTCGGCGAGACTCACACGCACGTTCGCTCCAGAGCGTCGAACCCGGTCAAGTGTTTCCCAGACCATCGCGGCGTGAAGGGCGGTTGCTTCGGCTACACCGATGGCGGCAGCGAGGCGCGTTTTTACCCGCCCTTGAGTCGGCGATTTGGTCAAGACGACCACATCGATCGTCACAGTCCATACCGCCATGTCGCGGAGATCATTTTGATTCCACATCGAATCGAAGCCCGTACTGAGCCACTGATCTTAGACTCTCCTCCAGCCCGTCGGTTGCATGACACGGGAACCTCGTCGACCCGGTATCCGTATTTGAGCACCTTAAGTTGCATCTCAACATTCCAACCGTAGTTTGGGTCCTTCATGTCCAATGCGGTGAGGGTTGTGGCCCGTATGGCGCGAAATGGTCCCATGTCCCGGTATTGATGGCCAGAGATTCGGTGGATGAGTTGGGTGGCAACCCAGTTGCCGAATCGTTGCTGGAGAAGAAGAGCCCCCGGTTCGGCGCCTTCGGTTCGATCGCCGAGGACCATGTCGGTCTCGTCGGCGATAATGGGACCCACCAGCCGAGGGATCTCACGAGGATTGAAACTGTGATCTCCATCTAAAATGACAACGATGGGGTACCCTCGCCGGACGGCCTCGCTGATTCCAGTCTTGCAGGCGTTGCCGTACCCTCGGATCGGCTGCGACAGAACGAACGCGCCCCCGGCCTCAGCAACGGCAGCGGTTTTGTCTTCGCTGCCGTTGTCGACGACAAGAACGACACCAACCTCGGGCATTTCGGCGAGGACCAATGGGAGGCTCTCCTCCTCATTGAGGGCAGGAATGACTACTGCGACGCCTGACAAATCCATCAGGGTACGAACGGGTCCGAACGGCGTCGCAACAGCACGAGGGGCATCATTGCCAGTGCCCAAGCCACATGCTGGCTTGACGCGGAGGCCGTGCATCCACAGCCCGACGGCCCTTTTGTGGATGATGACCGAGCATCCACGCTGGGCCGAACCGGTTCTCCAGCCGACTCTTCATTGTCTTCGCTCCCCGTGTCAACATCGGGTTCTGTTCCAGTGTCGAGACCCGTGTCGGGTTCACCGGTATCAGTCGGGTCTGGCGCCGGGTCGTCCCTCCTCACAAAGGAAACCTTGAATTGGGCGGACCCATCACAGGTATCCAGTGTCGCCAGATTCGCGAGGACGAGCCACAGTTCGCCAGAAGCTCCAACAGTGGCAGTGTCGTGTTCTGCAGTCGTTGACAATGTGATGTAGGTGGGTCCGCCTTCATCGACGCGAATTAGCCGACCGGCGAATGAAGGCTCACAGGCGGTCGAGGGCGAACCGTGAGACTCGATGCGTACAGTCAGCAAGCCATCGTCTGCCCATCCCGCGGGGACGGGCACGACGGTGTAACTGGATTGCGCAAGCTGGATGCCATCGGCCGAGACATACCATTCCTCATCAAGGGCGGTGAGCGAGCTGGTCCGGAAGTCCCGTTCGGGCCAGTAACCGATGAGGCCATCCACCCAGTATCGATACGTTTCGCCGTCTGCGTAGTCCCACAGAAGCGTGTGGGCTGCGTGGTCGAGAAATGCGGCGTCGAACAGCGCGGGCGTCATGTAATCCCGCAAGAACACCACTGGGTCTCCATCTGAATCACCGGCACGCCAAGATTCGCGAATGGCCTCGGAGCCTTCCATGAACTCGGATAGAAATCGGGGAAAGATGAAAGCGCCGTACTGGTGATAATCGGGTGGAGCACCTCCAAAATCATCGCTTCCGAAGTGGTAAAGTCCAGCATGGGGTTGGGCTGCATAGAATACGAGAAAGGAGGCATACGTACCGGACTCGGGTACCGCTTCGCCGGCTGCCCACGTTGCCGTTGCTTCCCAGTACCATGAGGCCCGTTCCCAGTTGCGATACGCACTCGTGGCACCTTGGATTCCGTGAAAAAACTCGTGGGCGATAACCGACCGGACATAGGGCTCATCACCCAAGATGTCGCGGTTCAAGACAATCATCGGATACCCAAACGAGTCGGTTGTGTAGTAGCCGGCCGCTCCGTAGACGGACGGGACGACACCACCGGAGTCACCGATGTATACGTTGAAGTAGGTGCCTCCGACTCCCGTGGGGTCGGGCATTCCCCACTCTCCGACCATTTCGCTCAGCGCAAAGTCGAAGTCATTCAGCAGTCGTGCGGCATCGACTTCGGACAGGGTTACCGCAGGCCCCCATTTTAGGGCAAATCGGTCCGAGTACCGAACATTGGGGATGGAGCCGTGGGACTCTTGGTCAGTCAGGTCGCTCGATGGCGGGGCGGCGACTGCGATGTCGACGTCCGCGAACTCCACAATGTGCTGTGGGGTTCCGCAAGGCAAAGCAGGGATGGCCCATGCTGCAGTGATTCCAATAAACCCAAACACAAAGCCCCCGCGTCACTATACAGCAACCATCGGCTATGGCTCACCGAAACTTGTGAGGATCCGCTGCAGATGTTGGTTGGCATTGTTGGAGGGATGAACCGTGATGCTGTGGATTGCAGTCCCTTCTTCCATCACGATTTGGTGGGGGTTCACGGAGCCCTGCCCTGCAGTACCGACGACACCGCGCTGGCCCTCGCTGAGAAAAGGGCGGGTGGCGAGGCCGTTTCGCTCGAGTCCGTGCACCATTGAATTAAAGGATTCGCCAATTGTGTCTCGTCGAGGTTGGGTACGTACGGTGACCGCGGTGGTGCCCCTGCCGGCACCAACCGAGCAGGTTGTGGAGCCGTCGCGGTGTTTGGTGTCCATTAGGTGGATCGGGTAGACCGCTGAACCAGTCAAAGCCAGCTGGATTTGTTTGCTGATGGGTCGGCAGTCAGCCAGCAGCGCTGGCGACCTTCTCTGCGCCTGAATCGATCCGGCTCCTAAACCCATGAGGATGCCCGCCGCTGCATACAACTGGCCAATTTGAAAAACCGTTTTTGTCGTGGTCAGACGGGACCGGAGCCAAGGCAATCCGATGGGGTATTGCATGGGGTGGTCGGGCCCATGCCGACGGATGCCGCGAACGCCCACAGTTACGCCGACCAAACCGATAACGGCGAGCAAAATTCCAGCGGCGCCCATGATTGCTTCGGCCATACAATGTTGTACCAGCAAACACGTAGAAGCTAGGGATTGAATTCTTCTTTGTGAGCGTCAGCCAGAGTCTGGACACCAGCCATCACAGACTTGGCAATCTCCATCTGGACTGCCAGTCGGTCCCCTTTGGCCCTCAACCCATCGAGTTTTTGAACGGGCCCAAACCAGACGTCGATGGGGAAATCATCCCGGTTGCCACGCCACGTCCTTTTAAATTCCTCAAACATGTTGTTCGATAAGCCGGTGATGAAAATCGGCACGGCCAAACTGTGCGGCGCGCGAGACAACACGATGCCAACTCCGGGTTGCGGGCGGAGCAGGGCGTAGGGGCTGTCGCCTTTGCTGCGTGTGCCCTCAGGGTGAATGCCAAGCAGGTGTCCGGGCCGCTTCATCTCGGCAACAATGCGGTCCAGTGCGTAGTTGTTGAAGCCTCGCTTTGATTTCTCGCGTGCGATGGGTGGAAACATAAAAAATCCGCTCATGACCGCATTGATGACACCCCCCATCCACCGGTCGTAAAAGAAAGGCGATCGGACCGGGAACAGGATTCGCTTGGAGAGGTTGGTGCGCGTGTAGAGGATCGGTCCGATGACATAGAAGTCGAAGAACGAACGATGGTTTGCCACGAACACCACACAATCACGTTTGCCAAGATGTGCAATGTTGTCGAGGCCCCGAACCCTCACTCTCGAACCGGTCATGAGCCATGAAAAATGCACCATAAACACGCGATTCCAAGCGACGCAGATGGGGTGTAGGAACCGAAGAACAAAGTCAGCGACCCGAAACCAGAAACGCTCGATAAATTCGAGGGTTCTGAGTTGTTCACGCGTCGGTTGGATCATGGTTGCTTGCTCCGAAGGTGGCGGGTTGCCTTGTAATCCGGCAAGGTAGGCGGTGGGTGAGGGGTTTTCACGAGGGACTGAGTAGATGCTGAACTCAATGATGGTAGCGGGTTGGATGGTGTTTGTCGGAACGAGTGCGGCGGCACCGAACAATCCGTTTCGGGTCGAAGCGACGGATGCCGCACTGGCATCGGGCGAGTCGACCAGCGTTGACGTAGTCCTGCGGGTGCCAAAACAACACCACTTGTACCGGGACATGATGGCGGTGTTGACGGAGCAAATCAGTCACAAGCCTTCGAAGAACGGCGCGGAATGGAATGTGGTGCCTCCCAGCGCATCGTGCCAAATCGCGGTGGGGGCACCGTCGTTTCCCCCGGGTTTCATCAAGCCCGACCCAGCCGACCCGACATCCACGCGCGAGCAATACGACATGGACGTGATTGTTCAAGTTCCGGTAACCGTGCCCGCCTGCGCTTCGGGAACATATAAGGTTGGATTTGTCGTCGAGTATCAAGGATGCAAGAAGTCGTTATGCTGGATGCCGCAGGCGGACCGCATCGAATCGATCGTTCGAATAGAGTCTGTTCCGGCAGCAGCTAAGACACCAAACAAGGGTGGACAATGAACCTTTTCGGCGCGGCATTTGTAGGGGGAATGAACGTTTATGCAGCAGGCTTGAGTCTGCCGCCCCCGGGGTGGACTGCGCCCCCTTCCGTGTCATTCGAGTCGGTCCCCGAATCAGCTTCGAAGCGGCCGGAAAATCAGCCGGGCAAACCCCATCAGGTCCATGCACGTTTGGTGGTGGATCGAACCAGCGTTGAACCGGGAGGGACGCTTCGGGTCGGTCTGCATCTCGACCAAGACACGAACTGGCACACGTATTGGAAGAGTCCCGGGGACATCGGCCTGCCCACCGACATTCAGTGGTCCGCGCCGCCCGGTGTCACCGTGGGCCCCTACGAATACCCAGTCCCGCACAAGTTCGATGTGCAACAGATCATTTCGTACGGCTACGAGGACGAGGTCCTGTTGTTTACGGAGATGGTGTTTCCAGCCGACATGGAGCCTGGCACCTATGCGGTGGGCCTAAAAGCCAGCTGGCTGGTGTGCGAGGTGTCATGCATTCCCGGCAGCGTCGAACTCGAACACTCAGAAGTGCTGGTTTCGGCCGGCCCGTCCTCGCCGTCTGAGCATGCGCCGCTGTTCGAGCATGCGGTTTCGTTTCATCCAGGCCGGCTGCCCGATGGCCTGACAATCAACGGGACGGTGGACCCGCCGATCGTGGGTCCGGAACAGACATTTACGGTGACCCTCGATGTCGACCACGCCGGCACCATGGAACGTGACAGCACAGGGTGGCCGTTCTTTGCACCGATCGCAGGGGAGCAGTGGATGATCCTCGAAACAACCTTCGAGGATCGGGAAGGGGGAACGCGAATCGTGTTGAAGGGAGAGACGTTCGCTCCAGAGGCAATCCCGACACAAGACGAAGTGGGAGGCTTGTTTCAGCTCCCAGCAGGCGACGGCTTTGCCCGCCATGAGTTCTCTGTGCCGTTGAATTGGGCCCAGCCGAAGTCAGACAACAACCCGGTGCCTGCGACGCTGCCGGATGATGAGCCCAACTTTGGCGCAATGCTCTTGATGGCATTTCTCGGCGGCATGCTGCTGAACATCATGCCGTGTGTGTTGCCCGTGCTCAGCCTGAAGATCTACAGCTTGGTGGAGCAGCATGACTCCGGCGCTTCTGAACGCAAACGGGCCGGTCTTGGCTACACCATTGGCGTTTTGTTGAGCTTCCTTGCCCTTGGTGGAACCGTGATTGTGCTGCGGACGGTGTTGGGACTGGAGGTCGGTTGGGGCTACCAGTTTCAAGCGCCCGAGTACGTGATCGCGTTGGCCACCATTGTGTTTGTGTTTGGCTTGTCTCTGTTCGGGGTGTTTGAGGTGCCCGCCTTCGGCGCGACCAGCATGTCTGAAGCGCAGAACAAAGAGGGAATGCTGGGGCACATTCTCACGGGCGCCTTCGCAACCCTGCTCGCCACGCCCTGCTCTGCACCCTTCTTGGGTACGGGAATGGGCTTCGCATTTACCCTGCCGAGTTGGGGCATTCTCCTGTTCTTCTCGGCGGCAGGACTTGGGTTGGCAGCACCATTTTTGTTGATCGCTTACGTGCCGACCTTTGCCCGTTTCCTTCCCAAACCGGGCGCGTGGATGGAAACCTTCAAGCAGTTCATGGGCTTCACATTGATCGCCACAACGGTTTGGTTGATCGATGTGCTGGGGGCCCAGACCGGAACAGACGGTGCAGTCGGGTTCTTGGCCTTCTTGCTCGTGGTTGCGATCGGCTGTTGGGTTGTCGGCCGATGGGGTGGTCCGATCGCGACCGACCGAGCCAAGCTAAGCTCGCTTGTCATCGCCCTCGCATTGTCAACGGGCGCCGGGTTTCAGTTTCTCATCACGGATTTTGCCGAAGAGCGTGGCACCGCAGGGCAGGCGCTGTCATTGGAACTGGACTTCAGCGAGGAAGTGCCTTGGCAAGACTTCAGTGAGGAGCGCATTGAAGCGCTCGCGGGACACCCCGTGTTTGTCGACTTTACTGCCGACTGGTGCTTGTCTTGCAAGGCCAACGAGAAGACTGTTCTGGCTAGTCAAACGGTACGCGATGCCATGAAGGATGCAGGGGTCATCCCCCTGAAAGCGGACTGGACCCGGCGCGATCCAGTCATCACAAAATGGCTTCAACGGTACGGGAAGGCCGGTGTGCCGTTTTATCTCATGATTCCGGCCGATCGGTCGAAGGCCCACATCGCATTGCCCGAGGTCATTACGCCCGGTATCGTGGTCTCTGCGTTCGACAAGGCTCGTGAGTGAGCGACCTCATAGGTGCTCATGATCGTTGAGACGAAGCAGCGAGAGGGAGCCGGGTTTCCAAGCCAGCAGGTTGATCGCGGTGTTGGCTTGTTCGACCATCATGTTGTAGCGAGGTGGTAGCCCGAGAACATCGCAAATGATCGCGCTGATGGCGACTTTATGGGACACAACCACAACGGTGTCTGCTGCGCTGTGGTCGGCCAGCAAAGAGTGAATCGCATGGACACTTCGTGCATGGCATTCGGCCAATGTTTCCCCGCCCGGAATACGGGCGTGGGTGGGGTCTTGCCGCCAGGCGGCATAAAAATCTGGAAATTCAACAGCGAGGTTTCGCCCCTCCCGGCCTTCAAGGTCGCCTTGGTCGAGTTCGATGATGCCTCCCACTGCGCGCGGCTCGAGACCGTGAGGGCGGCTTAGTTCAGTGGCGGTTTGAAGGGCGCGGGCCAGCGGGCTGGCGTACACGTGGCTGACCGAGTGTGTGCTGAGTCGGTCAGCGAGCGTTTGGGCTTGGGTCATGCCGGTTTCATCAAGTGGAATGTCGGTTCGCCCCAAAAAACGTC
>DEBL01000111.1 GCA_002348535.1 Deltaproteobacteria bacterium UBA2957 | reverse complement strand
GTCCCTCGCCTCCTGTTCTGCCACG
This sequence comes from Deltaproteobacteria bacterium UBA2957, assembly GCA_002348535.1. Lineage (GTDB taxonomy): Bacteria > Myxococcota_A > UBA796 > UBA796 > UBA796 > UBA796. The sequence goes on along the minus strand of DEBL01000111.1, from coordinate 8,321 downwards.
CCCACCACCACTTCGATGCCGGCATTTCGGAGTTGCTGAATGCCCTTGCCTTGCATGCGCGAATCGGGGTCAACCTGCCCCACAACAACCTTGGCGATCCCGGCGTTGATGATGGCGTCGGTACACGGTGGCGTCCGGCCCTGATGGCAGCAGGGCTCGAGGTTGACATACATGGTCGCTCCAACCGCGGAAGTCGACATTTGGTTCAATGCATCCACCTCAGCGTGGGCCGATCCGGGCGCCCGATGCCAGCCTTCCCCGATGCATTGGCCGTCGCGGACCACCACAGCGCCCACCATAGGATTGGGTGCGGTCCGACCGACTCCCTGCCGCGCCAGTTCAATGCAGCGTAGCATCCACTCAACGTCACTCATGCCCCTGTGTCCTCGGGGTTCACCCACGGGCGGAGCAGTTCAAGGAACTGATCGGCCGACTCAATCTCTTGATAGACCGAAGCGAATCGAAGGTATCCAACAAGGTCCATTCCTTTCAGTTCTGCAAGCACCAACCGCCCGACCTCTGCCGACGGAATTTCGTTGCGTCCCAAGGCAATGGCTTGGTCTTCGATCCGGCGAACGGCTTCATCGAGTCGACCTGCGCTGACAGGGCGCTTGCGGCAAGCCACACCCAAGCCCTCTGCAATCTTGTCGCGCGAGAATGGAACCCGTTGTCCATTCTTCTTGATGACGAGCGGGGTCCGCTTCTCGATCCGCTCGAAGGTGGTGAACCGATGCCCACACCCCACACAACTCCGGCGCCGACGGATTCCGTCTCCGCTCGAACGGGTCTCAAGGACCTCGGACTTGTTGTGTTCACAGGTGGGACAAAACATACTCAGCCCATGCTTGGGTAGATCGGGAACCGCCGACACATGCCTTGGACCTCGGCTTTGATCCGAGTGCGAAGCGCTTCATCCGCCGGCTGCGTCAGTACGTCCGCAATCCAATCCGCCACTTGAACGCTCTCTGCAACGCCCATGTTGCGAGTGGTCATCGCAGGCGTTCCGATTCGAACGCCGCTGGTCACCATTGGACTGCGCTGTTCGCCCGGGACTGTGTTCTTATTCACTGTGATCCCGGCCTCGCCCAGAATCGCCTCGGCGTGTTTCCCTGTCAGGTCATCGGGAGCCGCTGGAGATCGAGAGAGGTCGATCAGCATCAGGTGATTCTCTGTCCCGTCCGAAACCAGTGCAATGCCGCGACTCATCAGACGGTCGGCCATCGCCGCAGCGTTGTCCAGAATCTGCTGGCAGTAGGCTTTAAAGTCCGGGCTCAGGGCCTCTCCAAAGGCCACAGCCTTCGCCGCAATGCAATGCATCAGCGGACCGCCTTGGGTCCCGGGAAACACCGCCGAGTTCATGGACTTCATCAGGTCTCGTTTCGCCAAAATCATGCCGCCACGAGGCCCGCGAAGTGTTTTGTGAGTGGTCGTCGTCACCACATCGCAATGGGGGAAGGGACTCGGGTGAACCCCAGCCGCGACCAACCCTGCAATGTGGGCGATATCGGCCATCAAGTAGGCGCCCACTTCGTCTGCAATTGACCGAAACGCCGCAAAATCAATGATGCGAGGATAGGCGCTGGCTCCGGTGATGATGAGCTTTGGCCGGGTGGCCAACGCTTGGGCACGAACTTGGTCCATGTCGATGCGCCCGTCGGCGCCCACTCCGTAGTGCGCAGCCGTGTACAGCTTTCCGGAGCTGTTCACAGGGCTTCCATGGGTCAGGTGGCCCCCGTGAGAGAGGTCCAAACCAAGCATGGAGTCACCGGCATCCAGCAGGGTCAGGAACACAGCTTGGTTTGCTTGAGCCCCAGCATGTGGTTGCACGTTGACCCCGATGTCACAGCCTTCGACCATGAACAACTCTCGGGCACGGCGACGGGCAATGTTCTCCACTTCATCGACGAACTCGCACCCGCCGTAGTACCGCCGGTTCGGCAAGCCCTCAGCGTACTTGTTTGTAAGCGGCGAGCCCAACGTCTCCAACACCGCCTTGGACACGTAGTTCTCGCTGGCAATCAACTCGAGGTCGTCTTGCTGACGATGGATCTCCGCTTGAACGGACGCAAAGACTGCGGGATCGGCAGATTGGAGGCTGGCTTGCATGGAGTACTCCCGAAAAGTTGCTTAGCCCTCAAGGGCCATCATTTTGTCTATGCGGCCTTGGTGGCGACCGCCCTCAAACTGAGCGCCGACAAACGCCGACACGATGTCTTGTGCGAGACCGACACCGACGACGCGCTCCCCGAGACACAGAACGTTGGCGTCGTTGTGCTCGCGGGTGGCGCGCGCCGAGAACACATCTGACACCACTGCAGCGCGAATCCCGGCGATTTTGTTGGCACTCATCGCCATTCCGATGCCTGTGCCGCACACAAGAATGCCGAGGTCCGCCTCACCCGCCATCACCGCACGCGCGACGGCAGCGGCGTAGTCGGGGTAGTCGCAGCGTTCCTTCGCGAGGGTGCCTTTGTCATTGACCGTGTGGCCTTGACCTTCGAGAAACTCAACCAGCGAATGCTTCAAATCGAACCCGGCGTGGTCTGAGCCGGTGACTATGTTCATGAGAACTCCTGTGGCTACATCGCCTGAAACACGAGAACGGCATTCGTCCCGCCAAAGCCGAACGAGTTGGACACTCCTACCCCGATCTGCGCTTGCCGGGCGGAACCAGGCACATAATCGAGGTCACAATCTTCTCCAGCCTGCTCGAACGTGGAGGTCGGAGGCACGATGCTTTCTTGAATCGCCTTGGCCATCAGCACAGCCTCGAGGCCGCCGGCCGCACCCAACAGGTGTCCGGTCATCGACTTGGTCGACGACACCATCAGTGAATCCGCGTGGCTCCCGAATACGGACCGAATTCCCAAGGACTCGTTGCGATCATTGGCGTCTGTGGATGTGCCGTGCGCGTTGATGTAGTCCACCGCTTGCGGGTCGATTCTCGCATCGTTCAGGGCCGCCTTCATGCACCGGACGGCGCCGAGGTGACCCTTGGGCGGCTGGGTGATGTGAAACGCATCATTGGTCAAGGCGTACCCCGAGACCTCACAGTAGATTCTGGCCCCTCTCGCCAATGCATGATCAAGCGACTCGAGGACCACAATGCCCGCACCCTCTCCCATGACAAATCCGTTGCGATCCGCATCGAAGGGGCGACTTGCGCGCTTGGGGTCATCGTTGCGCTTTGAGAGCGCCTTCATCACCATGAAGCCACCGATTCCAATGGGCAACACCGAGGCTTCCGCACCCCCCGCTACCACAATATCGGCCTCACCCCGGCGGATGGCATGCATCCCCTCACCAATGCTGTGGTTCCCGCTGGCACACGCCGTGCTGACACAGAGACTCGGGCCGCGGGCACCGATCTTCATGGCCACCTGACCCGCAGCGAGGTTGGTGAGGACCCGAGGGATAAAAAACGGGCTCAAGCCCTTCCAGCCCGCATCGGCTACCGATTGCGCACCGCCAACAAGCTCATCCAAGCCCCCGATCCCAGACCCGACATACACTCCGGCGCGATCGCCCAGACCGTCTCCACTGGCATCGAGGCCTGAATCAGCCACGGCTTCCAAGGACGCCACGAGCGCAAACTGCATGAACCGGTCCATGCGCTTGACGGCCTTCCGATCAAGGGCCTCGGCGGGGTTCCAATTCTTGACCTCTCCGGCGATCTGGACCGGCCAATCTTCCACGTCGAACGCAGAAATACGTCCGATCCCCGACTGCCCCTCACAGATGGCGCTCCACGTCTCAGTAACGCTGTTGCCACACGGGTTGATTGTACCCAAACCGGTGACGACGACCCTATTCACGGGTCACTCCCTTGGGTTCCCGTCGGGGGCTACACCATGTTGTCGTTGATGTAGTCAATGGCGTGCTGAACCGTGGAGATCTTTTCCGCGTCTTCGTCAGGGATCTCAATCGAAAATTGCTTCTCGATCGCCATAACGAGCTCAACAATATCCAAACTGTCGGCGCCGAGGTCGTCGATAAAGGACGCACTTGGCACCACTTCGTCTGGGCTGACGCCCAAGCTGGCGGTGATAAGGTCTTTGACCTGTCCAACGATTTCTTCTTTGCTGGCCATGGAACTGCTCCTGATTCTGGCGCCTCTGAAACGAATCCGAATCGACCCGTTCCGAACGTGATGCCCCCTTATCAAGATGATGAGTCACTGCAACGGGGCGATCAGGTGTCATTCGGGATCGAAGGGCACAGCGCCTCGCTAATCGCCGCTCCGATGTGGGCCGTGACCCGTTCCTCAGCCGCAGCATGGGCCCGCCGCACGCCGGAGTGAACCGCAGTGGCATCGGCAGCACCGTGACCCACCAGCACGGTTCCGTTGACGCCAACGAGGAATGCGCCGCCGATCGCGGTTGCGCTGGTGCGAGATCGATACGCCTGAAGGGCACCCTGAAGCAACTTGATGCCAATGGCGGCACCCGGACGACCCGCGATCTCTTCGCGCAGCACCGTACCGGCCACACCGATGGCGGCCTCAAGGCTTTTGAGCATCACATTGCCCACAAACCCATCGCAAACCACCACTTCGCAGCCCCCATGAAGCGCGTCGTGCGGCTCCACCGGACCAATAAAGTGAATCGGCATTGACTCCAGAACGGGCAGCGCAGCACGGACTTGCTCGTTGCCTTTTCCTTCCTCGTGACCGTTGGACAGCAATCCAACCCGCGGCTCAGCGACCTGAAGAACGTCCCGAGCGAACACGCTACCCATGACCCCAAACTGGCCGAGATGACTTGGCTTGCAGTCAACATTGGCCCCAAGATCGAGAAGCACCAGTTGTCCGCCATCGCTCCTTGGCAGCGCGGTGATCACAGCGGGCCGCTCAACACCGTCGAGACGCCCCAGTTCCATCAAACTCGCGGCCATCAGTGCACCGGTGTTGCCAAAGCTCACCAAGGCCGACGCCCGGTCTTCGTGAACAGCGCGCGCGGCGACCCGAACACTGCAGTCCGGGCGAGAACGAACGGCGCCACTGGGCGATTCAGCCATGCCGACTGTCTCGGGTGCGTGCAGAATGGGCACTTCGATGCCGCGGGGGATCAGCGGACGCAGAACGGCTTCATCGCCCACCAACAAAACAGGTAGGCCATCTCGGACAGCGCGACACGCCCCCTCAACCGTGGCCGAGGGGGCGTGGTCACCGCCCATCGCATCAATCGCAACGGGACGAACGTTCATGTTGAGCACGCGAGATTACTCGACGTCGACCACCTGTTGCCCACGATACGTGCCACATGCTTCGCAGATGTGATGTAACAGCTTCAGTTCGCCGCACTCGGGGCAAATATGGACCGCAGCCTTGAACTGCAGAAAGTCATGCGACCGGCGCATACCCTTGCGGCTCTTCGATGTGCGTTTCTTTGGAACGGCCATGATTTCACCTGATTCGTTAGCCGGGATCGATTGGTCCGACCCCGAAGACCACCGCTCTTATTCCGGTAGCTTCAAGCTGGCAAAGGGATTGGCCCGATCCGGTCCGCCTTCGAGCGCAGAAACGGGAAGTTCACAAGGATGATCCCCGCTAATTCTCTTTACACCAACATCGTCGCAGCGAACCCGATCGGGTCCATGAAGCGCCAGAGCCTCCATCAAAACCGACTCTAAGTCGATCGCCTGCCCGTCGTGCCACCCCACTTCGAGGTCCGAATGATCAAGGTCAATGTCGGATGCGTCCCGCTCCATACCCGGTGCCTCGTAAAGTTGCTTTACTTCACCGCTGATCGTGAGATTGACGCTGGACCCGCACCGGTCACAGGCGCACACGACCTGCACGTTCAGCGGACCCGACACGCGAAACCGTTGACCCACCCGACGAATCACCCAATCGATGACGGCCTGCTCCGCCGATTCTCCCTCATGCGGATCGTTGGTGGGCTCGCCGGGAGTCCCTCGGACCGTCTGCACTGCGGCCGTCACCCAAGAGTCGGTGTGGTCTGCGGTGACCGAAAATCCGGGCCCCTGAATCTTATCGAGCGGAATGCGCATGAAAATCTGCCTCTGGCTGTTCGCCCCTAAAAGGAGCCGCGTTTGATGGTCGACCGCCATACGTTCAAAAAGCTTGATTTACCGCGGCATACCCGGCGATCGGCGCATCCTGACCTTGGCCGAGTTTCCCCAAGCGCCGTCGACGGGCTACTCTACCGCGATACCGGACACCTTACATCCTCTGGCACTCATGTTCTTGGTTGCATCATTCCTCGCTATCTCGGCCTGCGGCTCATTCTCCAAGGGGTCGGATGCACAAGCCTACGCGCAAGAAATGCAGTCCCTGTTCGTCGAGAACAAGGCCATCGGTCGCGAATTCTTCGATGTGACCGTGCTGGTCAAGAAACAAGAACTCAACACTCCAGAAATTGCCGCTCGATTTGCCGAGAGGGTCGTGCCCCGCGCCGCCGACCTTGCTGAAAAAGTCGATGCCGTCGAGCCGGGAACCAGCGGCCTTGAACAGGTGCATTCGGGCATCGAGCGGGCGTGGGCCATCCGTGCCGAGTCCTATGCCGCCCTCTCGAAGGCGTGGACCGATGTCGACAACGCTGCATTCACACGGGCACTGCACGACAACCGCTCCGTCCGCAAAGCGGAGGAGCGATACATCGAGGCCGCCAACCGGCTGCTGCTGGAACACGAGGTCCAACTCGACCCTTATCCGTGACTGCGCCCGGTATCGGGATACACCCCCGGCCTGATCCGCGGAGGTTTCATGACCATGCGTCTACGCTTTGCCCCCAGCCCCACCGGCTACCTGCACATCGGCGGTGCCCGTACCGCCCTGCACAACTGGCTGCTGACGCGCAAGAACAACGGGGTGTTCCTCCTTCGCATCGAAGACACCGACCGCAAGCGCTCGAAGCCTGAGTTTGAAGAACAAATCCTTCGCGACATGGCGTGGCTCGGACTCGACTGGGACGAAGGCCCCACGAAGGGTGGCGAGTACGGGCCGTATCGCCAGACTGAGCGCCAAGGGCGGTACTGCACCTATGTAGACGCCATGTTGGCCAACGGCACCGCCTACCGCTGCATCTGCTCGAAGGAGCGACTCATTGCCGTTCGCGAGGCGGCCCAAGCCAAGGGCCTGAAGCCCAAGTACGATGGTCACTGCCGAAACCTGAACCTCGGCCCCGACTGCGGTGAGCACGTCGTGCGCTTCAAGGCCCCCCTGACCGGTGAGACGGTGGTCGCCGACTTGGTGAAGGGCGATGTGTCGTTCAACAACGAAGAGCTCGACGACCTCATCATTCAGCGTTCCGACGGCACGCCCACCTACAACTTTGTGGTGGTGATTGACGACCACGAAATGGCCGTAACCCACGTGGTGCGGGGCGATGACCACCTCAACAACACCCCCAAGCAGCAGATGCTGTACGAAGCGCTGGGGTTTCCGGTGCCACAGTTCGCGCACCTGCCCATCATCTTGGGCAACGACGGGGGCAAGATGTCCAAGCGGCACGGCGACACCAGCGTGGGCGCCTATCGCGACAAGGGGTTTCTGCCCGAAGCGCTGTTCAACTACCTGACGCGCCTCGGCTGGGCCTGCGGCGACATGGAACACTTCAGCGCCGACGAGGCCATCGCCGCGTTCGGACTCGACGGCATCGCCAAGGCCGGCGCCAAGTGGGACATGGACAAGCTGAGCTGGCTCAACCAGCAGTGGATCATTGGCCTCGACACGGCCGATTTGGCCCAGCGGGTGAAGCCCTACTTCGAGGCCGCTGGCATCGCCACCGACGACCGACTCGAGACCGTGGTGGCCACCGTACAGGCGCGGGCTAAGACGCTGATTGAGCTGGTTGCAGCCTCGGCCTTTTACTTCGTCGACGATGCCGACCTCGAGTGGAACGATGGCGCCATCAAGAAGTTCTTGAAGCCGACCACAGGCCCCTTGCTCCGCGACCTGACGGATGCCCTCGAGGCCGCACCCGAGTGGACCGAGGACGCCCTCGAGCCCATCGTGAAGGGATTCTGCGAGTCTAAAGAGGTGGGCCTTGGAAAGGTGGCGCAGCCGATTCGAGTGAGCATGACCGGTCAGAAAACGGGGCCCGGACTGTACGAGATGTTGGTCGCGGCTGGAAAGCCAATGGCCCTTCGCCGCATGCGAGCCGGGGCCGACCGATGCCCGCCCCTCGAAGGTTGACACTCACCTTGAGTCTTGGTTAGACCGCCGCGCCCGTTAGGGGTACGGTACGGGTGCGGGCAGTCGCCTGCATCCACCGACACATACGCTCCCATCGTCTAGTGGCCAAGGATGCCGCCCTCTCACGGCGGAGACACGGGTTCGACTCCCGTTGGGAGTACCA
>DEBL01000386.1:9176-9768 GCA_002348535.1 Deltaproteobacteria bacterium UBA2957 | reverse complement strand
ACAAGACAAGGGGCAATGGGCGACTGATTTTACCGGTCTGAATCAACGTCAGCGTTTCGAAGAACTCATCAAGTGTACCGAATCCACCCGGACAAATAATGACGGCTTTCGCGAGATAGAGAAACCAAAGCTTCCGCATGAAGAAATAGTGGAACTCGAACGCGAGGTCGTCAGGTGTAAACTCGTTTACACCGGCCTCGAAGGGGAGCGAAATGCCCAGCCCGACACTGCGGCCCCCGGCAACTTGACTGGCCCCTCGGTTCGCTGCTTCCATGATGCCCGGGCCACCCCCCGAGCAGATGTGGTACTCCGCACCCCCGCGGTCCATACTCCATCGCGTCAGTCGTTCAGCAAGTTCCACAGTTTGTTCATAGTAGTTCGAGAGTTTGACTTTTTTTTCCGCCAAGGCCACCGCGTCCTGCGTACCCTCGCCACTCGCTAAGGCCGCCTTGGCCTCGCCGAGCGCCGCCTCCATTTCCGCTCTCGGCCGGATGCGCGCCGATCCGAACATCACGATGGTGTTTTCCACCCCGGCCGCTTCAAGGCGGGCTTTTGGTTCCTCATACTCGCAGAGAATCCGCACCGTGCGGGC
>DEBL01000386.1:7995-8740 GCA_002348535.1 Deltaproteobacteria bacterium UBA2957 | reverse complement strand
TATCGGAAATCGTACGCCAAAGGCTAATGCACGGGTTGAGTTACTGCATGGCGAGCAGACGCCTCGCGGCAGCAGCAGCCCCAAGCAACGCTGGATGGGGGTGAACGATCACGCCCACCGGCAACCCCACGTCCGTGGCGCAACGAAACAGGTCCCGACGCGCTTCGACCACCCCACCCATGAGGCACACGGCATCCGGCTGCTCTCGATTCACCAGTGCCGTTAGCGCCCGCAGAAAAGCCGCCGGCACGATTGCATTCACATCGCGGCCTTGCTCAACCATACGCCCGATGCCGATCCCCGACACCACCTCTTCGACGGTCACCCTGCGCTGAAGGATCTCATCGTAGTGAAGCGGGTCATGCCCAGGCTCCATCGCCACTGCACCCGACTCAGACCACAGCGCTCCCCCGAACCCTGTGCCAATACCAAGGCACAGGACCCTACCCGTGAGGGAGGCGCGCGTGGTCAACCAGTCGACGTCGCCGCTACCAAGCAGCGGCACAGAGAGCGCTACAGCTTCGAGATCGTTGACGATCGCGACTGGCACGGACAACTCATCTTCAGCAGCCTCCCAATCGGCGTTGGTCAATCGCACGCGACCGTCAACCACTGGACCCGCAACAGCGACACCACACGCTGCCACACCGTCCAGTCGTCCCTGTACCGCTTCGCTCAAGGTCGTACACTCGCTCGTGCGCGCCACGGCTACAGGACCGAGCGAATCCGAACACAACGCCCACCT
>DEBL01000386.1:0-7612 GCA_002348535.1 Deltaproteobacteria bacterium UBA2957 | reverse complement strand
GCCTCTAAACCAAACAGTTGAACATTAGCCACCGCCACTATCTCGTTTGGCTCAGACTCAGAAATGATTCCTCGGAGCGTATTGAAATAGCGAAGATGCAACTCCCGGATTCGCTCAAGATCGGCTCGCGAAGCAGAGAACACTACGTAGGAAAACTGACCCGGCGATCCTGACTCGACTCTATCCGCAGCCACACGACTCCAGTGCGCTTTCAGTCGACGCCCGATTTCAGGCCGCCCGCGCGTGTCCACAGCCACCGTGTTTCCCACATACCGGTACCCATCCCATCGAATCTGACCGGTCTCGACCAGAAACTCGATGCACTCGGCCTCCGTTTGCATGCCCACGCCAAGCTGGCGCCCAACCCACCCCGGTTCGTGCGCCGTCAACGCCCGGTATTCACTCAGTTCGAGGGCACGCAGGATCCCTTGGGTCCACGGTAGCTTGTAAGCCCCCTGGCGCCGCAATGCGGCAAGACGGACTTGATTGGCCACTGTGGGCATTGCGTCCGGATCGGCCAATACGGATGCGAGGTCGATTAGGCGCGTAGAGCTTGCTTCGAACAATTTAAAAAAATCAGGCAACTTCGGCTCACTCTGGCCTGCCAGCCAGCGCGAAAGCGAGAATCGGCTGAACCCGGTCCGCCGAGCCAACTCTACGATCGATGCCGTGCCCCGAACCTCATCCAGCAGGTGGGCGACGGCAATCGAGGTAGTCAGGTTCAATGTCTCGATCCAGTCGGGGCATGCTGCTCCAAAAAACTGCCGCAATGCAGCGTTTAGGTCAACACCGTTGCGCTCTGCGGCGCGGAAGGCCTCCGCGGCCGTTGGCCAGCGCCTCCCCTTCTCCCAGTTGTAGGCCACATTCGAGCGGTACCCGAGCCGTCGAGACCACGCGACCTGCGACCGTTCACCGCGCAGCGCACGGAGAAACTCGCGTGAAAGCGACGTGTAATCCATGGCATGTTTATACCGCAAATCCACACATATCAGTCTCTCACAACGAGCATTTCAGGCAGATCCGACCGCAGTCTCAACGTCAGAAATGGTCTTCGGCGCCGCACTTGTCAGCACGCGGTTGCCACCGGCTACAATTAAAATGTCGTCCTCGATGCGGATGCCGATCCCGCGGTATTGATCCGGGGCATTTTCGTCGTCTTCTGGCACATAAATGCCCGGCTCAATCGTCAGGACCATTCCGGGCTCCAACGGTCGGCTTTCACCGTCCTTGTAGTACGCCCCAACGTCATGCACATCGAGTCCCAACCAATGACCCGTCCCGTGCATGTAGTACCGCTTGTAGCTCTCGTCCGCGATGAGGATGTCGACATCGCCCTTGAGCAACCCAAGCGCAACCATACCCTCCGTGAGGACACGCACCGATGCTTGGTGAACGCCGCGCATTGAACCGCCCTCCACCGCCACTGCGATGGATGCCTCTTGTGCATCCAATACCAGCTGATACAGTTCGCGTTGAGGTTCAGTGAACTGACCGTTGACCGGCCATGTACGCGTCACATCGCCCGTGTACAGGCCGTACTCACACCCTGCGTCGACACACACAAGGTCACCGTCCTTAAGCGGCGCGCTGTTCTCGATATAGTGAAGGATGGTGGCATTCGACCCACCGCCCACGATGGTGGTGTAGCCCGGCCCTGTTCCGCCCCCGAGCCTGAAGGTGTGGCCGATGATGCTCTCAAGTTCATACTCGTACACGCCCGGCCGCGTTGCAGCCATCGCCGCAAGGTGCCCCTCGACCGTCAGGTCGGCGGCCCGCTGCATGATGGCCATCTCGTCTTCGCTTTTAAACAGCCGGAGCTCGTGCAACACCCGAGACGGATCAATGAATGCATCCGGAACGTCCATACCATTGCGACGAGCCTTCCGCCTCGCAGCCTTGATGGCGCCCATCAACAACTGATCGCGGTCCGGATCTTCGGCGACACGGTAATGAAGGTTTCGATACCCTTGCAGCAAATCCGGAAGCCGTTCTGCCAGTTCGCTATACGCAAATGCGTCGTCCGCACCGAAACGGTCTTTCGCACCTTCGGGACCCCAGCGTCGCCCAGTCCAAGTCTCCAACGCCGGATTTCGCTCCGCCACGAACATGACAAACGGATGGTCGGAACCAGGCCGGAAGAGCAAGGCAACGTCGGGCGCCTCCCAGCCGCTCAAGTAAAACACGTCCGAGCTTGGGCGATACGGAAATTCAGAATCTCCATTTCGCACGACGTGCGGTGTTCCGAAGAGCAAACACGCATCGTAATCGCCGAGCTGGCGCATGAAGCTACTGCGATGCGCAGCATAAATATGTGGGTTCCATTTCGGTCTCATTCATGACGATTAACGCGTTTAGCCATGCCTTTCGCTTTCCTCAGTGGTATGAGTAAATGTATACTCAAGGGGGAACATGGCAGAAGGCCCGCCAAGCGTATTTGATGGCCCGGTTGTCGTTGTCGGTGCCGGCGTTGCCGGCTTGGTAACTGCGCACCTGCTCGCGGAAGCTGGTGCTGAAGTTGTGGTGATTGAGAAACTGCCCATCGTAGGCGGGCTTGCCCGGTCCTTCCATTACGACGATTTCGTATTCGACTGCGGCCCCCATCGATTCTACACGGCAAACCCAAACGTTGCGAACTACCTTGACCGGGTATTGAGCCGCCACGGAACGTTTTTTCCTCGCAAGTCCGAGGTGTTCTTCAAGGGCAAATATTACGGGTGGCCCATCAAGCCGCAGAACTTGATTCAGTTGCCACCCAGCCTCGCTGGCAAGAGCTTCATTGACCTCACGCTCAACGGTTTCAAGGAATACGGCGACCTCACGTTTGAGGACTACATTTTACGGCAGTACGGCCCAACGCTATATGAGCATTTCTTCCGGGGATACTCCGAAAAGTTTCTGGGCATTCATCCCCGGGACACCCACTCGGATTGGGCCAAAGTCGGAATCAATCGGGCCATCATCGATGACAAAGCGCAGATGCAGAACCTTTTCCATCTGCTCAAGACGACGCTGCTCGAGGGAAATGCAGAACCGCCGCGGTTTCTGTACCCGAAGGCTGGAATGCAGGAAGCTTGGGTCCAAGTATCCGAACTCTTCAAGCGACTTGGGGGCCGCATCATCACCGGGACTGGCGCACGCCTCGAGGGCGAAGACGATGCCATCACCGCGGTGTACGCGGGCGACGAGCGCATCGAGCCCTCAGTGGTGATTTGGACGGCACCGCTCACGCTCGCATGCGAGCAACTCAACCTGCGGCGCCCAGAACTCAACTACCTTGGACTGCTGCTGTACAACGTGATGGTCAACGAGGAGCCAGTCCGTGATTACCAGTGGTGCTACTACGGGTCCAGTAAACTGCTGATCAACCGCGTCAGCATCCCAAAGTTCTTCTCACCGGATACCGCCCCCCAAGGCACCGGCGGCTACTGCTGCGAAGTCACCTGCATGAAGGACGACACGCGCTGGCACAATGCAGAGCGACTCACCGACTGGGTGATCGACGACCTCGTTTCCGTGGGCATGGTGCGAAATCGGGCGAATGTCATCGACGTGCGGATTGAAAAGCTCCCAGACAGCTACCCCATCTATCGAAAGGACTACCCAGGACAACTCGATGTCGCGCGGCAGCAACTCTCCAAGTTTAAGAACTTCCAGCTCGCAGGGCGTACTGGATTGTTTTGGTACAACAACATGGACCACTCCATGGAGAACGCAATGCAGTTGACCAAGCGCTTGCTTCGCGACTCCGGCCATGCCGAAGCCGAAGAAGCAGCAATCGCGGCTGGGCTGCCCATGGGCGCGTGACCGCGCGCTACATGGAGAGCCGAATCGCGAGTTGGTGAAGCGTTGGCCCTGAGTCAGAGGACCACAGGCCGCCGCAGGCGTAACTGAAATCCATGGCATCGCTGGCGACCCCAAAGCCGAGGGTGACCTGTTGGCGCTGCGTGATTCCGTCTTGGGTCCATCCGACACGCAGCGGCACCATTTCATGGAGCCACATTTCGGCCCCAACCATCGGAGAGAACCGAACCTCGCCGGGCACACTGCCGAGGTCGGTCAGCGTGTCGAGTGCCACCGCAAACCTTGGCGTAGGTTGCCAGCGCGCACCGGTCCCTACCCCGAGCGGTGCGTCGATGTACTCGAAGGGCAGCGGGTTTTCCACCGTCAGCGAAAGCGTGACTTGGTCCGCAACCACACCCGCAACTGACGGCGCCACATTGAATGACCGGCTGGCGCCACGGAGCGTACTTGTGCGCGAGTAGTAACGAAGCCCCACCCCGAACCCAAACAGGTGATGAACACCGCCGCCGCCAATGGCAGCTGCAATCACGGACGACTCCACCTCGTTATCGAAGGTCTCCCCTTTTCTTCGCCAGCCAGGCAGTTCATCGACGGATGGCACCGCCTCACGTCGGTGGGAAATCCAGTGCACTCCAAGCCCGATGGCACTGGTCTGTCCATCGTGTGCACCGACGAAAAATGAACGAGACCCGTCGGTATTGAGCCCGCCCCCTGCACCCACATCAAAACGTTCACCCACCCATACGAGACCGGGGGCCGCGTATACCGAAGCGGCTTCGTGAACACTGGAACGCACGGTCTTCCCCATCCCGCCAGACTGCGCTTGAGAGGCGTCGAGAGCATGAGCATGGTGGGTCACGCAGACCAGCAGGCCAGCGGCCCCGGCTCTCAGGACTCTGTTGTTTCCCATCGCTGTCCTCTTTCCGTGCGTTGCCAGTGTAGAATGAACCGCTTAGTAAACCGACCGGATAGAGGGGGCAAGGGCCGCGAGTCGCCCTGTGCCCTTGGCTTAAACCCTCGTATTTAAGGCAGAACCATGGAAACCGAACGTCTGGAATTCTTCAAGAACATCCTGCAGGAGCGTCTGGAACGTCTGCTTCAAGAGGCCGGCGAAACCCTTGGGGACCTCACCGACGACAAAGAGGCGCTGGCTGACGCCCTCGACATCGCGACCATGGAGTCTAACCGCGACTTCCAGCTGCGCATTCGCGATCGCGAGCGTGTGTACATCCGCAAGATTCAACAAGCGCTTCAGCAGATTGACGAGGGCGAGTATGGGTATTGCGAGGTCTGCGGCGAAGAGATCGGAGAGCAACGTCTGATCGCTCGGATTGTCGCAACCCACTGCATCGACTGCAAGACCGAAGCTGAACAACTCGAACGCCGCTCGCGTTCGTACTAACTCGGGACCTCCATGCCCAACCACGACGTGCGCGCCGCCGTATTTCCAGTGGCGGGTCGCGGGACTCGATTTTTACCGGTCACCAAGACGGTTCCAAAAGAGGTGCTGCCAATCGTGGACCGTCCATGCATCGAGTATGTCGTTGCCGAAGCCGTCGCTGCCGGGATCGAGCACCTTGTGTTCGTGACCGCCAAGGGCAAAGACGCTCTGGTTGATTACTTTATGCCTGATGCTGACCTCGAGGCGTTTCTGACCCTCCATGGAAAAGATGACCTCCTCGACCAGGTCCGGCAGGTTGTATCGATGGCTGACGTCATCGCAGTCCGCCAAGACGAAGCACTCGGCCTCGGCCATGCCGTGTTGCAAGCCAAAGATGCGATTGGCGACCACGACTTTGCCGTTCTGCTCGGTGATGACATCATTGATTCTGAACGTCCCGCCATCGCGCAGCTTATGGAGGACCGACCCTCGGGCCATGCCGTCGTGGCGCTCATGGAGGTCCCGTCCGCGCACACCTCTCGCTATGGCATCTGTGCGGGCTCAATGGCAACGCCCACGCGGATGGCTGTTCACTCCATGGTGGAAAAGCCAAAACCAGAGGATGCTCCCAGCAACTTCGCCATCGTTGGTCGCTACATCCTTCCCGCAGACATGTGGCATCGCCTTGCAGAGACGAGACCGGGTCGAGGCGGAGAGATTCAACTTACAGATGCGATTGCAAGCTTGGCTGCGGAGGGTCGAGTCGACGGAGTGGCGTTCAGTGGCCAACGATTCGACACCGGAAATGTCGTGGGCCTGCTCCGAGCCTCCGTGCATTTCGCGCTCAAGCGCCCCGACCTTGAGGCTCCTGTGCGCGCAATGCTCGCGGAGATGAGCAACCGTTGAGTTTCGCCCAAGTGGCTGTCGCGCGGCCAGTACGTGGGCTGTTTACCTACGCAGTGCCGCCGAACGTCGAACTCAAAATGGGGCACGCGGTGCTGGTCCCATTTGGGCGCCAAAATATCACCGGTTATGTCATCGAGGTCGCGGAGTCGACCGAAGTAAAAAAGGTGAAGCCCATCAAACGGCTGTTGGACCCCACGCCTGTATTCGATGCCGCACAACTTCGGTTTTTTCAGTGGATTTCACGGTATTACTTCGCCGCGCTCGGCGAGGTCATATCCACCGCACTCCCGAGTCGAATCAAGGTCAAAATTCGGCGGGTCTATCTTCCTTCTGAGGAGGGCATCGAAGCCCTTGCCACGGAAGAACTGGATCCGACCGATGCCATCACGCTGGCGCTTCGTGAGGTCATCGCCCACCCGGCTCGAACGCGCGGCAGCTACGCGAGAAAACTCGATCAAGAACTTCAGCCGGGCGAACTCAATCGAGCGTTAGACACATTGGTTCGCCGGCAATGGGTGGCGATCGAAGAGCGAGAACAGGGTCAGCGAACTGGACGCATTACCACTGTGCACCTCGGTGTTGCCCCAGAGTCGATTCCCATACAGGGCGGAATTCGCATGCGCGGTGTTCTTGCTCGGCTTGCCGAAGCCGGCGGAGAACTGGACCTCGCGACGTTGGTGAAGCTTGAAGGCTCATCCGCTCGAGACGCCGTCCGCAGGTTGGTCGCCAAGGACTTGGTCCGACTCGGTGAACGGGAAGACAGGTCTGCCGCACTCTCTGGTGAACTCAAGGACACCAAACCACCGCCCACCCTCAACCCTGCCCAACGGGAGTGTTTGGCGGCCATTGCGGCGGCCGACCAAGAAGTCTTCCTGCTGCATGGGGTAACCGGATCCGGGAAGACAGAGGTGTATCTTCAGGCGAGCCAAACGGTTCTTCATGAAGGAACGCAGGTCCTCGTCCTGGTTCCGGAAATTGCCCTTACCCCTCAACTCGTGGGTCGTTTTCGGGCCCGCTTCGGAGACAGAATCGCGGTTTTGCATTCGGGATTAAGCGACGCAGAACGGCTTCGAGAATGGCGACGAATTCGGGCCAAAGAGGCCGATGTGGCGATCGGGGCGCGTTCGGCGTTGTTCGCACCCTTCCCCCGCCTCGGTCTGATTGTTGTCGATGAGGAACATGATGGCTCCTACAAGCAGGATGATGGGGTCCGCTACCACGCCCGCGATTTGGCTGTAGTCCGAGGTAAAATGGCCAGATGTCCCGTCGTGTTGGGATCGGCAACACCGAGTGTAGAGACGTGGCAAAACGCGCAAGAAGGTCGGTATACGCGCCTCACGCTTCCGGAGCGAGCAACCGCGAGTTCGCTTCCCTCGGTCGAGTTGATCGACATGCGTGGGCGCCCCCCGGGCGATCCGCTCTCAAGAGAGCTCGTGACGGCGTTGCAGGAGACGGTAGAAGCCGGCGAACAAGCCATCATCTTGTACAATCGAAGGGGCTACGCGCCGGTTGTCGAGTGCAGCG
>DEBL01000251.1 GCA_002348535.1 Deltaproteobacteria bacterium UBA2957 | reverse complement strand
CCGAATGCAGATTCAGCTGGGGGACGGTTGAGGAGCAACTTGCCCACGTGCGCGATGGTTGGGTGAACCAACGAGGTGACCTCGGCCATCCGGGTTCTGAACTCGTCCAGTTTGGTAAATCGAAACGGTGGGGACGGGCTGGTTTCGATGCTGACGCCGCGGTTTACAATTGCTGCGGCACGGTCGGCGAGACGACCATGAAAGCGTGGATTTGAGGGTTCCTCTTTCAGGCGATTGTGAAAACGGTCCTTCAGGGTCTGAACCTCCGACTTATCGAGACCGTTCATCGGAAGGTTCGCGGGCGTGCGTGCGTCGGTGATGGGGTGGCTCGAACGGTACAGCGTCATCGCGAGCGCGTAGGTGTCCGCGGAGACGGTAAGAATCGGCTCACCGTCGGCGAGCCGGACCTCCGGTGGAAAGTAGGCGTCTCCGAGGTAGCCGTCTCGTCTTCCCAGAACCGTCATGTGTCGCTTCAACGTTGGTGTGACCGGATCCATCAAGCGAACACATCCATCCTCATCGATCATCATGTTGGACGGCTTCAGGCTTCCATGGACGGGTAAAACCTTGCCCAACTCGACCAATGCATTCATCGCGCCAGTCATGGCCTGGAGTGTCTCATCCATCGTACCGGCATCGGCCATGCGACGCTCGAGGGTTTCGGGATAGCGCGGCAGCAGAAGCGTAGGGCTTCCGTCCTCGGCTACAAATCGCTCCTCAAGTTCGACAAGTGCAGCATTGCCGGATTCCTCAAGCAGTCGGCCCTGCTCGCGGGCAATCTCCCGACAGGCTTCTGCCAATCGGGGAGGTTCAGCTGGGAGGTCGTCTGCGCCAAGCGGAACCTTCAACACCCATTCAGAGCCGTCGGATTCTTCGCGAGCGAGGTAGCACTTGCCCCAGAGTCCACGACCAATGAGTTGGCCAACTTGGAACGATCGACCTTTACCGTTGGTTACGTGGTCGCCAGTTTTCATCGAGTACCCTTGAGTAAATCGTGGTCTTGGATAACCAAGTGTCGCGATGTGCGCCTCCCCACTTGGTACGGCGTCGAAATGGAGGTTGATTCCTTGGCACAACTCACGCCGAACTTGGGACCGGAGGGGCATCGAAGCTATCGTTTTTTGAGGTGGGTGCTCTCGGGAGCCGTTCGTCGCTTTGAGTCGGATTTGGACCGTCCAGAGGCGGCCCAGAAGCGCAGGCTGGAGGCGATTGTCAAGGGCATGCGAGGCACACGTTTTGCAGCAGAACACGGCATCGGGGATCGCATCGATGGAGCTGAGTTTCGGGAGCGTGTGCCGGTACGCACAGCCGAGGAATACCGCGATTATTTGGACGCGGTCGCCAGTGGCGGACGGATGGTGCTTACCAAGCAAGCGCCAACGATGTTGCTCGAGACCTCGGGGACGACGGGGCGCCCCAAACACCTGCCGGTCACCGCCGCATGGGCTGAATCAGTCCAAATGGCCCAGCGACTGTGGACGCTCGCCTTGGTTCGCGATCACCCTGAGTTGGCCGCAGGCAAAGCCTTCACTCTGGTGAGTCCCGCGGTGCACGGCATAAGTCCCGGCGGGTTGCCGATTGGCAGCAACACGGGACGGATTCGTGCCGCGCAGCCGTTTTGGCTTCGCGGTCGATATGCGGTTCCAACAGATGCGATGCAGATTGAAGATTCCGCAGCACGCCAATACACGGCGCTCCGATTTGGGTTGGCTGCGGACGTTCGATCGGTGACGACAGCGAACCCTTCGCTGGTGTTGTTGCTGTTTAGGCGGGCGATGGAGTGGGAGTCTGAACTTCGGGCAGACCTCGAGTCTGGCACGCTTCGGCACGGCCCGGCTGCATCGATACCCGATGCGGTTCGGGGCCCGCTGGAGCGGATGTTGAAGCCGGAACCTCGCCTCAGCTCGATTCACCCGTGTGATGCGTGGAATTTGTTGACCGTCAACACATGGACAAACGGCCCCGCGGCCTATTTTGCAGATCGATTGAGTCACCTGTTGGGTGACGTCCCAGTACGAGAGTTGGGCATCAGCGCCAGCGAAGGCAGCATCGCGTTTCCGCTCGACGCGGCATGGCCGGGGAGCGTACTTTGGGTTGGCGGGCACGTCATGGAATTTGCGACCGAGTGCGGTCAGGTGCTTTGGGCGCATGAACTCGAAGAAGGCATGCGGGCGAGGGTGATCCTGACCACCAGCAGCGGTCTGTATCGGTACGACATGGATGACGAAATCGAGGTCGTAGGCCACTGTCTACGTACCCCAGTCGTTCGGTTTATCGGCAAGCATGGCCGGTACTTGAATGCGGTGGGTGAGCGGGTCTCAGAAGCTCAGGTATCGATGGCGATGGGTTCGGTTGGGGCCGTCTTGGATGGATTTACAGTTGGCATTCAAAGCGGTGAGGTTCCGAATTACACGGTAGCGGTGGAGGGGGACTGTGAGGTTTCGGCGGTGGCGATGAACTTTGATCACAGTCTGGCTCAACTCAATGTGGAGTACGCATCGAAACGTGCATCGGGGCGACTGGGCCCCCCCGAGGGGCGACGCTTGAGCCCAGGGCACTATGCCCGGTATCGGTCGCGGATGGTTGCTTCGGGCGCACCTGCAGGCCAGTTGAAGGATCCGATCATTGCGATTGATGCGTCCGAATGGATCCGGGTTCTGGCGGAACAGTCATGATCTGGGTGGTTCGCTTTCTCCTTGGCACATTGGTCTTGTTTTGGTTCTCTGCGTTGGTGCGTGCGCTTCGTGCCAAGGCGGACGACCGGTATCGAGCGGACCCAGACAGTCCCGAACCGACTGCCGGCACAACCGTCGGCATCGTGGTTCCTGCGCGCAACGAAGAACGAAACATTGCGCGCTGCATCGATGCGGCATTGGCGCAGGACATTGCAACGGTGCGAGTGGTCGCACTCAATGACGGCAGCACCGATCGGACGGGTACGATTTTAGAGAGCCGCGCGGCTGATCAGCGGCTGACTGTTCTCGACGGTGGCTCAGCGCCGCTGCCTGAAGGGTGGCTGGGCAAGGCTTGGGCGTGCCAACGCGGGGCAGCCCATTTGCTCGATGGCGATGACCCTCCGGAGTGGCTGCTCTTCATTGATGCGGATGTGCAACTTCATCCTCACGCGCTTGCTGGGGCGCTCGGCCATGCTCAGCGAAACGACCTCGCGATGGTGAGCGGACTGGGCCGATTGGTCATGGAGACGTTCTGGGAAAAAGTGATGCAGCCCGTGATGGCGGGATTGATCATGGCGGGCAATGATCTTGAGCGAGTCAATGACCCGGACAGCACCGATGATCGGCCGTTGGCGAACGGTCAATTCATTTTGGTGCGCACGGATGCGTATCAATCGGTCGGAGGACACGGTGCGGTGAGAACCGATGTGCTCGATGATGTGGGTATGGCGTCGGCGATTAAGGGCGCTGGCTTTCCGTACCACTTGATTTTTATGCGGGATTTGTTCACCTGCCGGATGTACACATCGCTCAGCGAAATCTGGGAGGGATGGACCAAAAACATGTATGCGGGAATGCGCTACTCAACGCGGAACCTGTTGTTGGTGATGACCTTTGTGGTGTGGACTGCGTTGGTTCCCTACGGATTGCTGCTGGCCGGTATCGCCGCACAAAATGGTGAATGGTTCGCGTGGGGAGCGCTGCTCTCGGCACTGATACAGTTTGTTCGCTTATGGCTCGATATCCAAGTGGGTCAGGGCCCTC
>DEBL01000237.1 GCA_002348535.1 Deltaproteobacteria bacterium UBA2957 | reverse complement strand
CCAAACACCTTCAACAACATTGTTTGGACGTCTGGCACCCCCGACCTCGGGTTTGGTCTCGCGGGCAAGCGCCAATACGGGCCACTCGCCCTGAAGATGGGTGTCCGATACACTCATCGCTTTTCGAGTGCGGTTGGATACCTCATCGAGACCTCGTTTCACCAGTTTCAGGCACGGATAAAGCCGGGCGACCTCATCGATTACGACCTTGACCTGATGCTTCAGATTGGTCCGGTCGCGCTCCACAGTGCGTGGTTTGTGCAGAACCGGCAACTCACGCGCATCGGGACGGCCAGCAAAGGCCTGTTTGGAAATGCGAACCTTAAAGTTGTCGAGGAATCAGACGGCACCAGTGTTGACGGGCAGGTTGGGGCCGTGGTCAATGTATCCCGCGGCGTGGACATTACCTTCGACGTTCGCCGGTCGCTGGTCGGCGAGGACCTCATGTTTTTCCCAATTGAGCAGATCCACCCGACCCGTGGAACCACCTACTCGTCGGCCCTTGAGCTGCGCTACTGATGTTGAGGAACCGAACGATGAACCGTTGCATTTCTGCCGTAATCATTGGCTCACTTTTCGCTTTGGTGTCCGCATTCTCCGGGACTGCCGAGGCCAAGTTTGTGTTCGCTCAGAATCATCCTGACTTGGAGTGGTACACGATTGAGACCGAGCATTTTCACGTGCATTACCCGATTAGCCGCAAGGCCAAGGAAGAGGGGAACAAGCACGCGCTCACAGCGGAGTGGTCCGCCCGCAAGATGACCAAAGCAGCCGAAGAAAGCTGGCCCACCATGTGTGCAGAGTTCAACTACTTTCTGAACGAAAAAATCCACGTGGTTGTTCTGAACCAAGGCGATGAGCTGCAGGGCTTCACCATTCCAACGTGGGACTGGGTGGAACTGTCTGCCAACCCTGGCGGCACGTTCTACCGAGGCCGCGGTCGGATGGAGTGGTTCTCTGATGTATTTGTTCACGAGTTCGCCCACGTGGTTTCGCTCAAGGCAAATGCAGCGTTTTCGGAGGGCACCCAAGGTGTGCTCTTGGGTGGTTTGTACCGCAACGGGATCAACGTGGATGCCACGGGCCAGCGTTCGGTGGCCATTGGTGCCGAAGTCGTCCTTTCGGACACAGAGTCGGTGTTCTGGACCGAAGGGGGAGCAGAATATTGGTCGGACAACACTGGATACAACTGGTGGACCACCTCCCGCGACCAGAACATTCGGATGTCAACGCTTGAGAACCGGTTGCTGGAATACGACGAGTGGCACACTCGCTTTGGTAAGTGGGGCTGGGGCGACTCCGAGCGGTACTACCAGCAGGGATACAACTTTGGACTGTACTTAAGACAGCGTTTTGGTGACGATACTTACGCCCGCTTCGCACTCGAACACGGGCGGCGGTGGCGTTGGGAATGGGTGACCGTCGTCGAAGATGTCCTCGGGATGACCGCCGAAGAACTCTATTGGGATTGGCGTGAGTACATTACCGAGCGCTACACTGCCCAACACGAAGCCGTAAAGAAAGAAGGCGAGGTCGTTGGGCGCGAGCTGTTGTCCGCCTACCAAGAATGGGAGTTTACCGACCCGGATGCGCGGGACAAATTCATGGCCAAAAAGGCGCCGAAGCGGGAGAAAAGCAAAGAGGGCACTGGAACCTATCAGTGGGAACCCCGGACATCGGGCGACGGCCGGTATTTGGGCTGGCTCAACCGGGCTGTGGTCCGGATCTATTCGGGAGACGACGGCAACTATCCAAACTTTGCGGACCAGACCTCCACTGGAGGGGATTACGGCAAAGGGCTGAAAGAAGCGTTCGATACCACGAGCTTTCGAGCTGACTTTGAACACGGCTGGGACTTTGTGCCGGGTAAGGACGCGGTGGTGGTGACCGGTCGTGAAGATCAGAACCATCAAGACATCGGGTCGTTGTTGGGGTTCCGGAATGACCTCGATGGGTACAACTGGAAGACCATTTGGTACTACGACATGCCATACCGCGAGAAAAAGGTTGGCAAGCAAACCGTGCTGACGCGCGAACGCAAGCGTCGATTGGGCAGGCCGGTAAAAGAAGAAGGCTCGTTTTACAAGGTACCCAACACCGAGCGCGGCACAGACCCAGCCATGTCCCCCGATGGGGAGACCATGGCGTATTTTGAGTACACCGATGGCACGATGAATCTCGCCACCATTAGTCTGGACGGGAGCAACAAGAAGCTGCTGACCGACTACAAGGATGGGACGTGGATGCAGGTCGTGGACTGGTCCCCTGATGGCTCCCAACTGGTGTTTGGAATCTTTCGGAACTATCAGCAAAATCTGTACATTATGAACCGAGATGGCAGCGGCATTCGACCCATCATGATGGATGCTTGGGAAGAGCTTGACGCCCACTGGTCGGCGGTTGACGGACGCATTTACTTCTCGGC
This sequence comes from Deltaproteobacteria bacterium UBA2957, assembly GCA_002348535.1. Lineage (GTDB taxonomy): Bacteria > Myxococcota_A > UBA796 > UBA796 > UBA796 > UBA796. The sequence goes on along the minus strand of DEBL01000237.1, from coordinate 4,231 downwards.
TGACCCCACTGGCATCTTCAACATCTTCAGCTACGATCCGGAGACGGAGAAGTTCCGCCAGCTCACCAACGTGATTGGTGGCGCCCAGTCGCCGCAGATCACGGCGGATGGAAACCTCATCTTCAACTACTACACAGCGCACGGGTGGAAGATTTACGGCTTAGCGAAGGATGAGTTCCTCAACAAGGATGCGTCTGAGTACTTCAATACCGAATTCGACATGGAAGCGGCGACCGCTGACTTGGAGTTTGAGGAAGACCTCACGTATTTCGCGCCAATGACCCGCAAGTACAACCCCTTGAAGTCCATCATGGCGCCCACGGGGCTTCCCATGTTCCGTCTTGAGAACGATGGGAGAACCGACCTCGGGCTGAGCGCGGGTGGTCAGATCTACGTTCAAGACTACGTGGAGCAACACGCTGGATTCGTCCAAGGCATGCTCGGCGAGGACACGTATGTGACGGGTCGGTATTTCTACCAGGGCTGGTACCCGACCTTCACCGCAGGCGCCCTGCACTACCGTGGAAAGAGTGGGCGAGGATTCTTGCTGGATGAAGACGAGGACAGGACCACGCGGGATGACCAGAGCATCTTCGAGTTGAAAAACTCCATGCAACAGAATCAGGTCTTCGGTGGAACGTTTGTTCAGTGGAATGACCGGATGACCATTGGAGCCATCGGTTCGTGGATGAACTATTCCGTCCGCGGCGGTTCTGATGCCGATTACGAGCCGTATATGCATGCCTACGAAGCGTCCCTGTTTTGGAACTTCGAGAACGCCTATGGCGGTCGCGGCCCCAACCCCTCTGGCGGGCGCAGCATCGAGGCAAACTGGAGTCACGGCTGGACCGATGTCACCTACCCATCGTACGGCGGAGTCGCGATCGATGACGGCATGATCCTCGATAACTACCAATACAACAACTACTCGTTGCGGTGGACCGAACTCATGCAGTTGCCGACCTTCGGCATTCCGGTCTTGGAAAAGGCTCGAGCCGCTCGGCACACGTTCCAGCTTGACATGCAGTTGGGTGCGATCGACCGAAATGTTGATGTGAACGATGAATTCCGCGCGGGTGGGCAGCACCCGGCTTACTTCGGATATTCGTCTGTACAGCCCAACACCCAATTCGCTGGGTATCCCGGCTGGAGCCTCAGCGGTGAAACCATGGCCATCTTCAATGCCGCATACCGGTTCCCGTTGAACCGGTATGGCTTCTGGCGCACCGGCCCCATCACCACGAACGGCATCTACATGCAACTCGGCGGTACCGCTGGCAACCTTTGGTCGTACCGGCCCCCCGAAGACGAGTCCAAGTCCTACCGTAGCCAATACGATGACCGAATTGCCTACAATCCGGAAGACGTCCGGCGAGAAATCCCGTTCGTGGATGAGGCGTACAAGAACGGCAACAAGATGCTCTACGATGCGTTCGCCGAGGTCCGGGTTGCCAGTGATTTCCGAGATGGAATGGGCTGGAACAGCTTTGTGCGGCTTGCCTACGGGTTCAATGAAATCCGTGGCTATGGTGATGTAGATGGTGACGGTATTTACGACACCAGTGAATCGGGAGTGGGAGATGAGCTGTCTTCCGAGACCGAGCCGGCGGGTTGGCGGCTGTATTTGGGCCTTGGAACGGGCTGGTAGGAGATTCAAATGATGACTTTACGCATGACTTCTTCGGCGATTGTGTTGGCGCTCGCGGTCGGGTGCGGTCTCCCCGCTACCGAGTCGGACGTCAAGATGGCGGGTGTCGGGCTCGATCCCGATGAGATTGGCGCCATTCCCGACATGCAGGGTGGGTTGATCGAATACAACCTCATCGACTTTGCGGGTGCTCAGCTTCCGCTGGGATTGGTAGGCCTCGTCTCCTACGAGCAGGTTGGCCCCGACGTCAACTTCCGGCCCCCGTACAAGATGGTAATGGGGCAGGGGTTTGTGTTTCAGGACGACTCAATTGCACCCGATGCCACCATGGGGACCCTGCCGAAGCCCCCAGCGGCAGTTGGGACTTGCCAAACTCGATTTGAGCCGCGGTCGTATCTGAGCGGGCTGTCGGATGTCGGCAACGCCATCACCTTTTCTACTGAGGACGGAACCGGTGGATATACGGTCGGGCGTCGACCGTTCGTTTACCCGCCGGACATGCGCGATGTGACCGCGTATTACATGGAGTTGGACGCCTGGCGCCCGAATCCGAGGATTCGCAAGGCCACCCCCGCAGAGGGCTCGAACGATCCAACAGCACTTGTTGACGTGGTGCACACCCCCGCCAACTTTCCGGAAGGACGGGTAGTATCGGTTGACTTCCCGGGTGGCATTCCACCGCTCGAGGCCGGGATGGGGTCGATTCCGCTTCCGTTGCGGGCAACGGGCGAAAACCGGTCCATTCAACTGCCCAATTCGCCATTGGGTGTTCGCATCGGCTGGAACGGGCCGCGGTACGACCGTTTTGGGCTGCTGATGGCCTCAGATGGAGCGAATACGGATGATGGCGGGGACACCGGAAGCGTCGCAGCAGAGGAAAACAGCACGTGTTTGCAGTATCTGCCGCACGCCACCGCTCCCGGCGCACCCACCGATTGTCTTGAGCTGCAGGACCCGCCGCGCGAGCCAGAGCAGTTCGCGGCCCTTGGACTCAGCTATCCTGAACGGGAACTGAACGGTCAAATGTACACCGGACCTTGGGACGCCGAGGACGGACAGGTCGTATTTGAATGGGTACCCGCCGAGGTCGACTTGGGCGAAATCCTCACGCTGACCGTCCGTTTCCTTGGGCCCGTCGACCGAGAAGATGAGAACATGGTGGAGTCGGCGGTGTTTGGCACATCGGCAGCACCCAATGCACAAGAAGAATGGGACTCGGCAATCGCCGCTGGCAACATTCCAAGCGGTACGCCGCTGCCCGAAGGCCGTCGGTCCGCCCTCGCGTGCGATGAACCCTATGAGATGGGTGACCCGGCGGTGGTTCGGGACACTGAGGTGGAAGTCGAATGGCCCCTCGAGGCCGGGTACACCTATGAGGACGGTAGCTTTGTGCCATCCCTTCAAGGGGATCCCGGTCACAATCTCGCCGAGGTAAGCTGTCGGCTCGATGACGGGCAAGGTCGATTTGTTCTCACGCAGGAAATCGTCCAGAGTGCAATGGATTACGGGGCCCTCCATGGCGCCCAGGGCGCGGTGTTTTTCCTGACGCGATCCACCGAGACCAATGTGCAGGCACCCCCGGTTCGAGACCGGTACGGCAAGAAGCACGTCACATCACCCATCAAAGTCGTGAGTCGTTCGATGCAGGTCGGGCGCTTCTGGTATGGCCAGTGAGGAAGTGAACATGAAGATGTACAGTTCTATCGTTATCGCGCTTTCCTTCCTCGGCTGTCAGGGCGAGGGCGACCTTCCAGCATACTATGCTGGCGGCAGCGCTCCCCAAGCTGCGAACCTCTCCGTTGATTCCGAACAAGGAAACACGGGCGGTTCGACCGTGACCATCGGCGGGCGAAACTTCGGATCGGATGCCGACCAAGTGACGGTTGTATTTGGGTCTCAGAATGCCCAAGTTCTGTCGGTCGCAGATGACGAAATCGTTGCAGTGGTCCCGCAGGGCCCCATCGAAGGTGGCGTGGTGAATGTCACGGTGGCCAATGCGTCGGGTCAAGCCCAAGTCCCCGGAGGCTACACCTACGACATTGGGGAGGTTCTGAGGGACCAAGGTGGCTACATTTTGGTGTCGGACCAATGGCAGTCCTGCCTGGGTGGTGTCGGATTGGGCTCTGGAAACGGCGTCGGCTGCAACCAGATTGCATACAACGGGTTCACCGGTCTCGAGGGGCGAGCAGCCTTCCTTGATATCAAGTTTCCGAACGTCCACTCGATGTATGTGGGGTGGGCCGGAGGGTCGGACATTTCTCGAGGGTCTTGGAGCGTACAGACGCCTTCGCAGATGCCAAACTCGTTCGATATCGAGAACTCATTCGAGAGCCTTAAGTCGGCGGAGGTCAATGGGTTCCGTCTCATCAACGAATCGTGGAACAACGAAGACATCCTTGAGGACACCCACTGGTGCACGGACCTCAAGCACATGGAAAGCTATCGATACGGCGGTTCTTTGACCTCCGACAGTTACTCACCGCCGGTAGACATTTCAGGGAATGGTTCTCCGGTATCGAGTGAACTCGGAACCTCGCTGTTGGTGGACTCGCCCGCAGTGGATGGGTCTTGTCTTGAGGCGGA
>DEBL01000191.1 GCA_002348535.1 Deltaproteobacteria bacterium UBA2957 | reverse complement strand
TACATGAACTACCTCGGGGAACGAATCAAGGTCGGGGTTCATTTCCACAACAACCAACAACAGGCCTTCGCCAACTCCATTGCCGCAATCGACGAGGGCGTAGATTTTGTCGATGCGACCCTGCACGGCATCGGTCGAGGGGCAGGAAACTGCCCATTGGAGTTGCTGCTGTTTTATCTGGACAACCCGAAGTACAACGTCCGCCCCATACTCGACCTTGTCGAGGAGTTTGCCGCGATGCGCGATGAACTTCGGTGGGGCTACCATTTGCCCTACGCAATCTCCGGCTTCTTCAACATCCATCCTCGCTCCGCCATCGACCGCATGGCGCGCGCTGACCGCTATCAAGTGCGCGAAATGTATGAATCCCTGCTCGGCCGCAAAGGGTAAGCAAGGATCCTTGAAGGGTTGATTGCGAGGCAGTAAACGAGCCGAAAGTCATTCGTCGCGCGAGCCCGCCTGAGCGTCCATGGCGCCGAGCCGAACGGCTGAACCGATGAGTCGAACCAACTCTCGGCCATCCTTGTCTGCAGCGAGTGAACCGGCGAGAACCTCAACTTCGTTCAGGTCGATGTCTGCAGCATGAGGGCTCTGTCGCAATACTTCTGCGAATGTTGCCGCAGCGTAGGCCATTCGTGTGGCCACGCTTGCACTGCGCGAGTCATCCACCAAGTCCGATCGGCCGAATACAAACTCCCGTTCATCTGCTTTTTTGTCTGCTCCGGGCTTCTCCCATCGCAACCGAACCGTAGCCAAATCCGTGGCATCCGCATCCGCAAGTGTCACCTCATACAATGCGGTGACGCTGTGACCGGAGCCCACCTCTCCCGCGTCCACGCGGTCATTCCTGAAATCCTTGTCTGCAATGTCTCGATTTTCGTACCCAATCAACCGGTAGGACTCGACTGCCTTCGGATTGAACTCCACTTGGACTTTGGTGTCGCGGGCCACTGTAATCATGGTCCCGGCCAAACTTTTCCCGAAGACTCGGTCGGACTCGCGTGCAGAGTCAACGTAGTAATTGTTGCCATCTCCTTTGTTCGCCAACTGCTCCATCAAGGTGTCGCGGTAATTGCCTTGGCCGTAGCCAATTGTCGACAAGGTGATGCCCTGGTCGGCATAGCCCTTGATTTGCTTCAACATGGATTCCCATGAGGTCGCACCCACATTGGCGTCGCCATCGCTGAGAATCACCACACGGTTCTCTGCGCCTCGTTCGAACGCATCATCGGCCATATCGTAGGCGATCTCAATTCCGGAAGCCATGGCCGTCGAGCCCCCCGATTTCAGCGAATCAATGGCTTCATGAATCACTGCAAAATTTCCGATGCCCGTCGGCTCAAGCACCCGTGCGGTACGACCGGCGTACGTGGCCACCGCAACCGTATCTCCGCGACGTAGGTTCTCAACGAGCGTGTGCATCGACTTCTTCGCAAGACCCAACTTGTCCGGACTGGACATCGAACCCGACACGTCAACAAGAAATGTCAGGTGCAGAGGCGGCCTTTCATCGACTGTGAAACGCTTGGCCTGAACCCCGACTCGCATGATGTGCCGTCCCGCACGAAACGGATCCGGCATGGCCTCCATGTGAACCGCGAATGGACCTTTTCGAGGACTCTCGTACGTGTAATCGAAGAAGTTGATGAACTCCTCTGCACGAATGCCTTCCCATGCCGGAAGGACGCCCGCCGTAAGCTTGCGTCGGGCCATGGTGTAGCTGGCCGTGTCCACATCGATCGAGAATGTTGACGTCGCATCTTCAGCGACCAGCGTGAAGGGATTCACGCCGTGGTCGGTGTACTCTTCCGATGCGGCATTGCTCTCCATCTGTACCGGGGGCGGCATGAACCGGTGCGATCGTCCGATACGCGCTCCCCTCGCGACGGCCGCGGAACCGCCGATTCGGAGAGAACCTCCCCCCATTCCCAATCCTGAGCCACCGAAACTGCGTTGACCCCCTTTTGTTCCGATTGTCCCCTGTAAGTCTGTCCCGTTCACCTGGATCTCTGTAAACCGATTCGGCGCTTCGACGACTCCTTCCTCGGCGACCGCCTTCGCATCCGGCGGTTGCGCTCCTTCGCCGGCATCCTGTTCTTGGGCTTCCGCTTCTTCTTGCGCATCGACCTTTTGTTCGTGAAGAGCTGCTTCTTTCGCGAAGCAACCACTCAATGCGAACGCGATGAGCAGTGAGCATGGCTGTAGGGTGGTAAAACGGGCGTGACTCATGGTGACCTCCAAGCAGGGTTCACCGTCGCAACGACCGCGCTCAGCCAGAGCTTTCACCCGGCCAAAAAATTTTTACTGTTTACGCTTCCACGCGTCGAACTCGGATTCAAGTTCATCAATTCGTTCTTCCAACGACTCAAGCGTAGCTTCCATCTTGTTCTCCGCGGCCATCGGCTCGATCTTCCCCTGTCGAGATCGTATGCTGGTCACGGCGTCTCGCGCAGCATCTGCCAAGCTCTGCACAGTTTCGATGCGACGAAAGGCCTCAAGGTCCGCAATCGCAGACGTCGTTCCTACATCTCCAAGCAATCGAACTGCAGTTTGGCGCGCACGCAGATCGAGGTCTTCCAGCAACCCAACCAATGTGGAAGTCAGGCGCTCCGCAGCCGCCTCGCTGCCTGACTCATCGATCTGGCGGCGGAGAATCTTCGCGGCTTGGCGCAAACCACCGGTGCGAAGAGTCTCTCGAATCCGTATCGATCGCAACGTATTGATGTCGTTCAATGAACCTCGGCTGCCCAGAATGCTGGCAGCGCGACTGGCAATGGCAGCGTTGCCGTCGCGGACAGCTGACCGCGCAAGCGAAAGCGAACGGGATTTTGCCAATCTGTCAAGCGAACCCAAGGCAGCCGCTCGAACGTCTGGGTTGGGATCGCGACGAAACAGTCTTTCGAGGACAGCGACTGCCGTGCCGTCTGTCCCCGATCCGAGGCCAATCACGACCGCACGCCGGACACCATCGTGTTGGGTTGCGGTGTGCGCAAGCAGAAGGTCCGTGCGACGCTGCTTGCCGAGGGCCCGTGCCGCTTCGAGTCGCATCAAGAAGTGAGCAGAACCATCACTGAGAATTTCGGCCAACGCCGTTGCCTCATCGGTCTCAGCTAAGGCATCGATGGCCCTGAAGACTGCGGCTGGCGAAGGCGATTTCAGTTGGGCAACCCACGCCTTGTTCTCTTGGTCGTGATCGACGTCAGAGAGAATCCCGGCCTTGGGATCAAAGGCCACGTACGATGGCGGTGCTTCGATCGGAATCTGAATTTGGACCTTGGAATCGGACAGCACTCCGGTATGGAATGTTGGAACTTCTCCACCAACTTCCACCTCGAAAGGAATGGTGTACCGAGGCCGTTCGGCTGAGGTAGATTGGCGGAGGGTGACGGTAAGCGTGCCGTCAGACCACCGGCTGGACACCGTCAATCTGGGCACGTGCGGAAGTTCCACCCACTGCTGGAAAAACCAGCCCAACTCTCGCCCGCTGACATGCTCCATGCTCTCACGCAGGTCATGTGTCCGCACGAGAGACTTTGCGTGCGTGGCGGTGTAGTGACGAATCCCTTCCCAAAACACTTCCTCGCCAAGCAGTACCCGAAGCATCTGGAGAACCGTCGCGCCCTTGGCGTAAACATTGTAGCTGTCGGATGCATCCTCGCCGTGGAAGAAACGACCCGCCAACGGGCGCTCCGTCTGGCTCCACTGTTGATTGCGCAACATTGAATGCGCCCAGCGCTCGGGACCATCCCTGCGCGCCATCCAGTCAGCCGCAAAAAAGGTGGCAAATCCTTCGTTCAACCACAGGTCTCGCCAGCTCCGGCACGTGAGGTAGTCTCCGTACCACTGGTGGGCCAACTCATGCGCGACCAAGCTCTGAATGCGGTCTTGGGTCTCCAGAACATCGCCTGCAATTACGACATTATCCGAATTGATGGTCGCAGCGGTGTTTTCCATGCCGCCATACATGAACCGCTGGACAAACACCTGCAGATACTCGCCCCAAGGGTATTCAACGCCAGTTCGAGCCGTAAAGTGCTCCATCATATCGGGTACCGGCTCCCACACCTTGTCGATTCCAGACTGGGGCGCGTCGGGTGCCACCCAAGCACGATTCTCAGGTCCACCCACTTCTTTGTACGGACCTCCAGCAATCATGATCAGATAAGACGGGACATTCATTCCAGAGTTGGTCTTGATCTTCCAGTTCGATGGACCGGACACCGTACCGGTATATTCAAATCGATCGTTGGGGTGGTCCCACGCCGGAAACCAATATCGATTGTCGTTTTTTTGCCCCTGTGTCCAGACCTCTGCGTAGCGATCCGGCGCCCGTTTCTCTCGAAAGTGTAGACCGCTTCTTGGTGTGGCGGAGTAAGCTATCTCCACAACAGACTGACCGCCTCGGACGATGCGGTCCGGCATCTCGACGACAAGGGTATCGCTCGGTGTACGGAAAGACACCGACTCTCCGTCCACAGTGACGGATGAGATATCAAGCGCAACTTGGTCTAGAACAAAATCGCCCTCGCCGAGGCGAGCAAGCGTGTATTTGGCCGTACCTCCAATGCCTCGGTTGGGGACGTCCAGAGCAAGGTCAAGATGCAACGCAAGGATGTCAAAGTGACGCCGCGGCACATCCCGGTCAAGTTCATCCGGCACCAACACAGACGGCGCCGCCAACGCTGCGCTCAATCCACCCCACAAAAACCACATACCAACCATGGCCGCGACCATACCATTGCACGGCCCGCTTGTGCCCATCAAAGTCGCTAGTTGACATGAGGCTTTCCTTCCTCACCCACCCAGCACCATAGTTCTTCTGTTCAAGTCCAACCGCTACCATTACGAGAACTGCGCCATGTGCGGACGCTTTGCTCAGACCACACCCAGCGATGAACTGATCCGGCTCTTTCGGTTGGTCAGCGGACTGTCTGCAGAGCCTCGATACAACATTGCGCCAACCCAGCAGGCAGTGATGGTCCGGGATTCGGCCAACGGACGCATGGCTCAACCCTGCCGGTGGGGTCTCGTCCCAAGTTGGGCACCGAACCTGAAGCGCGGAGCGTCACTGATCAATGCCCGGTCGGAAACGGTATTCACAAAGCCTACTTTTGCAGCACTCAGTCGAACCCAGCGTTGTGTGATTCCCTCGAGCGGATTTTATGAGTGGCGTCAGACTCCCGCAGGCAAGTTGCCCACCTTGTTCACTCCGCGGGAGGAGCCGATTCTCCGACTTGCAGGACTGTGGTCCACTTGGGCCGACGACGCAGGAACGTTGACCTATACGTTTACCATCCTCACCACCGAGGCGAACCGCGTCATGTCGCCCTTCCACCACCGCATGCCTGTCTTGCTGAGCGATAACGGGGCTGACCAATGGTTGAAATCGTCCACAACCGATCCCAAGGCGCTTGCACCCCTTCTCAAACCGTCTGCAGAAAATGCGCTGAATCTCACTCCAGTCTCACCCCGCGTGAATAATGTACGCAACGACGATCGGCAGTGCTGGGCCCCGCTGATCACCCCCGAGTGATACGCTTTCCCACGGAGAGTTACTCATGCGCGCTACACAACATGCAATTGCACTCATCACGCTGTTTGCCATCGGCTGCGGCGAGCCCGTCGACCCACTGGCTGAGGCGGACGAACGGTACACCAAGATCATGGTCGCGCTGGCGGCTGCAGACCGCGACAGCACACGAAACATTCGGAATCGCGAAGCACGAAAACGAAAAGTGGCCGCCGAAATGGCCCGCGCCAACTTTTTCGAATCCAAGTCGATTCAAGCCATCATGAATACGGCCAAAGAGTCGACTGACCCCACTGTGATGAGGAAAGTAACAGCCTATGAACGCCATCGGCTGATCGCGAGCAGTTGGACGGAGGAAGAGCGCAAACAAGAATCGCAGCTCCTTACCCGTCTCGATGAACTCGATGGTGTGGAGGCCACCTGGGCGAGCAAAGACGGTAAAACTGAGATTTCAATAAGCCGAGGGTGGCGTAGCGTCAGTCAGAAGGCAGACGACCTTTCTGAGTCCGACCGAACCGACCTCGCCGACAGCTACGTCGAACATCAAATGAGGGTGGTGGGTGCCGACCTTCAATCACTCGTCAATCTGCGAAACAGCGTGGCCGAGAGGGCTGGCTTCGACAACTACTGGGAGCTTGCTCTCGCGAGCCAAGGCCTGACACCCGATGACGTGAAGGCCCTCACTGAAGAGCTTACCGCGGTGGTGCAGCCCATCGTCTCCACCAATGAGGCCAAGGTGGCCGAGCAAGCGGTGGCCGATGGCGTCGAGAACACATTCGCCAACCGCATGATGCTTCGCCGGAAACTTGGGCTCGAAGCCGGGCGCGAGGATGCGGACAACTTCTTCGATGCGGACCTTGCAGAAGAACGCGTAAAGCAAGCGTTTAACGACATGGGCATCGCCACGAACGGGTGGCAGGTATACACCGGTCCTTCTCGCTACACTCGCTCGGGTGTATACGGGTTCCCGGTTCGACCGCCGAACTCCATCGCAATCGTGATGAGCAATGATCGACGCTGGACCCTGTGGCAGTACGAAGCGATGGCCTATGGCGGTGGAGGTGCCGTCTGGTGGCAAGCCATCGACGACAGTTCGGCATTGAGTCCCCCCATGTGGGAACCGACCCCACCTTGGTTCGAAGGCTTCGCGGCGTTTTTTCAACGGCTTACGTACGAACCCGGGTTTCACGCCCGGTATGTGCCTGAGTTGCCAAAGGAACTCCGAACCGAGCTTGCCGCTTGGCGCGTCAACTCCATGGCCCGGTCGATCACCTCCACCATTGTGCAGACGCTGGTGGAACAACGGCTTTACGAAGATCCGAACAGTCTCGAGGCCATCACCCGGTTTGCAGCTGAGACCAGACAGAGGTTGACCGGCTCACCTCCGCCACCCGTGACCGAGAAAGGGCTGACCTACGACAGCTCACTGTTGAGTACGATCCTCTGGACCTATCCTGCGTACAGCCAGAACTACTTGTTCAGCGCCATGACGGAAGCATGGATGTGGGATGCCGTAACGGCCTCTGTGGGCGACCCGATTGGAAACCCAAAGGTCGGCGAGATGCTCAAAACCGAGTTCATCCAGAGTGGACGCAGCATCCCCGAGAGCCTCGCAGCATTGAAGCCGGGAGAACGGACGGCATCACTAAAGCAGTACCTGACGGTTCAGCCGTAACCAACCGGTCTGACTCAGCGGTTGTAATCGTCAATCTCTCGCGGTGGGCCCTGAGGGAACTCCAACAATTCCCACGTGACAAACAACCGTGGAATACGGTCTAAAACCGGCTCAAGAGACGCCCCGATCGAAACGTGCGTGCATGACTCGCACAAGAGGTTTTTGAGGTGGGCGGGACTCAATGCGACCATCTCCATGGCATCTTGCGCAGTGGGAGCGGCAGCGACATTTTGGAAGTGCTCCGCCCGAGGGTGTGCCAGCGCAGCAGCGGCCTGCTCAACTGTTCCTTGACCGGGCAGACTGTGGGCCACAATACCTGTGTGTCCCATGAGAGCAGAGTGGGCCCGAGTCAACTGGTCAAACAACGGAAACCGCGAGACGGGTTTCAAACCGTGGTCTTGCCTCAGTTGATTCAGTGTATCGAACAACCAACGCTCCGCCACCTGAGGGTCGGGGGGACGCGTGGGTGCTGGACGCGCTGGAGGCATGGCGTGGGGCTGCTGGTCCGCGAAGACACTAAACAACAAGGCCAACTCCCCCACTCCACCGTCATCGGTGACAACCTCGAACCTGTATTCGCCCGGGACATCGAAACCGTCCACCCAGCGCGCCACACCATCGGTCATCGACAGCTCGCGGACAGGACCATCCGGTGGGGCAATAAACAATCTCGCATCGCCCTTTTTAATCCGGTCGATTCTCACCATCACCGATGCGTCGAGTGCGACGGTGCGCGGCACCGGGTCCATCTCGGTGAGCCGTGGCGCCCACCCGACAACCCACAGGACACGCCCATTGCCAAAGTCGCGTCGTGCAACTCCAATGTCCACCTCACGGCCGACTGCACTTGCAGAAATGGACTCGACCAATTGTGTGGGCCAGTCACCGTTCGTGACCGTTTTACCAAAACGTGCAGCGCCCGGGTACCCGGCCCGGGCCGTCGCCAGCGCCATGGCCGATGGACTCATCAAACGGTCCATCGTACGAAGAGTGCCGATCAGTTCGCCTGCCGCGGCGGCAAGACCGGCATCCCAACGCGACCTCGAAACCGCTTCAGTGGCCCATTGAGCGACTTCGGACTCGGGTTCTACAGGACGAAAAGCAATGGATGGCATCCGCTTCACGGTGCGTCCGCGTCGCTGATGGATACTTGCAACGGCACCGTCCACGGAAGGACCACCACTGGGACCCAGCCGCACGCACGCCATCGCAAACCAAATCAACCCCGTCATTCTGCTGCCATGTTGACCACCACGGTCACGCCATCGGTGGAGACTTGAGCAGCCGCACCACCGATGCGAAAACCGGGGTTCAGCAACACGGCCCGTTCACGTCCCGATCGCAACATTGAATCCACGCACGCAGCGACGGTGCCCCCTCTGCACTGGACCTGTCCGACGGGTCCTCCCGTAAAACCAGCTGCCTGCAATCGAGCTTCGCCTTCAGCCCGGTCCCATGCCTCGGAGAGAATGAGACTTAAGGGATACTGGGCCAAGGTCTCAAGTGTTCCATCATCGCGCAACCGCGGCATTGAAAAGGCCTCGCGAACGTCTGAGACCAACAACAATGCCTCGTCCGCCGCCTCGACGGGACCGGGGAACTCCGCTCCCGGAAGATCGATTACCGTTCCAGTCGGAGTCGGCATTCCCACGTACACAGGAATCGCGGCGACCATCCGCTCCGTGCCATCCACTTCGACCCACCACTCCCCTTCTTCATCGAGCGAAATGGTGCCGGGGTTTGGACCCGACTTGATTCGCCCTGACGGGGACACAGCCATCCACGTACCCGGAACGTCGGTTCGCACGGAAAGATCAGCGCCGATGTTCTGCTCCCTCGCAAACGGTTCAAGCTTTCCGTGAGGCGACGAGACCAAAGCAACCCATCGATCGGTGGCGTCCGACCGGACCCTCGCCAAACCGAGCCGATCTGTTTGTTGCATGACGGTATGAAGGGTTCGCACCAATGCATCCGGATGTGTCCCCGCCGGCACGCTACCCGTTGAAACCACCCGAATGGGGTATGGATATCCAGCGCGGTAGGCAGCGTATTGAGCACGCTCAATTCCCAACGCATTGTCGCCGAGAGCGAGAGATGCCGCCGCCCCGCTGAGGGACTCATCCCACGCAAAGCCCAGCGCCACTTGAGCGACCAACTCATCTTTTGGCAACGCGTGTCCCGTTGCATACACCGGAGCGACCGAGGCCGGAAGAATCGGCTGCGTTGTCGGATCGACAGATGGGCGGGCATCGACCGCCACTGGCTTGGGTGCGCACGCCAATGTCACGAGAAGAGAAATCAAGGGGGACCTCGTTGGAACATGCCGATAACCCCCCATTTTGTGGATAGCATGCAGATGCCCCGCCGATTTTTCGGTTTCCAGCCCGTTCTCGCTGAGCCTGTGAAAAGCACTGACCGTCCCAAGCGAAAATCAACGCTAGAGCAGGGTCTGCACACCGCCCAACCGTCCCCACTTTTCAATTTGGGTTGTGGACCGATGTACGTCTCGTCAGTCTGATGGCCACCTCGAGGGAATGGTTTGGGCGTCATTCGCCGCATCTCGTTGCGGAAACCACCCGATGTATGCGACAACTCATCCATGGTGATGTTTATTTGGATTGCGACCCGCTTGGTTCATGCGGACCCGGCAGGCCAACTGTGGCTGCAGCAGGTCGATGACAGGGCGCGCGTTGACCAGGCCACGGTAGAGTTGTCGATCACCGTCACCGATGCAAACGGCGTGACGAGCGAACGCACCATCGAAATTTGGCAGCGAGGCGACGACCAACG
>DEBL01000335.1:3211-11705 GCA_002348535.1 Deltaproteobacteria bacterium UBA2957 | reverse complement strand
GCCGGCGCATGCGTGGACGAAGTTTCCCGATTGGCTGGTTGCCAATCGGGAAGGTACGCCGATGGCGTTGAATGACCAGTATGTGTTCGCCAGTCCCGGAAACGGGAGCGTTCGAGCACGGTTGGCTTCGGTCGCTCGAGAAATCGTTGACCGCTATCGTGTGGACGGCATTCACCTCGACTACATACGCTATCCGGGCCCCGATTCTGGGCACGACCTGGTATCTCTCGCCGCATGGGAGGCTTCCGGTCGCCCCGATTTTTCACAGTGGCGACGTCAAGCGGTAACCCGTGCTGTGGCTGAAGTTTCGGCGGCCGTGTCCGTGCCGATCACCGCCGCGGTTTGGGGCGTGTACACCAATCACTGGGGTTGGGCTGAGGTCAGCGAAGGGTACAGTGACTACTTCCAAGATGCGCAAAAGTTCACAGCAGAAGGTCACGTGGATGCGTTGATACCGATGACCTACTGGACCGTACGGCCCGGCGAGCGGCTCGATTTTGAGGTGCTCGTTAAGGACCATATGACCCGTGCGAATGGCCGTCATGTGTACGCCGGTGTACGCGCGGATCCTTCGTGGTCAGTGGAGGAGGTCGAGGAAGCGATCTTGGCTGCGCGACGACAAGGCGCGCACGGGGTGGTGGTATTTGAGTATTCCGAAGGACGAAGGCTCTTTAAGCGACTTCGGTCGGGCGTCTTTTCTGTCCCGGCTCAGCCACCCCTCATGGACTGGCGTTGAGTGCAGTCACAGGAACTTCGGAACTACTTTGCCGCGGCACCGTCGCGCGCTTCACGAAAGACGGTGTTGTCGCCGGACTCAAAGCGCATCAGTCGTTCGAAGTAGGTCTCGAGGTGGTCGACGGCTTCGGGAATGGTCTGCGAGCGGAGCACAAGTGTTCGTACGTCTCCGCCGTAGGGAAGGCCCTTCGTGAAGTAGTTCGAGATCTTCTTAAAGCGCCCGAGGGTTCCTCGCTCTGATCGAAAGCGTCCGTTGATCGACTCCAAGTAGCCCAAGAGCACCCGGCGCCGGTCCGTTGCTGTGATTTCAGTGACCGGTTGGCCGTTGATGTGCTGAGCGATCTGCAGAAGTGCCCAAGGATTGCGAATCGCCCCGCGACCCACCATGACTCCATCGCAGCCGGTCTCTTCGAACATCCGCATTGCGCTCGGAATGTCGAGCACATCGCCGTTTCCGATGACCGGTATTGAAAGTTTGGCTTTGGTCTCAGCGATTTTGTCCACGGCGCGTTCCCCGCCATAGAGGTCCGACCGCGTTCGCCAATGGATTGTGATGCCCTCTGCGCCTTCTTCCTGCGCAATGTAGGCGATCTCATCTGCGTTTCGATTGGTGTGGTCGAAGCCCGACCTCATCTTCACAGTCAAAGGGATGGTTATGGCGCCGCGAACAGCTCGAATGATATCCCTTGCCAACTCGGGATCCTTCATAAGGGCCGACCCACCCGAGTGGGCGCAAACCTTCTTTGAAGGGCACCCCATGTTGATGTCAATGATGGTCGGTCCCATGTCTTGAACGATGCGTGCGGCTTCGGCCATCACTTCGGGACGACGTCCGTAGATCTGAATGGATATCGGCGATTCATCGTCGTCGAACTGTGCCATCTCGTGCATCTTTCCGACGCCGCGTTTGAGACCCTCGCTCGCGATGAATTCGGTGCAGGTCAGGCCCGCCCCTCCAATCTCACGGATGAGTCGGCGAAAGGGTAGGTCCGTGACCCCTTCCATGGGGGCAAGTACGACATTTGGAAATATCCGCACGTCGCGAACGGTATAGCTGTTGGGCACGGTCATGGGCCGTTAATGCCTTCCCGAGGCGCGGAAGTCAAGTTAACCGCCCCCCCTTGGAGCGTTTTGTTGTGTCAATGTCACCAAAAGCAGAGAGTGTCGCGGAAGATGGAGAGCTGGATGGCTTTGTTCCCGAGCCCTCATGGGCCGCCGAGGTGATTCCCGGTGGCTACACTCGGATCGAGATTAGCCTTCCATCCGACCGAATCGAGGCGGTCCATCGCGACCTCGTTGCCCAACTGGAAGGCCCGCTGCGAATTCTCTACGTGCAACTCACCGATCGATTGGCTGGTAAACAGCTGGATCCGCCTCGACGGTTCGTTGCTTTGGACGTTCCCCATGAAGTCATGGGCGATGCACTCACGAAGTATCGGGCGCTTATTTATCACGATGGACGCCACCAACTCTGGATTCAGGGCCGTGGTGAAGACAAGGTGATTCTTGAGGAGACGGGTGTCATGTACGCGTACCCAGACGACCCGTGTTTTCGGGATGTTTTAGCGGCGCATGGTGTACCCGGAACGAAGCGCGAGACCATGGCCGACCGCGACTATGTTCGGGTAAACTTTATGGCCGAGTGCGATGCAATGGAGGGTCAGTTTCGACAGTCCATTGGCGCCGTGTCGTACAACTAGCCCGCGCGCCATTGTCGGCGCCCAACGACGAGCGCGAAGAGGCCCAAGACCCACAGCGACGCACCGCGCGGCACGGATGTTGATGCGCACCCGCACCCTTCTGCTTTGCCATCATCGCAGTCAGAGTCGGCACGGTCTACGCGTCCATCACAGTCGTTATCGATGCCGTCATCGCACACCTCTGGGGCTCCCGGATAGGCGCTCGCATCCGCATCGTTGCAATCGTCTTCGCCCGCATACCCATCCCGATCCGCGTCTTCGAAGGGATCGGCGGATCCACTGTCTTCATCGACCCACGGAGCGCCAGTGTCAGCGCCTTCAGGCGGGGCAGTGCCGGTGTCATCAGGGCCTGGGTCATCGCCATCGAGACCATCACAGTCCGCATCGATGCCGTCGCCAGTCGCGTCGTCTGCACCCGGGTAAATGGCATCGTTCTCATCATCGCAATCAATGGGGTAGAGCACTCCGTCGCCATCGAGGTCCAGTTCTCCGCCGCCTTCGCAGTCGTTATCGCGGCCGTCGCCCTTGATCTCTTCAGCTCCGGGAGTGGCCAGCGCATCGCCGTCATCGCAATCGCCGCCCATCGGCCCGACCCCGTCGCCATCCTCATCTCCCCCTTCGGAGTCTGGCCCACCGTAGCTTCCGATGTTCGACCGGCTCCCGTCGCGATTGCTGATGACTGGATTTCCGGTATTTCGGCAGGGAGAATCGGCGGTAGGATACAGGAAGTCCGAAATTGGATCGCCATCCGCAGCGAATCGATTGAACAGCGGGTCTGCACTAATGTCGAGTTCTGGCGCCGCTGCGTCGGCCATCGCACCACCGTAGGCAACGGTATTGTCGAAAACATCGTTGTATCGCAAGTTGATTCCCGCCAACGAGACTTCATCCAGTGTGATGCCATCGCCATCGTTGAACGCGATGATGGAGTTGATCACCTTCGATGACGAAGAGTTGATAACGGTGACCCCACTGCCTGTGTTCCCCACGGCGTCGATGTTGAGGACCTGCATCTTGCGTCCAGTGTCCCCATCGATCAAGAGACCCCCCGCACTTCCGTCAGCAGAGTTTTCGATGTATCGATTGTTGTAGACGAAGTGGTTGTTGTTCGCTGCAGCATGCACGGCGCCACCGCCTCGGTTTCCGGCGTGGTTCCCACCGAAGCTTGACCGGCGCGTATATCCGCCGTTGCTCGACGCGAGGTAGGCGCCGCCACCGTCGTTTAGGGCTTGATTGTGCCATGCCCGTAAGAACGTAATGGATGGCCGACCGCCCGATGTCCAAAGGGCGCCACCGTCGTTCCCGGCTTGGTTGAGAATGGCCAATATCTCGCGCAGGTAAAACTGACTCGACCCGTCGAGGTACATTCCACCGCCATCCGTCCCCGCTTCGTTCAGCCAAAACTCGCTTTGCTTGATGCGCGGCGAGACGGCCCCGACATCGGCGCTTACGACCGCGATTCCGCCGCCGTTGGAGCCCGCAATATTGCCCCAAAAGGATCCGCCGACAATGTCGGGTGAGATGCCAGTGGCAAAGGCTCCGCCGCCGTGCACTGCGGCTTCGTTTTCACGCAGGGAGGTGCTTTGCAGGGTCAGGTTGCCTTCGGAATAGATTCCACCGCCCGAACCGGAGGCGGAGTTGGTTGCGATCCATCCGTCCGTTACGGTGGCACGGCTCGTTGCGTCGAGGTGAAAGCCCCCGCCATCGGTACCGCTGTTCGACTCGATATACACGGTCAACAGATTGACATCCGAATCGTTCCGGACAGCAACTCCCGCACCCGCCGAGTCGCCGCTGTTGTTGGCAATCTCGACGGTGTCGACCGAGCCCACTACGCCGCTGAGGTCGAGCCCTTGGGCGCCTCCCTGAATCGTCAGTTGAGCAAGGTTTAGGCCCGCGCCCTGTACCTTGAGGACCGTCTCCGCACCGTCGCCATCGAGGATCGTCGAACCGATTCCAGAACCTTGCAGGTTCAGCGTTTTCGCCGAGACCGCGATGGCCTCAGTAAACGTTCCGGGACCAATCTGAATGGTGTCACCAGTGGTTGCAGCATCAACTGCAGCCTGGACACTCGAGTAGTCGCCCGATCCATCGCTTGAGACGGTCAGGGTCGCTGCGTTCGCAGCGGTGAGAGTGAGAAGGGTGACAAGGGTCATTGTGGAACTCCAGTTCAGTTCGTTGGCTGCAGAAGGAGGGTCTCCTTCCCGTTCGCATCCGTGCAGCGCACCCGTCCCATCGTAGCGGGTTTGCAGGTTAGAGAGATGGCTTTGTCGATGAAAATATCGCCGGTCAGCTTGGTACGAGCGGTGACCTTCACCGAGATCTTGTGAGCCCCCGGCGGAATGAGCGCGTCACCGTCGGGTCGAGCGTTGATCAGGCGGTTGCCTTGTTTGTCTTCGAGGCGGATCCACTGCACGGTGGGATCACCGGCATGCAGCTCGACCGAAATCCGTGGCTGCAGGTCCGCGTCGGTCGCCGATGATGCGGATCCGCGTCGGGCCTGCTGTTGGGCGTCGTCGAGAGGTCCGAACATTGCATACGTGAGCCAACCGCCAGCGGCCAGCGCCGCAATCAGAACAACCATCACGCCACACCCGATGAGCACTGCACGACGTTTTGATTCCGGCGGACGCACAGGCGGTAAACGCCGCGCCATGCTCGGTGATGCAACGGGTCCTGTTGACTCTGTGCGCTTGGTTGATCGCGGCATCCAATGCGACGAGTCATCTTCGGGACCGAGCGGCCTCTGGTTGAGTCCGCCTCCGACGGCGAGGTCATCACCCAGCTGAGTGGGGGTGCCGTCTGCTGTGATCGGACCGGTTTGGGTTGAGTCGTCAGCCAACAATCGTCCGTGCGCGAGCAAGGTGGGCATCTCATCTGAAATCCCGGACGAGCTTCCCACCTCGGTTGGCAGGTCCTCGAGTCCGCGTGCATCGCTGGGCAGTCGCTGCAACACTGCGGTTCGGCCTTCGGAATCGAGAACAAAGCGACCTGCCGTTTGCGGTGGTTGCAGTTCCGGCATCGTTGGAATGGCATTGATGGCGTGGGTGAGGGGGGCGACGGTGTCTTCTGCAAAGGCTTGAAGTCCGCTTCCACTCGCCTGCTCCTTGAACGCCCGCATCAGCTTTACAGTTTGGCGAGCGTCGAGCCGCTCGGCTGGTTCGGCTGCGCAAAGGCGGGTGAGGGTCTCTCGGAGGCTGTTGTCCCACCCCGCGTTGGGCAGTCCAAAATCTGGGATGCCGTCGATCAGTTTTTCGATGGCGTCATCATGAAGCGTGTCATCGGTGGGAAGCGGCTCATGAATTTGCCGACCAAACAACTCAATCAAAACGAGTCCGAGCCCGTACACATCGGCTGGGTGGTCGCCGCGCGAACCGGCACGGCGTTCCGGAGACATGTACTTCATGCTTCCGAAGCGAAAGGCTTGGGTGCTGGCTTGGCGTCCTGCATCATCGAACCGTGCGGTGCCGAAGTCGAGAACACGAAGTTCACCTTCGACACTGATCATGACGTTCGACGGTTTGACATCACGATGGACCACACGCAGCGGCTCAGACCGTCCGATGGGGACCTTGAACCAAGCAGCGGCGAGTGCGCTCGCGATGCCTTCTGCGATTTCAAAGAGGGCTCGAGGAGGCACGCTCAGGTTTCGTTCCCGGAGTGCCCGAAGCATTTGAGCGAGGTCGACTCCATGCACAAATTCCATGATGATGGCCGTTCGACCTTCAATTTCCGTGATCGCGTCCACCCGCACAATATTCTGATGCTGCAGGCTGGCGAGAAGTTGGGCTTCATCCCGAGTGCGGTCGATGATGTCCGCAGTCTTGGTCCAACGCTCCTTCAGTACTTTTACAGCGACAAAGCGATTCAGCCCGCCCCCATCTGTGGAATGCGCCAAGTAAACCTGAGCGAATGTGCCAGCACTGCGCTCCTGTAGCAGTGTGATTTCGCGGTTTCCGGAGGTGGTGCTGGGCATTGGCGGATCGTTCTCAGGGGGTCGTTGGCACGAGCCATTAACGTGGCACGGCGGCGATGCGGGTTCGCATCATGAGGGGTTGGGCGCGAGTGTAGCACGGCCCGTCATTGAGGCGGTGCCCATCCGATCCGCTTCGTTCAGGGGTTGATGGGTTCCAGATTATCAGGCTTTCCGCTATTGTGGGCCCGGTGGATCCGCTTGGGTTTCTCGACCCCGCGCGAGGAGGATTTCTGATGACGACAACACTGCTGGTTGCCTTTGCTCTTCAGGGGTGCAGCTTGTTTGGTGGTGATGCAGGCAAGGAGGCCACTGAAGCGGCCAAGAAACAGATGCGTTCTGGCGATGTGGTCGCCGCCGCAGACGCCTTCGACGTCGCGGCCAAGGAAAACCCGGATTCCGTGGACGCAGCGACGGGTGCGGCCTTGGCTGCGCTGATGCGAGGCGACACGGATGCGGCGGATAGCCACCTGCAACGAGTGCAGGAGAACGCCGGTGAGCGGGCGGGCGAAGTGCGAATGCGTCGTGCGATTGTGGCTCAGCGCGCCAAAGACTGGGACGCCATGCGAGAGCACGGAGAGGCCAGCGGGTTGGACGCGGGGCTCCTGATGGCTGGTGAAGCTGCGCTGGCCGATGGGGAGCGGGAAGAGGCCGAAGCCTTGTTTACGCGGGTCGGTGGCGGTGCGGCCCAGATAGCGGGTGACTACCTAAATCTGCTGCGGAGCGACAACCCTGTGTTGGCGGGTCTGAGCGAAGCGCAGGCGCTGTGGGCCCTTGGGCTGCGCAAGGTGGCTGTGAAGTCGGTGGCGCCTGTGTTGGGCGATTATCCGGCGGACGAGGGCGACCGGGACGACCAACTTCTGGTGTGGGCATCGCGTGCGATTTCGGTGCGCGAAACCAAAACGGCGCGCACCTTGCTGAAGCTTGTATCGGCAGATGCGGGCGATGGATGGCGTCGAGATGCATCGAGCGCGTTGGCTGATTGTGCCGATGGGAATGCGGGTCGCTGCCAGCGGGGGCTAGACCGACTCGAGAAGACGGCTCCAGCCGATGGGTTGGCCGATGCCCGAGTCACTGCCGCGGCGCTCGTCGCGCGGAAGGATCCTCAGGCCGCCAAAGACTTGGCGGGACCGTATCGTTCGGCGGGTGCCGCCCGCGCCCTCTACGCGGCCGGTGCACGCCAGATGGCGGCCCGGTCAACGACCGAGGGACCGTTGTCCAACTTTGTGGGAGAGTAAATGATGAACCGTACAATGCTGCTTGCGATGCTGATGGGCTGCGGGCCGAAGGTGGCGACGGATGGGGTTCCGCTCAAGGTGTTTGTTCTCGACCAAGCCGGTGAACCGATCCCCACGGCAGTTGTGCGCCACCCCGATGAGGCAGACCGCAAGCGCGTGAATGCTGCCACCGGTCACTGGGAAGGCTCAGTTCTCTACATGGAGGACGGCAGTGAGTTGATTTTTCAGCCCAACATGACCATTCAACTCGAGGTTTCGGCGCCAGGGTACCTGACGAAGGTCATTTCGTACGACATCAAAAAACGCCGAAACCAGTTTTCGGTCGCTCTGGACCAGTTGAATCTGAAGGCTGATGAGTTTGATGAGCCAATCATCCAGTTCGGACACGACAAGAAGAAGTCTGAACTTGGGGGCGGTGCTGCCAACTAAGGCGCGGAGATTACGATGAAAACAATGCATATCGCAGCACTGGTGGTCGCTACTTCAAGTCTGGCATTGGCCGGGAGTTGGAAAGACTACAAGGCGTCTTTTCCGTTGTTCCCGTGCACAGACGGGTGGACAACATGCGAGGTGGATGGCCAGACGGTGAGTCCTGACCTCGTGACGGATAGTGCAGGCAACCCCATGCCGTCCAATATGCGGTTCAGTTTTTGGGATTTTGACGCGTTGCCGGCTGCGAGTCCGTTTGCGGGACTGAGTGACTACGACGGCGACTTGGGCGCGCGTGAGCGTAAGTCCGGTGGTGGCACAGAGGCGACCGAACCGGTTCGTTCTCGCGATGCGATACCTGAAATTCCCGCTGACGGGTTCGATGGAATTGCCGATCAAGAGCCCGAACCTGAAGATGC
>DEBL01000335.1:0-2811 GCA_002348535.1 Deltaproteobacteria bacterium UBA2957 | reverse complement strand
GGACGTGACACACCACCGGCGTACGAAGAGCCCTCGGAGCCGCCTCGGTACACGCCGCCGTCCATGGATGACCTTCGCCAAGCACGAGAGAACGCTGCGCCGCCGGATCCGGTTCCGCCAGTAGCCGTCACCCCCGACCCTGTGCCCGAGCCGGCGCCTCCAGAGCCCGAGCCTGTGACGGAGGATGCGCAAGCTTCCGCCGAACTACCCCCCGAGCCACCACCCATGGCGGAACCGGTCAACTGCGATGACCTTCGGGGCCTTGAGACCAAGGCGATTCTTGGCAACCTCGGCGTTGACAACCGCAAATGCCTCGATGGACGATTGGCCGGCGCGAGCAAGCTGACAGACAAGGATAAAATTAGCCGAGTGCTCATCTCCGATGCCAAGGCGAGGGGAGACAAGGCGGACTGGGACAGGCTGATGAAACGGCACTTGGAGCAGATTGACCGTTCGGATCCGAACATGTGCTTGGCGTACTCGATATCACTTCACAAACGAGGCGTGAGCAAAGCAACACAGGTCATTCGATGGGCCGACTTTGCGCTTGAAAACAAAAGCGCGTGGTCGGGCGCTGCACACACCAAAAACGTGTACTCGCTGCACCAGCTGAAGTCGCTTGCCGCGAGTCGTCTGTGGCAACGCGCCGAGAAGCGCTTCGTCAAGGACCGCAACGAAAAGAACGAGGCGAAAGCTACGACCTACCGGTCGATGGCCAAGCAGGCATCGCGGGCGTGGCTAGACTATGCAAAGGCCAGCGGCCGCGACACGAAGAAGCCGCTTGAGGCCTGCGTGTCGGCGTCTGGAACGACGGAGTTCTGCCCGCTGTGAGAGTTGTCGGTACCATCATGATGAGCGCACTTCTGTGGAGTGGCTGCGGTGACGATCAGACATCGACGCCTTCGGCGGAAGCCGTTGTGGTGGCCGCTGTGGATGGCGCATTGGCTGCGGACAGCTGGCCGGCTCGCATGGCCCACGATGACCAGCGCAGCCGATTCGAAGGTCACGAAGGGTGGCGCCAGGTGTTCGAGCACGAACTTGGACAAGCGCGCGAGGCCTTTGGGGCCGGCGGTGATGCACGCGGCTTGGCTCGGGTCCACCAACGCTTGGCGGACCTCTACGAAGCAGCGGCCCTGCTGACCGCCAATGCAACGGTCGAAGCCTACCTCACGGATGCTCAGCCCTCGGACCCGGCGCACATGGCCTATTTCATTGGCGTGTCGGAACTGATCCGAGGCCACAAAACCAAGGGCATCGATCTGTTGAAAACGGTTGATGGTGTAGACGACTTGGTGCGGCGCGCTACGGCGTGGCAGTCCGTCGATCTTGACAACGCCACCGTGAATGATTTCGTGGGCATCAGCGGTCCTCTTGGGCCGATCAGCCCCGGTACTGAGCCCCCTGTGGCGCCGCTGCCGCACTTTGAACTCGCCGAACAAACGGAGAAAGCGAATCGACTTGGGGTGAATGACCCCACTGCCCTGCTCGCACGAGCGGCGTGGCATAAGGCGGCGGCGGCTCAGGCTGCCCCCGAGACGGATCAAGGGGTGTTGAGGCAGTTTGGCCGTCGATATGCGACCCGTCCTGTGGCTGAGGAGACCCATCCAGTGCTAACGGTCGACGATGCGTGGTTGTTTGCGGGCAGTACGTTGAGTGCCGCAGATGCTGCATTCATCGCGGAAGCCAAGTCAGGTGGCGTAGCGAGCATCCGTTCTTGGGCGGACCGCAGTGTGCTTGCGGCGTCGTTGAAAGACGCAGTGGTCGATGGGAAGGTTGACCCGCAGCGCGTTCAAGACGCAGGATTTGCCCTCTCAAAGCAACTCGGTGCACTCATGGCGGATGTAGGGGGCGGAGTCATGGGATTCCATCGGCCCTTCACGCAGCGCGCTCGGATTGCGGTTCTGCAGGCGGGCATGATTGCGGCGGATGCCAACGACCAGTACCGAGACGCCGGCATACTGCGCCTGAACGCACTTGAGCGCATGGAAGCAACCGGCATCGACCCGGTGTTTGCCGTCGCCGTAGCGGCATGGGACGCGGGCAACCGCAACCCCCTACGCGCCGAGGAAATCTTGCATCAATTCCGTTCCAGCTACCCGGCTTTGTCGGCCGCGAAGCCAGCCCTCGAGGCGCTTCACCTTCGACGCAGCCGGAATGCTGGACCCGCAAACCCTGTACATTAGGCAGAGACGAGGAGAACACATGGCCCTCAAACACGCGATTCGAGCCTTCACCGGCTTGGCACTGGCAACCATCGGCACCGGCGCGACCCTCGCTTACTTCGAAGAAAGCATCCCGATGTCGCTGAACCCGCTGTTCGCCAAGACCATGGCGGATCACCGGGCGCAGGAACTGATTTTTGACCGTCTATGGTTCCATGATGCGGTCACCAATGAGCTTCGCAGTCGACTGGTCCAGAAGTACCAAGTTGCCGAGGCCGGCCGCGCGGTGGAGATCACACTCAACACCGGGATTCGGTGGCATAACGGGCAGTCCTTGACCTCCAAGGATCTGTGCTTCACCGTGAAGGCGATGCTGGACTCCCGTACACCGAGTCCGGTGGCGGCCCACTACCGCGACTTCATCACAGGGTGTGACACCAAGGGACCTCAGGTGGCGCTCATCCGGTTCAACCGAGTCCTTCCCAATCCGAGAGAGCGCTTGATGTTTGCCGTGCTCCCGGCATCGGAGTTCAACTCGACGGCGATTTCCCCCGACCTGCAGTTTTCCGCGCGTCCGATCGGAACGGGTCCGTTCAACGGCAAACGCGGCCTGCGGGACGTCACGCTCGATAAGTTCGACAACGCCCAT
>DEBL01000255.1 GCA_002348535.1 Deltaproteobacteria bacterium UBA2957 | reverse complement strand
TGCGCAGTTCGAACCCCTTGGTACGGCAGTACATCCTCGGTGAGATCGCAAACTCGTTGCCGAATGCGTCGTTTGCATCCAAGGCTGACAAAAAGAGAGCACTCGATATTGCGCTGGAGATCCTCAGCGGCGATCTCTCAGAAAAAGCAATTGCCTACGCCGCATTCCAAGCCGCACCCAAGCCTCCAAGCCAATGGGGCCGCCGTCCATTATCGGCGTCCGCTACAGTCGATTCGCAAAGCCCGTTGGCAATGGAGTTGTCAGCGTCATCGGTCACCCAAGACAGGGGTACCATCGGGTCCGGCAATGGAATCCTCGACCCGGGCGAAACGGCCGTTCTGAATCTGCGGTTTAAAAACACCTCAAACCGCCGACTGATGTCCACATCGTTGTATCCGCGTGGACTCAGCGAATGCCTATTCCCCACATCGCCATTCATCGGCAAAGAGTACGAACTCAAAGAACTCGATCCCGGCGCGAGCCAAACGTTGTCGTTTGGGCTCTACGCATCCTCCGAGTGCGCAGGTCGGACCGGCACTGTCTATATCGATGGCTACGACACCCACGAGTTCTCCGCAGCTCCACTGAAGTACGCCCTCACACTATCGCTCAGCGACGCCACCCAAGCCACGCTGGTCAATGTTCGGATTGATCGGGACGACTACGGGCATTCCGAACCGACGAAGAGTTCTCGCATCGAGCCTGAAGACAAGGTCGAAGTCAGCGCCTCGCTGGCGCTCCGCAAACCGGGATACAGCTTCGCCGAACAGACCATTTTCGCTCCCACTGGCGCCGCGTCAGCAAGCCACAAGCCGGGCCGTGTTGCATTTCGGGCAGTGAACGGACGGTACGTTGCACCGATGCACGATGACCTCGATCTCGTCTTCCCAAACAAGACTCAGTTGCTCGCGAAGCTCAGCCCGATCGCAGAGGCGTACGGATGGAAGGACGTTACCGATGCCCGAGTCTTCGTGGCCATCGACACCCAATTCGGCACCAAGAGTTCCGCGCCCTCCACCTCGACCCGATCGAAACCGACCTATACCTTCGATTCATCAGCCCTGAAGAACCACTTGGCCAAGCACCTGCACGTCGAGGTCAATCGTACCTCGACCCCTCCGTCTGAGGGACGAATTGCTGTGGGTTCCGTCGACGGCTTCCGTTTTGAGATTGATGATCCGGGCCCCTTGATGGTGAAGCTTCAAGAAATCGAAGTTGAGGTCAAAGAACCCAAAAAACAAGACCCCAGTTCCTATCTTGTCCGGCATTACATCGAACTTCCCATCTTCTGGGAACGCGCCCTGAACCCCACATGCAGCTTGAATGCCCCAAGATCTGCACGCACAGGGGAACGGTTCCCAGTGGGCATTTCGTTTAGCGAGGTCCCCGTAGGCAGCCAATTGCTCGTGAGCGGAATGGGCGTTCGCCACACCTCCACAACCGAAACCGAGAGCGGCGCCCTGTCAGTCGGAAACGCAACCATGCCAGCACGCAGTTCTGAAATTTCATTGCAGATCATCGACCAAGACGGCGCAACCATTTGTTCCGAAAACCGACGAATCACAAACAACACACCGGTTGCAAAGGCAACGCCGAAACCAAAGCCTGTGTACACACCCAAGCCGGATAAGCCCCTCCTTCCCGTCGCAACTGTTGCGTTCAATGGCCACTTGGGCGGAATGAGCGGGTTCGATGTTACCGGAACACTGGGCCGGTCATTTGGAGTCGCAGTATCCGCGGGAAGAATCGGCGGTTTGTCGGCTTGGACCATCGGTCCGAGGGCGACTCAGTTGCTAAGTTCTGATCCTGACGGGGTTCAGATTAGCCTGACAGAATCGCTTGAATTTGGTCGACGAACTGGAGTGGTGAACACCTCCACCGAGGATTTGGACGGAATGCTACTCTCAACCGAAGTCGAGGCCATTGCAGTGCCGTACAGGCGGGCAATCATCTACCTCTCTGCATATCGGGTCATTGGCGTGAATGTGGGCCTTCACTTTGAAACCAATCGATTTGGTGAGCTGACTCCATCAGTCCGATTCGGGATTGGTGGGTTCTTCGATGCGGACTACTAGCCGGCTACCATTCGATGGGCACAGCACTCGCGCTCATCGAATCCCAAGCTTGTTCATCTTGTAGTGCAGCGTGCTGCGGGCGAGACCGAGTTCCCGCGCGGTCGCCGACCGGTTTCCGTTGTGCTTTTCAAGAATTCTCGAAATGTAGGCATGCTCTGCATCCCGAAGCGTCCCTGCCACCAACAGTGCGTCGCCCGATCGGGTCGGGCCGAGGCGGTGGAATTCAAGCGACCTGCGATCAATTCGACGACCGCCCATCACGTAGGCTCGCGTCAATACGTTTCGGAGTTCTCGAACATTGCCGGGCCACGCATGAGCGGCAAGGGCGCTCAGCGCATCGTCCGTCACATGCGCTTCCGGGTGAAGCGCCTTGCAAACAATGCCGCAAAGCAAGGGGAGATCGTCGAGTCGATCCCGAAGCGGAGGCAGGTCTACGCTCAGCACATTGAGCCGAAAAAAGAGGTCTTCCCGAAACTGTCCCGCCCTGACCGCTTCCGAGAGATCGCGGTTGGTCGCCGCGATCACCCGGACGTCGGGGTATTCGACGGTCGACGAACCGACGCGCCGCACCTCGCCGCTCTCGAGGACACGGAGAAGCTTGGCTTGCGCATTCTCTGGAAGTTCACCCACCTCATCGAGGAACAATGTGCCGCCGTCTGCTGCGTGAAACGCCCCTTCCTTCCGCACACTGGCGTCGGTGAACGCACCCTTCTCGTGCCCAAACAGCTCAGACTCAAACAACGACGCAGCGATGGCGCCGCAGTTAATGGCCACAAAGGGCCGACCTGACCGCATTCCGTGCTCGTGCACACCCCGCGCGGCCAGCTCTTTTCCCGTACCAGACTCTCCGGTAATCAACACCGCAAAGTGATGCGCTGCTACCCTGCGCAGCACCCCAAAGGCGGCAATTATTTGCTTGCTCTCACCCACCATACTCCCGAACGTCTTTGCAAACGGAATCTCTTCGTCCTGCGCCCGCTCGACGCGAATTTCGCAGTTCCCCAGTGTGAGGACTTCATCGGCATACAGCGGCGTTATGGTGCGAACTCGATGTCCGTCGATGAATGCCGCTCCACGCCCGGGCTCAATCATGACCCGCCCCCGCGCCACGCGAACGAAACAGTGTTCCTCGATGATCGAGGCATCCTTGAACCGCAGATCGCACGTTCGACGCCCCACGCTGACCCGGCTTTTTTTCAATACTTTTCGCGATCCTTCATCGGGGCCGGAACAAACGGTGAGGCTGACACGCTCGACGACAACCGCGTCAACGCCCGCATCGACCACAACCTCAAACGCACGATCCGGAACAGACTCCGCCGTCGGAGGCACGCCGTTGCGCTCCGCGCGAAACACAACGCGGTAGCCGCCCAATCCGATCTCATCACCGTCTGTTAAGGCGACCCTTTTGACCGGTTGACCGCCGACGGAGATGCCATGTCGGGAACGATCGATGACTTCGAACGCACCCTCTCGCTGGACCACAAAACAATGCGTTCGACTGATCGATTCGCCCGGTAGCGCGACATCGCAGGTGTCGGCACGCCCGATGCTGGTTCGCGTCGACTGAAGCCGGTATTCAATCAGCTTTTCTTCCCCTCGATAAAACAATAGGCTGGCCATACTTCTCCCTTGATGATCAGGACGCAACACTTGCAGATTTTGTGCCGAGCATGAAGATTGTGAGCCTACCATTGCACGGGTCTACAATTGCTGTATTGAACCTTGAACCATCATCTTCATTGATTGACCAACCATTTGACACCTGTCAGATTACCGACACCCATGGCTGAAACCACGCTCACAGTGCTGCGGACGCGAGAACTCTCTGACGGGAGCATGGCGATCGAGGCGCGCACACCCGAAGACCAAACCGTGACGGTCTGGCAGGGCACGCCGCGCTACCCGGCTCCCTGCGATCACCTCGGCCTCGCCGACCCACTCTTTCGGGCCACAACAAACGGCGATCCGGTGTGGGTCGAGAATCGGCCAGGTCTCTGGCTGCTCGCCGATCTTGCCCAACCGCTCAATGCAGCCACATCCATTTGGCTGGTGTGCCGCGTCGTCGATGCCCTTGCCCGGCTGCACTCGCTCGGCCGCGTTCACGGTTCAGTGTCTGAAGAAACGGTGATCATTCAGTCCGACGGATCACCCTGCCTAATTGGCCTCGGACGGAGGGATGGCAGCCCAGCTGATGATCTTACCGATGCGATGGCGCTCCTGCGACGACTACACCCGTTCGACCGCCTACCAGTC
>DEBL01000120.1 GCA_002348535.1 Deltaproteobacteria bacterium UBA2957 | reverse complement strand
TTGTTCGATGACATTCCGTACCCCTCACAGACTCCATTCTCGAGGTCGCCCATGACATCAAAGTACTGCCAGTTCGTGACTTCGGTCGTCGACATCATGAATGGGGCGGGCTGCTTTGCTCCCGACCTCGAGGGCTTGATGGTCGCAAACTCAAGGGGACGCGCACGAATGTTGATTTGGTAGTCCGCCGAACGGCTGTCTCCCAGAGTGCCGACAAAAATGAAGTAGAAGCTGCTGTATTCCTCGAGCGGGGAGTTCAACTGAAATGTGGTCGTTCCCGCGCCATCGTCTGCGTTCACGACTTCAGCCAATCGCTTGCTGTGGGCCGGAAACGATTGGTCCGAGAGGCACTCTCGCTTGTACGAGCCGTCAGACTCCTGCCAGATCACCGAAAAACCGCTGCTGCATTCCTCGCTCGCGAGGGTCGTGGTGACAAGCTTACGCAAGAACGCGGAGTGCAAAATCACGACTTCGGGCATGCCTCCTTTGGTCTTTGCCTGCAATTGAATCGACTCACCCGCTTCGAGGCGCAGGACGTGGCCCCGCATCTTCAAATCGCCCTTGCCTCCGTGAAAGCTGTCGAGCACATAGGCGAGTTCGTCGGCTGACCAACCGGTCACGTCATCGATTTTGAGCGGCACACCTTCGCGACCGTTGCTGCTGGTGACCCACCGAAACGAACGAAGCCCGTCGCCATCGTCAAGTGTTCCGTTTCTCCACAGGGCCCACGGAACCGGGGGAGCCGCTGGCCTGTTGGGTTCTTTGGGCAACGCCACCCGTGATTTGGACGGGTGCACAACCACTCGCGCCGTCACCAGTTTGCGATAGTCCTCGAAGACAGAAGGATCGCATTTGTAAAAGTTTGCGAGGCTGTTTGACTCCAGCAGCGCTCTTTCTCGGGCCCAGCCTTGAAGCTTGTCAGCCTTCTGCGCCTCTGTGGCAGCTTTCAGCATTTTCGCAAGGGTTTCGTCGATGTAACGATCACGGGCTTCGCTGATGTATGCATTGCCAATTTGCAGTCCAAATGTCTTGTGCAGAAACTTGCGTTTCTCGGTCGGGGTGAGGGGAGGAGGAATGATTGCCTCCACGGCCCTGCCGTCCGTCAGGTGGACCGCAACAGTCACGGGAGATGTTGCGTCAACACCCGTTGGCCACAGGTGCTCGATGCCAAGGAGATTCACGACATCGGAGGGGACGATGATTCCGGTGTCGATTTCAGTCATTCCTTTTCCAAGGCTGGGCCATTCACACCACTGGCCACCGCAGCTGTACTGGATGCGCTCGATCAAGCCGGAGTAGCCCCCTTTGACGGCCGGCTCCTTCCGTTGGTGGTAGGCTCTCAGCGCAGCTGCAGCCATCGGCTCATGGGGGTCGTAGCCATACGACAACACAGCGCCGTCCACATTCGGTAGGAGGCTGAGCCTGAATGTGACCCTGCCGTCGTTCATGCTCTTGATGAACTGCTCTGTTTGTTTTCGGTCCTGTGCTTTGATGCGGTCGGCCCCCGACATGCGCTGCACCCTCAACACCTCAACAACTTTGTCGATGAGGTCGCCGTACATCTGGGTCGCCGCTTTCGGGGTCAGTTCAAGGAGCCTGTTGGCCTGAGAAAGGAACCACTCGAGGAGCGCCACATCGGAAAGCGGACTCCCTGCTTCATCGAGGGGGCGCAGGTTCATGATTTCCGGTAGTTCGTTTCCGGAGAGCCGTTCCACGCTCACGCGAACCGAGTTTATCGTGAGCAGCAGTGCAGTTGAAATCAGCACTGCTTCCGGATGGCAGGCCACCCTTCCTCCGCCATTTTGAATCGAGATGGTCGCGAGCTCCTGCGAACGGCTGGCTTCGGCCATCTTGAGCAGCCGGTTCACCCGCTGGCCCGCCTCTGTGGCGGTTTTCGGTGCACCGGCAACCGTCGGAGGCCGGGATTCGCCTTGAGACATGCCTCCTTGAAACGGCAACGGGCTGGTTTTCCAGGAAGTGATCAACATGCTTTCTTCCCCGACAACGCCCATGAACTCAGCGCACGCGCGACTGTCTCCACCCGCGTGCCGAGCGATCAACGCTTGGGCCCGTGTGGTCCAGTCGGATGCATCCTGCTCAATTGCGGTCCGAGCTTGCTGGACGCGGGCGCTCACCTCTTGCAGCGATGCACGGGCCCGCTCAAATTTGGGATCCGCTGCGAGGGCAGCTTCGAGGGCTGCTTTCGCTTCTGACTCTTTGCCTTCGTCCAGGAAATTCACCGCGGTGGAGTACGCCGTGAAGGCCGTGAAGCTCTGCGTAGAGGTGTTCGTGATGTTCTTCTTGTCGATGATCGAGAACTCGCTTCCGAGTCCACTCAACAGCTTCGATGCAAGCTCGACTTGCACGCGCGCCCAGCCGCTCGTCTCGCCAGCTGCTTGGACGGCAAGAACGACCTCAGATGACTCCACATCGACCACGCGTGCATCGATCCGAATCGTGTCATTCATCACGAGGTAGCTGCCGGTGACCAAGAAGTCTGCCCCCAGCCCCCGACCCAGATCGGTGGCGGATTCCGGGTCAAAGAAAGGATTCTTCTGCAGCTCGATTTCTTGCAGAATGTCCTGAAGGCGCGAGCGTTCGACCACCGTGATCGCATCGGATGCACTGAGGTCGGTGATCAGCATGTCCGCCAGACCTTTCTGGAGCGGAGCCACCGCAGCATCCGCGGCAGTGTTGTCAAAATAGGAGACGGCGACCGACGGCGCCGCCATGGCAGCCTGAGTCATCCAAACGAACATCAGAACAAAAGCGGGCATTGCTGATTTACCCTCGCATCAAGTAGTGTGGTGGAATGAATCCCATCATGGCACCTCAGCGCCACGTTTGCTATCCGCCCTACACCTTTTGAGCGCAAAACCGCGCGTGCCATTCGGTCTTGGGAGGCGTTCACCCAAAGCCGTGCAAGCGCCGATGATGGCGATTTACCCGGCATTCACGACGAGTTGAACGCAACCACGAACGATTCCGGTCGAGTCGAAATCACCGGACTCTATACATCAGCGCGAAGGCGCTGCACTCATTTGGGAACTCAACGAATCTGCCAACCGTTAGCCGGAGCTGCTTACAGTGCCCCTGCTTCGGGCTTTTTCCGCATTGGAGCCTACTTTAGCTTCATTGCGTTGTTGTTAAGACGATGGTTGCGCTCTGATTTTTGAGTGAGGTAGTGTCGCCTCTCCCCCATTTAGAGGTCACTAAAAATGAGCAACGAATCAATTTTTACAGCTGTATAAAAACCCACTGTCGGCCTAATCTTTTCACGGGCTCAAGCGTTGTGGAAACATAACTTTTTGCTCATGTGTCTTTGGGCCTTACTGGTTTCAGGCGCCTCTTGGGTGGTTGGCACCGTGACACTTGGCTTTGGCTTCATCATTACCTTCTTGCTTCTTGTTCCTCTCCAAATGGGGCTGTACCATGCATGCTATGACCAAGCGCGCAACAAACCTGTAAGTTTCGGCACAATGACACAGGGGCTAACGAATCCCGGCGCGTACATACTTGGTTTTATCTGTAGCGTGTTGGTTGCCATCGGACTCGCGGCATGCGTTGTGCCTGGTGTCTTCATGATCATGATCATGCAGTATTCAGTTTGCACAATGGTGAGCAAGCGGACGACGGCGATTGATTCGATCAAGGGGGGTGCGAGTTTTGTGAAAGACAATCTTGGTATGGTATTCGTAATTACGCTCGTTACATCGGTCTTGGAGTTTTTCGGCAACGCGACGTTCCTGTTCGCAGCGATTCTGGTGCCCCTCAACGTGTGCATCGAAATGTCCTGTTTTGAGATGCTTTCACGACAATCCAACGCAGACAATGGGTGATCCGCAAAGGACATCGTCGGTAGTCCTCACGGATATTCACCCCTCCAGTTTTCAGCATCCCGGGGACATTCAATATACGAAAGAGTTGAAAGCTCTGCCGTTGCTCCCAAAAGTTCAACGGTGGGTCATTAAGGTAACGTCCGAAGACGACTACAATCGAAATGCGCTCGCCAACTGTTTGCGGCTCGGTCCAACACAGGGAGTCCACCTGCACGACTTGTTTCGTCATGCGGTACACGTGCTGGACGTCGGTCCGTTACCCCATCTGTTTTTACAAAACTCATCACAAATCAACGCTTTCGCGGCCGGTGTGGATGATTACTCCGTAACGCTGACATCAGGCTTGGTGAATGCGCTCGATGAAGAAGAAATTCTAGCGGTCATGGCCCATGAGTTGGGGCACATCAAGTGCGACCACATGCTCTACAAAACGATGGCCAATATCATTGGAACCACCGGCGCAGCAGTTTTGGACAATATGACTTTCGGGCTCGGAAATGCGGCTCTTGTTCCGGTTCAATGGGCTCTCCTAAAATGGTCACGCATGGCCGAGTTCTCACGCGACCGTGCTGCACTCCTCGTCGTGCAAGACCCAAAGCCAGTCATCCGACTCCTCATGATGTTGGCCGCAGGAACCAAAAAGTACCTCCCCGAATTCAACATTGAAGCCGCACTCGAGCAAGCCAGGGAATACTCCCAAGATGAAGCCTCCATTCTAGGCAAGGTCGCGCTCATCAAGGATGAACTCCACCTTTCGCACCCCGTGCCGGCCCTCCGTTGTCTGCACATTCATGAGTACGCCGAAGCCGACGAATACAAAGAAATTCTGAACGGCAACTATGCCCTTAAAAGTCTCGATGGCATCAACCCCAACCAGCCCGCTGGTGCCAATCAGATCTGCCCCAACTGCAGTCATTCTTTTTTGGCGACGAAAGATGAGTGTCCCTCTTGCTTTACGTGGGTTGGTTGAACAAATTGTTTGGGCCTGCGATTTTTACTGGAGCATTCGCTGCGTTTTGGTCAGGTGGATGGTGGCCGGGTAGCGCTGAGGTTTGTTTGCCGGGGTGGCAGTGTTTCCATTCGTTCGCGACGCGTGGGCATGCGAGAACCCGCATCAGCCAATCCGCACACTGTTGATCATCGTCGGGGGCTTGGGGAATCCGATGTTCTGGTGGTAACCTTCACGGAGTTTGGCGAATCGGGATCACGATGGCCTGTTGGTTGGTCAGCGATGCACGCACATTCGGCGATGTTCGTTGGTTCGGATCGCGTGAGGTCATGTCGAATACGACAAAGGTTTGGTCATTGATTTGGCTCACCACGTCATTGGTGGCCGGGTCGATGGCCACCGCCGGGACAAGGTGGGCCGTTCCATCGATCACGAGTGTGAAAAAGGCGATGTCGGCGCGTGTCTCTGCATGAACCAACGATGCGAACAGAACGGCCAGCGAGTCGCAGTCGCCGCTTCCAATCGCCAAGGTGTGGAGCGGGTGTCTCACTCCGCCGACCACCTTGGGGTTGTTGGAGGCAGATGAGTCCGGTGGCAGCGCTTCCAACTCGAAGGATTGAACAAAGTCGGCGAACAACTCCACGACCTCCCGTTCACTGGCAGTGCTGGGAAGCAGGAGGCGGAGGCGTGCCGCAAGCGGTACGGTCGCCGGTTGAGCCACCAAGGACGGGTAGTCGATGTGGGCCGATACCTCGGTGCCGGTTTCGGACAAGCGCAACTCGAATCCCTTCCCTTGGATGGTGCGGTTTCGCTGCTCCACCATTTGAGCCAGTTCGTCGCGGGTGCTGTATTCGAACCGCAAATCTGTTTCGGCCAAACCGAAGCGTTGATTGACCGCGTCCAGTGTTTCAGAGTCGATGCACGCCTCGAACGTGTGCACGGTGGCGTTCGGTGACTTCGCCTGCCATGCATAGCGGACCGCAGTACATTTGGGCCCGCGTTCGGCGATGGTGGTCCCCACGGGTGGTTCGATGGTGCGTGGCGCCGATGCGTGTTCACAGGCAACGAGGCCAAGTAACCCCAAGAAGAATTGAGCGATCACTACTGCATCAAACTCGTCAGGTCACCCAGCAGGTCAGCAGCACCGGGTTGCTCGCGCTCGACGGTCTGGGCCAACTCGCGGGCCGTCTTCGTGTCGCCCCGGTCCTTTGCATCGAGGGCCTTGGAGTAAGTCACAATGGTGGCGGTGGTGACGCGTTTGGTCGGGACCGGGGCACTCCGGACCGCGGGTGCGGTCTGGTT
The DNA here is from genome assembly GCA_002348535.1 of Deltaproteobacteria bacterium UBA2957. Classification (GTDB taxonomy): domain Bacteria; phylum Myxococcota_A; class UBA796; order UBA796; family UBA796; genus UBA796. The sequence goes on along the minus strand of DEBL01000120.1, from coordinate 9,374 downwards.
GCGGGTTTTGGGTGCGATTTTTGAAGACTTCTCGATCGCTCTTGCCTTGAAGTCCACGCCGGCAATGGCTGCATTCAACCCGTCGACCACCGCGCTTCGAAGCGCAAAGAAGTCATTCATGGGGCCCTCTTTTCCCACCGTGCCAATGATTTCGCCGGTTTCGACATGCACAAGTCTCGCGTCGATTCGCAAGGTTCCAAACAGGTCAAAGAAGCTGCCCAGCACCATGTACCGAGCGCCCGTGAGCTTTCCCACCTGCGCAGCTTCAGCGGGATTAATTTTACCGCTGCTGGCGAGGTCAAGTTCGTTGAGGACGCTCTCAAGACGGTCCCGTTCGACTACCTTGACCTGCTTCGAGACGGGAACCACGCCATCGATGAGCATGGCCGCTAGGCCTTTCTTCAACACTCCCAACTCGGCGCTCTTGCCGGTGTAGTTGAAGTACAAGATCGCCAAGCCAGGCTTGTCGCTGGCCACCGAACTCGTTGGCAACCACAGGGCGACCAACACAAGCCAGATCCATGCGCCACCGCGGTGCTTATCGGGCTCTTGGTTCACGATGGGCACAGCGCTTCGCCTTGGGCGTGACCTAGTGCCTTCGCCTTGCAGAATGCTTGCTGTGCGGCTTCTTCATCGCCCATTTGTTGCACGGCCTGTCCGAACAACGCGTGGGCGCGGGGGCTCGTTGGGTCATTGGCCACAGCGGTGCTCGCGTCGCTGAGCGCGCCTTCGGAGTCGCCCTTCCCCATTCGGACCTGGGCGCGGACGAGATTCGCGTTTCCGTGGTGGGGGTGTTGCTCGAGCAGCACAGTGAGCGCCTGCTCGGCCGCATCCAGATCGTTGCGTTGGACGGCTATAAGCGCCAAGTTGAATCGCGGCTCAGGCGCATCGGGCGCCAGTCCTATCGAGGTGCGGTACGCCGCCTCTGCCTCGTCCAACTCGCCCGCCTTGAACCAGGCATTGCCGACCAAGTTCACGGGATAAGACCATGCGGGACAAAGATTTCGAGCCACCACGGCGGTGGTTTTGATGGTTTGAGGTGACTCACCCACGGCAAGTTGAGTTCGCGCCAATAGCGCCGATGCGAGTGCGGAGTCGACGTGTTTGGCCGCGAGCGCCTGAGCCTGTTTGTGAGCGTCTTGGTCGCGGGGTCGATTGGCGCCCATCCCACCCCCCACCACGAGCTCGGCAATCTGCGTCAAGTCATCAAGCAACGACACGTCTTCATCGATGCATTCGGTGGGCGGTGCTGGCGCATCGATCTTTTCCAGCGCGCCGACCACTTGACTCTGCGCGAGCGAGATCTCCGGTGAAATTGTCTGGATCTGCTCAAACGTACTCAGCGAGTCTGACAAGAATCCCATGACCGCAGCCACGGCACCGAACACCGATGTGGCTGCCAAGACGGTCTTGCTGATCTTCGAGCGCTCCTTCGGCTCCTGCGAATCGGACATGCGTAGACCTCTTGTTGTGTGGCGATGATACGAAAAAAGGTGTGCATGAATCAAGGATGGATTCATCTTTGGAAAATCGGCCCGATCGGTTTGTGAATCAAAGTTCCGAACGTTGTTTAGGAACTCTTATTCGACAGAAATGTAGGAATCTGTCTGAATATCCGTCGGCGCTGAAAGGCCTATGGTTGAGATCTTCGTCAGACGGACAAGGCGTCCGGAAGTTGAAATAGGCGTGGGCATTCGGTACTGCAGGGGTTGTCTGCAGGCTGGAAGTGTGACCTTCCCAAAATAGTGGACCCAGCTTTTCTGAGAAAGGCTGTTCTCGATTCGAGATGACCAATGACATCGCACATGTTCACCATAGTCTCCAACGAGTTGTATGCGAGCGGTTGCCGACGGATCGGCGTTGAGTTGCCGTCATTGATCGGCGAGGTTTCAGCGCTGAAGACTCTCTATGACACCACGTCGGCCATCGGTGAACGGGTGAACCAACGCGCGCTTTCCGTACCTCACCCTCAAGATTGCCGAAATTGCAAGGTGGGTCGACGAAGCGTACCGGCGGGATTGGGAAGGCATACCGAAAGACGTAGTCGAGAACAACCGTTTGCTGTGCATTATTCTCGACGCGGCCTGATGCATCGACCGGTCACTCAAGCTTCTATGACCGCAAGCAACCCATTTCATGTCAACACATCCAGCAGAACTGGGAGCAAGCTGGGCGGAGGCACCGCATCGACCCAGCCGACGGTGAGACCATCGCGGAGCACCCGTCCATCGGCGTACACGCACTGGTCATCGATCACCCACCGATCGGTCTTCCATGCGCTTCGGTATGGTCCCATGGGCCCGCGACTCAATGGTTGACCGTTGCCGAAGAACGATTCGGGTCGTCGGTGTGCGCACAGTTTGGCGTTCAGCGAGAACAGGGGTCTGCCAGTCATATCGCAGAGCATTCGATGGCCATGGCGATAACGGGCGATGGCAACGCCATCCCGACCGCGAACAATGAGGTCAGCCACCGCCACGCCAATCTCGGCCAAGACATCCCCAAAGCTGAGCGGTGACGGGTCGGGTCGGGGGTCACGAAGTGCGCTCCGAATCGCCAACGATGACGGCCGGTTCGACAACTCATCCGCAGTCGCATCCACTGCGACAACTCCTCGCAGTCCCGACAAGGCCGAGCCGTGAGCACTGACAATACGGGCGAGACGACCGCCGTGGGTTTCATGCAGTAATCGACCGGTTTGCCAGCCCTGCAGCAGTTCACCTACCGTGAAGCATCCACCGCCGGCCCACATCAGTGTTACGCGCGCGACATCCACTCGGGCGTTGGCCAACTCTGGCGCTGCGATAATTCGGTGTCGGTGTTCGAAGAGGTGGTTGTGGTGGGTTCGAAGCCAGCGAAGTTCTTGGTTGTGGACGATCGAACACGCTCTGCGGTGCGCCGCATTGATCCGATCCAACGGTGCCCAGAGTGAGGCGACCTGACCCCGCGAGAGGCCCAGTGCCCTATTTATACGGTGGCATAAGTCTCTGTCTGGCCTACCGTTTCCACGTTCAATGTTGGTGAGCCGTTGGCAGAACTTGCTGATGTTCCGGGCGTTAGTGGCTCGCGCGAGCGCTGAGCGAGTGAAGCCTAAGGCCTGACGAAGGGAGGCCAGCGTTTGACCCGGTGGCGGAACGGATTCGTCTGGGGAGTCCCAGACACTGCAGTCGAGCGTGATGGGCGGATTTTGCATGGCGATTTAGCTCCTTGTTTAGTGTGGCGGCAAGCAGCGCAAATCACCACGGAATAAAATTGTCAGCCAGATAATGTTGGTTGTCAAAGTCTCTCTTCTTCGCGTGGTTTGAAGACAGGCCCAAGGACTGGATGCCTTCGATTCAGCGCGGCCGGAGTGACACCGACAACTGGTAGGTGCAAGAGTGAGTCTCACTCGAGCAGAAGCTAAACCGGGCGGGGGTGCTGTGGGAAGACGTCGTCACTGCTGAAGAGGCACCGCTGCTGCAGGGCATCGACGAGTGGCAGCAGCTCGACTGGTACGGGCTGAACGACGGGATGAAGCCAGTTGAAGTCGGTTTGTAGCGGAATCCCGCGTCACCGAGCCCGTCTTTCGTTGTCGAAGACCACCCAGTGGCGGTTGATGACGGCGGACTCGACTTCGTCGATGCTCAGTCGAATGTACTGGTTGTCCCTGTTGATCTCGTTCAGCATGAAGCAGACATAGGCTGCCATAACGGTCAGTGTGATTGTTGCGATGGTGGTAAACATGGTCCTCCTGACACGGTGGGGTAAAAAGCGAGAGGGAAGGATGTTGGAACGGCCGGCCGGTTCAGTCGACAAACAACAACACATGAAGGGTCGCCAAAATGTTGGCCACCGGCCCGAACAGACAGGCTGCACCAATGAAGATGGTCGCCCAGCCAAAGCTGCCGTACAAGACATGACCCACACCGGGAAGCACAACGGACGCCAGAGTGGCCATTAATCGTTTCATCGATCCTCCTTAAAAAAAGCCCAAGGAGAGTGATACGGGCGGGCCAAAGATTTATTTTGCAGATTCTCGAAATTGATTGGACATCGTTCGATTCGTTCGGTTTCAACCCTCGGATTCAAACGGAAGCGCACCAGACATTGGTTGAGGGTGCCGGCGCTCGCTTGTGACCATGGGTGTTCGGTAGACCATCGCGGGTCGATCGGGGTCCCGCCAGCCCCGGTGTGCCGGGTCATACAGGAGGACTTTCCGTCCCGTTGATTCGACAAACGACTGCCCATCTTCGGCAAGAGCCACCCAATCAAACGGACCGAGTCGGTGCCACCCTTCGCAGCAAACCCAAAGGTAGAGCAGAGTTGGAACCTTTGTACTCATAAGCGTCTCTCCTTTCGGTCATACCAACCACCGTATCAGAAGCCATCTCGTGACCCTCCCGCATGACTGGGAACTTCATCGGTTCTTTTGCAAGAGCAAGCGATGGTCTTTTCATGCAGGGTACCCACGCACCAAGCGATTCACTCTGGCTTTCTAAGGGCATAAAGGCACTCGGTTTGACCCGTATGATTGATGGGGTGTAGTCTGTTCGGGGCGGCAGATAGGAGTATTTCGGAGTGCGGACAAAGGCCGAACTTGATGACCTTGCAGAGGGGATTCGTTCAAGCCTTCCTGAGGTTTGGGCTCCTGCGGTGAGGAAGCTCGGGGCCTTGGCTACAGGTGATGACGATGCATTTCGAAAGCTTACCGCACTGCTTTGGTCGAGCGATCAGTCGCGAAAAGGCTTTGCGGGACTGGCGTCGTATCTGTGTCACGGGGGCAATTCGCCGGATTTGTTGGCGCGGCACGAACAAAAGATTTCATCGAAACTGAAGCTTCTGACTGAAGTCCATGTTGCGGTCAATATGCCCGACGACTGGAATGACCGGATTCCATGGGTTGCAGAGCAGTGGAAACAGGAGCTGACAAAGACCCGACAGGAGTTGGAAAAACAACAAGGCTTGGGCAACGAGAGGGCAGTCGAGGCCAAAGAACGGATCATCCACCGACTGGAAGAACAGCTCGCAGGTGGTTCATCGACATCAGCGGCATTGTTGGATCCGGGAAATTTCAGGGCTTGGACGGACAGCGGTTGGGATGAGTTTGGAACGTACCTTTTGGGCCTTTCTCGAGACGGTTCTGATAGCGAGATGGCACGTGCGCTGCTGAACTTAACGTTGGAAGAAATGGTTTTGGCGTTGTGCGAGTTGGTGCGGAAATACCCCTGTGGACCTTCCGGGGCCGGTGAATCGAAGGCCCGTCGTTCGTTTGGCAAACACGTGGCTGAAGCATGGCTGAAGGTGCCCCGTTTGCTGCTCAACATGAATGAGCCTGCAGACGGCCCGATCTGTACCGCGGTTGGCCGCACTCACATTGATGAGTTCCCAAGGGATGAGGGGTTCAACTACGGTTTTGGGCATGCGTTGGCTCCCGCAAATCAGTACAACTGGTTTTGCGTGGCACTCCATCAGTGTCTAACCACGGTGCCCTTTGGTGTGCTGTGGGCAGCGGGCCTCCCTGGCGCAACCGATGATGTGGTGCAGCACGTCAACGACTTGTTCGAGGGCACGGAGGCTGAAGCGGGAATCGCTTCTCACAGGCTGCTTTCGGGTTGGGCTGAGAATATGCCCAAACGCGATGCGGATTTCTGGTTGAAAGAGCGGGAGATGCAGGCTCGGTTGATGGCGTTCATCATGGTGGTCAACCCGCCCGAAGATTTCACCACGTACCCTTGGGAAAGAAGCCCAGAATATCGGTTCAGGCAGCCGTACCGAAGACTGAGCTTGGTGGTCGCCAACCTTAAGCACAGTGCCACGACCGAATCAACGGTTCGGGCACCGCTGATTCAGGCGTTGAACCGATTGTGCGAGTACGACTGGAAAGAATCTTTCGGAACGAAACACCAAGAGAGTTGTGTGCTTCGTCAAGCGGTGTTTTTGGCACCTTTTCTGCAGACCACAACTCATCGGGTGACGTCGGACAAGTACTTGTCTAGGGCAACAGCGCGGGCCTTGGACAATGCGTTTGACTTGGATGGCCATCGACTCAAACGCTTAAGTGCGCGACTTGAAGGCTTAGAGAAAAAGGTATCCAAAGGGCACTCCCTTTCAAACAAAGAGCTGAAACAGCGCGATAAGACTGAACAGGAATTGGCTCGTGGTCATTCGTTGTTCTTTCAGGTTTCGTACACCATTTTTTCGTCACTTCCATCGCGACGGTTCGTGGACAAAGTGGTTCAACACTCGATGCACTCTGGCGTAACGGAGGTGATGAAGGCTGCCGCCAACATGCTGGGCCGAGTCATTGAAATATGGGACGACAAGCTGATTGAAGCGTCGGAGTTGAAGGACCTCGAAACAGACTATGAGTCGTTTCTTTTGGCGTATGAGTCGGCCACGGGGATGAGTGAGGGTTCGTTTAAGAATCCGATGCGTGAAACGGTCGATGTGCTTCGGCGTTCCGGGTCAATCGATCCCCACATGACGCGCGATTGGATGCGAAAAGACCTGTTGAAAATTGGTGTCATCGGCAAAGAACTGAATGAGCGGATTCTCATCGATGACACCACCCCCATCCCTCGGTACTACGAACTGTCGGATTTCAAAGAAGGCGAACAGGATGAGTCACTGTGGAAGGTGGACATCCTTCGGAAGATCGCCGAACAGGAAGGCGCATTCGAAGATCTGGTCAATGAAATCGCTGTGATCGAAAAAGACGTGCTGATCGAGCTTGGTTCGCCGCTGCCGAATGCGCAAACGCTGGTGAGGTGGGCCGAACTGTTGGGTCGGTTGAAGCGCGTTTCAATTCATGCTCAAGACACCCTGCCGTGCCTCGAACGGGAATTGATTCGGGCCTCGATTGCGGAACGGACCGATCAATACCAAGCCCGCATCGAAAAGCTGTCTGACATGATCGAAGCCGAAAACGAAGATCGTGCGCTGGAATTGTTTAAGGAACGAGACAACCCTGACCGTCTGCTGGCCGTACAGTGGATGAAGAGTCGGTACATGTTGGTTGAACTCGCTGAAAGCACCCAACTCAAAAGCATTGGTCTGTTGTGCAAGTTCCCCGTCGTGATGGCCTGGATTTTCTTGCCGTTCATCGTTTCAGCGGTTTGTGCCCAGTGGTACCACCATAAGCATTGGGCGGTGTATTCCCCCTTTGTGGTTGCCCTTGGTTTGGGTGTGATCGCCTCCTTTGCGGTGTTCGCGGAGATGAGGCACTACAAAAAGAAAACGGGGGACGCGTTTGGGCCAAGAAGTTCGCTCAGCGACTTGGTGTTGCCCCAGATCACCGGTGCGTTGTTGATTGGCGTCTTCGAATTGATTGGCGGAGACGAGCCGTGGTACACCGCGATTGCGGATTATGCCTGGCTTCGAGTGGTCACCATCTTCATGTTGATATCGGTGGTCTATTTTTTCATTCGATCCAGTTTTCTGGGTGGCCAAACCGATCCCGAGGGCCGAAAAAATCGCCGCACGCTATCGATCATGGCCATGGGCTTATGGCAGTCGTTCACCCTGACGCTCTATTTTGGTTTCGCCTACGGGTGGGTCATGTTTCAGCGGATGGGTGGCGTAGATGCACTCAAGGGCAGCAGCGACGTGAGCGGCATGCCCTTCAATATTAAGGGCATTGACTTCGACAAATCCAAAGGCTTTTTGTACAACGCAATCGTCATTGATTGGAATCCTAACGATCCTACGGAACAGTTTGTGCTGTTCCCGTGGACCCTGCTTTCATGGACCTTTCAGTTGTTTTTCTTCAGCGCGATACTCCAACGCATCATGAACCGAAACGATTCTTGAGTCCCATTCACCACGTCCAACCGCCTTTCCAACTTTTTCGAAAGCCGTGAGCTTGGCTCGGTGGGCGCTCTGGTGTGTAATGTTTACCCATGTAAAACAGGACCAGACGGTCATTTCGAATATCGCCGGCATAGTATTCGATGGGTCGCTCCAGCCCAGGAACATTGGCCGTCACGTTGGTCGTTTTGAGCACGAACGATTCCGCCGACGTTAAGGCGGTGGGTACCGGGTGTTCTTGAGCAACCGAAACCGCGTAAGTGCCCGAAAAGGTCAGTTCGCCCATGACGTGCAAGAACGTGCCATCGTCGCGCAGACGCCATCGTTCGCGGGCGCCATATGGGTTGCCTTCGGAAACGGCGACTTCACTCAATTGGTCATTTTGGAGCATGTGGTAGCTGACCAAAACCCAATCCCCTGCCACCGATTTGCTCAAAGATGGGCTGGCCGGAGCGGTGGGCGGCGGATGCACATGGGATGCCGGTTGGGTCGGTAGATCGCCCGTCGGCTGTTCGGGTTGGGGGTCGGGCTTGATGGACTCCGCGGTCGGGGGCTTGGAACTGGTGCGTATCGGTTCGCCCACAGGCGGTTGAACTGGGGGAGGCGAGTCACCGGAGCCCGCGAACCACCCGATACCGAGGGCGAGTCCTGCGGCAGCCAGAAGCACGGGAGCCCACCGAAACGTGGGAGCCGATGGTTTGGCTTCAACGGTTCGTTGGCGTCGCAATTCCGCAATGGCTTTTTCGATGAAGTCTTCACCGATGTTGAGCTCTTGTCCCACCGCGACGACCTCTTCCACGGTGGCTTTGGATGCGAGGTCCGCTTGGGCTTTGGTTTGCAGCGCATCGGCCCGTTCGATGATCCACGGAATGTCGTCGTTTTCGATATCGGGGCGGGCAGTGAGTCGGTCGCGGATTGACATGGTGTTTCTTGTAGGCCGAGTGTACCAATGGATGAACCCGGGGGCTCAGGGACTTTGCCTGACCCTTGTGGTTTAATCGTGTAGCATGGGGCCATGACAGACGAGTTTGACACGACCGAACCGCTTCCAAGCCCCGACTTTTCCACACAGCAATGGGAGCTCATCGGCTCCGCGCCGGCCTTGGTGTTTGTGGCGATGGCGATGGCCGACCGCTCCATGAGCACAAAAGAGCGAGACCTCTTTTTCAAGAAGTGGATGCCGCGCATTGTGGCCCTGAAGTTGAATGACGATGAAATGGACGAGTTTGTCCTGGATTGGGGCATGGGTGAGGCCGAAGTGCACCTCGATGAATTGTTGGAATTGCCCACCGGCGAGGTGCTTGACCGCCTTGAAAATGCATTCACGCTGCTCGCTTCGTCTTTTGATGCCGCGCGGGTCGAGGAGTACCGACTTGAACTGATTGCGATGGCCAAGGCGGTAGCCAAAGCGTCGGGGGACTGGTTTGGTGTGCGGTCGCCGGTGCGCGAGTCGGAAGAGTCGATGTTGCGCAGGGTTCGGCATGCGTTGCGGGGCCGGCCGGTCGTTTAAGCCAACTTGGGTGGGTACTGGTAGGCTGCCCCTTGCACCCAAGCGCCTTCGGCCCATTGAACCGTTGTGCCAGACTGAG
>DEBL01000346.1:11889-29124 GCA_002348535.1 Deltaproteobacteria bacterium UBA2957 | reverse complement strand
CCACGGTCGAGTGAATCGCCACGCTCCCGCGGGCCAAGGCGCGCCGCCGGGCGGGTACGCGTTCGCCGCGCGCGCGACGGTATGCGTTCCCGCGAGTGCAAGCGCCTGCATCATCCAAGATGTGTCCAGGAGAAGGTCGCCCGACTCCAACTCGGCATGGCCCCAGATGGCGACCTCGTGTTCCTGCATTCCCCCCATTGCGACCGGGTCGAGTCGTTCGCTGAGCTGCGCGAACCCCACGGGGTTGGCGGGCCACGCCATCCACAGTGAGGCGATGGCCATCAATCCTGCGCCTCGAGCGAGCCTGCGCATCGGCGTTCGACTCCCCACAATGACCCGTGCGAGCAGGTCAATGCCTCCCATCATCAGCAAGGGGAGCAGGACTGCGCCATGCACCACATATCGCTCTTGGTAATCGCTTTTTATGGACGGCCAGCAACTGGCCAGAATGACCGCGACCGAGGCAATTTGAACCGCAGTCCGAAAGCGCTCCCCGCGTCGCCGCGCGATTGGCACAAGAAACGCCAAGCTAAGGAAGGCGGGAACCCGCCAAGTGAAGCCGGGGTAATCGAGGGTCAGGCGCTGCAGAGACGTCCGGAGTTGACGCTTGTTTTGCTCGGCCAGTTCCGGATTTTTACCCGCTTCATAGAAGGTCATCAGCGTGCGGGGAATGGTCAGTGCATCGTCGAAATGCCCCCACATGTACCCAGTCTGCAGGTTTCGGGGAGCCTGTGCGGCCCCGCGGCCCCCGGGGACAAGGTAGGCGACGGCCATCTCTTCGAGCGTGAAGGCTTTGACGGGTAGACTTCCCATCCATTGATAGGAGCCCACAATCGGGAGCATCATGACGATGAGGCGAAGCGGGACGGCGCGGGCCTGCTGACCCCACGTTGAGTGTGGCCGGCGCCATGGAGTCACCACGGCGGTGACGAATCCCATCCCGACAAATCCAAGAGAAATCAGAAGGCTCTTCCCGTCGTTGGCGAGGAGGCCTCCGCAGCAAAGTCCGACAATCAACCACGGTAGCCAGCCTCCACGGGTCGCCTTGACGAGTGCCGCAGCCCCCGATGCGCCAAGAAACATGACCATCGGGTAGGGAGTCACTGCATCCGTGTGCATCCGGTAGGTGGCAAGGCTGATCAGCATGAGGATTCCAGCGATCGCTGCGCTTCGCCCAAACAAGGCCCGACCGATCACGTACAGCGGAACCGCGGTGGCGACGGCGACAAGGCGACTAACGAACTGCAGGCTGATGGTGAGATCCGCGCCTGTCCAGTGGGACACGACGGCCGCCATGTAGGGGTAGAACGGATAGCGCCACGCACAGTACAAGGCGGAGTCACCACTCAATAGCGCATACGCATCCAGATGCGAGTCGTGCCAGTCGATTCCGGATGCGACCCAATCCGCGTCGGTCAGGCCGTGAAAGAGTGCCCACCCGAGCGCCCATGTCCCGAGGGCGATGGCCAACCACTTCCGTTCAGAAAACCGCTGAGTGATTCGGTGGATCGCCTGCGCGGTACCGGGTTTCGCTTCGTCAATCCACCGGGCCGCCGCAGCAGCAAGGAACAAAACTGCGACGGCGGTGGAGAGCGCCATCATCTCCCACCGCCCCCCCATCGCTGCAAAGTCTGCATCCCAAAGTGTGGCGGGGCCCGAAAAGACCAACCCCAACACCATGACCACGAGGCCGCCCATTACCCACAACCTTGGCGCTGTCGCTGGGTAGTGGTTCACGCGGCTTCGATGGCTCTAAGGTTGGCGCCATCACTGTTCAGCACGGCGTAGGCGGCCTCCACTCCGGACCCCATGGCGGACCCAGTCGTCGCCAACACGGGAAAGGTGCGATGGTTTCCAGCGAGGAAGAGGTTCAGCAGTCGGTCATGGCGAACGGGTGGGTTCGTATAGCCGTCAACAAACACGGGGCTGTACAGGGGTATTCGGCTTGTGTGAACCCATTCTGGCGTGATCGACACGCCAAAGCGAGTCTCAAAATCTTTCATGTATCTGTCTTCGATTGCGCTCGGCTCCCACGCCAGCATGGAGTTCGCTTTGTTTCGCGGCGCCACGTGGGTGCAGAAGTTGAGGAGTTTTACCCCGGGATGCCCGAGCGAGTCGTTGAGAAGGTCGAGCCGAAAGATACCGCCAAAGCTGTAGGCGGGACGCAAGAAGTTGGTCCAGTATCGGTCGAGCGGAACCGGCGTTCGAGTGGCGATGACCGTCGACACAACCCCTGTGTACTCGATTGCCTCGAGTGCAGGGCTACGGGCCTCCGGCGCTATGGTGGAGAGAACAGGCGGTGGGATCGCAGCCACAAAACATCGGGCTCGCAGTCGTTCCCCAGACCGAAGTTGAATGCTCTGGATCCGTTGTCGAGATGCGGTGGTCATCAACTCCGTCACGGGACTGCTGAGTCGGATTTCGACACCCGCGCTGTGGAGCCGTTCCTCAAGCGCCGAAACGAGGACGGATACCCAATCCTCATTCGGCATGTAGCCGTAGCGTGAACCGGCTTCGCCCGCGGCGAGGCGGGCGCGCAGCCACGCCGCCGAGAGGCCCGATGTGGGCAGCCCAAACTTAATCTGAGTGAGCGGATTGAAAAATGCATCGAGGGCTTCATCGCCCGTGAGCCTGCGGAGCCATTCGGAGGCCGGTTCGTCCTTGGTCTGAGGCCACCATGCCGTCGCAATGCGCGCGGCCATGCCGACCTTGACTCGCCACGGTAGAGGCGCCCGCAAGAAATCTCGGGGATTCGATAATCCAAGGACGGTGTCGTCGATAGAGAAGCCCATCTCGATTCGTTTCCAATGCACGCGCGAAAGCAAGTTGAACTGGCCGAGGAAGCTGAGCAGTTGTGCATCCGATGAAAGAATGTGGTGGTAGCCGAGTGGAACAAGGCGCCCCTCGCGCTCAAAGCTGGATGCCAAGCCACCGAGGTGAGCGTTGGCTTCGAGCAAGACGACGCGCTGCCCGTGCTCAGCGAGTGTGAGTGCGGCGGCCATTCCTGCCATCCCGCCACCAATGACAACAGTGTCGTGGGTCATGGTAGTAGCCTATCAGACACCGGAGACTATTCTAAGGGGAGAGTGTCCAACCAAGTCGAGAAGTCTTCGGTCTCCGCGATGGAACGCACGATGGTCACTGCTCGTTTTTCTGCTTCGATTCGCCAATCGTTGGACACATCGACCGTCTCCAGCATGTCTTGCAAGCTTTGGTCGCCCAATGCCGAGACCGCGGTTTCGATCAGCGATGTTAGTTCATCTTGCAGGCTTGGTCGGGCAGCCAGTGCCAGCGCGGCTGCATTGGCGGTGGAAATCAGTAGATCAGGGTCGATCTTGTCGATTTCAGTCCCCCAGTCGGCCAAGGGTGTATCCAAGAATTGGTCCCACAGGTGTCCGCGAAATCGACCGTAGCTCTCCGCTTTGTTGGGATCGCAAAGGTCGTCGGCGGCTTGAGCGACGACGGTGTTCAGTATCGAGTCCACAAACTCTCGGGCTTTGTGTTCCGCTTGCCGTTCCAACTCCGCACCGAATCCACCCAACATGCCTTCGCTCACGCGCTTTAGGCTCTTGAGCCGGTGACCGGCACGATCAGCACCCGGAACGGAGGGGCGGAGGCGTTTCGCAAAGCCTTGAAGGGCGCCAACCAGAAGGTCGCGAAGGAGATTCTCCACCGCCCCATGCTCCAAAAGTCGACCAACCATTTCTCGATCGGGGGTCACCGGTAGGGTGATGGTGCTGCGCATTGGGTCCGTGATTTCGGTGGGGATGTGGTCGCGCAAGGTTCCAGCAGGAACGGCAGCCTTTAGGTGAGCAATTCGCCCTCGAATCCACTCGTCTGCCTGCCCCGATGCTGCACTGTGTTTCAGGGTCGCCGCCATGGTTCCAGCGAGGGATTCAGCGTCGATAAACTGCGACGCATTCATGGCTAAAACGTGGTCGAAGGCGAGCGTGACCAGGGCGTCGGCGGCATCACCACGGAGCGCACGGACGATGGCATCTTTCATTCGGCCTCCGGAAGAATTGAAGTCGGCGTACCCACCGAGGTCAGCCACAACTGATGCACGGCTCGCGTTGAGGCAACGTGCATCAACCGACGATGGTGCGGGGTGTCGGGCCAGTGTGCAGTCGATGCCTCGATGACGATCACATAGTCAAACTCAAGCCCTTTAATCTCGGAGGCCGGTACGACATCGATGCCGGGCTTGAAGGCAAATTGTTGGTTTTCGACGAGGCGCACATCGGGCACCTCCGCAGCGAGCAGGCCGTCTGCATAGAGCCGAGCGAGGTCGGTGTTGGGCGTGAGAAGTGCAACGTTGGCAAGGGATTCGGTGTCGACGAGATTTCGAAGCGCGCGTGCCAAGAACGCCACGGTTGCACCATGGTCTGAGAATCGAAACAGTTCTACGGGTGGGCCGTCGCGCAGTGTTCTGGCTGGCGCCTCATTTTCCTCAAGAACGGAAACGGCAAACTGGGTAATGGGGTGGGTCGAGCGATAGCTGACAGCAAGGGTGTTGAGCGCGGTGGATTCCACCCCGATTCGCTCCAAAAATCCAGCCCAAGAGGAAAAACCTGCGTGCTGAGTGATGTGCTGGCGCGTATCTCCGGCGAGGGTGACGGATCGCCGCTTGGAGGCGGCCTCCAGCAGCACTTGGACCTCGACGGGGGAGAAGTCCTGCACCTCATCGAGCACCATGTGAGCGTATTGAATGGGTCGCTTTTTGATGCTGCGCAGGGGTCCCATCCGCAGTTGCCATGCGCGAAGCAATAGGGCGTCATCTTCGGGGTCCAGTCGCGCATCAACTTCCCGGTCGCCTTCGTACCAAGCGTTTACGGCATTCCATTGTCGGGTGCACCAGTCGACCACCTTATCCAACTGGGGTTCCGTGATGTCATCACCCAGCAGCGTTGTGAGGCGTGCCTTGTCGGTCAGCAGAGTCCCCCAATCCTCGAGCGCAGCCTCGGGTGTCCGTTGTCCGGGCGATCGGGCCATTTCAGCCAACTCTTCGGCAATGCTGGGATGCAGCTTCACCCGGACGACCGGTTCGGGTGTGTCATCCGAGACTGACTGAGGCAATCGGGGATAATGCCGTCGCACCATTGAACGGGCCCAGCGTTCCCATGTGCTGACCTGTACGCCGTTTACGCCAAGGGCCGGAAGCACGTGCGCGACGTAGTCGCGCATGGCGCGCCCCCACACAACCACAAGAATCTTGTGCGCTGGAAAATCGTTGGGGTGGGCATAGTTGAGGTAGGCAATGCGATGCAACGCAACGGTTGTCTTTCCTGTACCGGCAGCCCCACGGAGTACAACCACACCGCTCTCGGGGCCTGTGATGAGCTCGAATTGTTCGGGGTCGATGAGAGCAGCAATATCGGGCAGGTGCTTGTCCGCCCGAAGTTTTTCTCCCGATCCCAAACTGGCAGATTGCCCCCGCCCTGCGCGCAGCGCAGCGCCCTGTCCGCCAGCCAAGGTTTGCGCTTCCTCGGACAAGGGTGACCACCCCTCGTTTTGGCGGACCCACGTTTCGTCCGCACCGTCGACCCGCTGCAGGGTCCCCGACTCGATGTGCACGGTTCTTCGAATGGTGACCTCGCCCTCGCGCACGGTGCCGTTCACTTCTTCGGCGTACTCCTCGCCTTCTTCGTACCGATAAAACAATCTCGATATGGGGGCGTTTCGCCAGTCTACGATTCGGATTCCGTGGGAGAGTCGAGTGGCTCGTCCCAAATACACATCGCGCCGACGGGAACCCTCTTTGAGCTGCATGTGTGCGAAATAGGGTGAGTCCGGGTTGACCTCTGGGCGGGCGACTTGGGCTCGAATTTGGTCCAGCAGAGACGCCAAGTGGTCAATCTGTTGAAACATGGCGGCTTTGTCTTCTTCTTTAGCCGTACCCAGCTGCGATTGAAGCCGCTGGATCTCGCGTGCCACATCGACTTCAGAGGTGGCGCGTCCACTCATTGGGTTTTCCAACAGTCGCGTGCGGATGTCCGTGAGCGCTGATTGCTCTTCAGCGACCATGGAGGGGATAGAACTGGACTCAGAGTTGGACACAGAGACGCCTTATTTTAACCGTTGGTGACTAATCGAAGCGCTTACGGTCATCAAGATGGCGTTTGAGGTAGTGAAGGCCCGAGATTGTACCCACCGCACCGGTCGCGAGCGTCAGAGGCCACGCGATGGCCGTCGCGCCAAGGAGCGTGCAAACAAATGCCGAGAACAGCACTGTCGCGGTCGCGCGCCCCCACCATGACGTGGTTTGTACTTGGACACTGCCGGTGGTGAAGTCGCCGACAATAGTCAGGAACATGGCCCACTGGATGACTTCACGACTGAACCACATCCACATCCACCACGCGGGCATGTATCCATGAATTGCCATCGACCAGGCGCCGTTGATGTGGAGGATCTTATCCACCCACCCATCCAAAACGGCGCCCGTATGGCTGTCTTGGCCCATCTTGCGCGCAATAGAGCCGTCCGCCAAGTCGGTTCCGATCGCGATCAAGTAGGCAGTCAGCGCGACCCGCGGCGAGTGGGTCAAAAACGGAAATCCAACAGCGATCAACAGGCGACAAACGGTCAACGCACCCGCCGGATTCCAGAGATCGCTGATGTGAAGCATGTTCTTTTGCACCACAACTCCCAAGATGCCTTCTATCGTTTGTCGTTTAATCTCGCTCTTAGGCGGTTACATGACAAGAACCGAGGAGAACTACAATGGACCTGTTCCGACGCGCAGCGCGCCGAGTGTTGAACACCGTGCTGGACAAAACCCCGCATGTGCCCGCTGGGCCACCCACCCAGCCACGTCCGGCCCCTCCCGTCGCCAAGAATGCCCCGGACCTATCCAACATCGAATGCGGTGCGCAAGAACTGAAGGAGCGCCTCGATGCTGGCGAATCTGTGACCGTAATCGATGTGCGGGAACCTCAAGAGACCGACGCCGGAATCATTCCGGGTGCGGTGTTGATTCCGCTTGGTCAGATTGAGACCCGCTGGGACGAAGTCAAGGATGCCGATGAGGCCGTGGTGTATTGCGCGTTGGGGGCTCGATCGCTCAAGGCCGCAAGCTTCTTGCGCAGCAAGGGGGTGTTCAACGCGACCAGCATGGATGGAGGCATCGTGGCGTGGACCGAAATCGGTGGCCGGACCGTGTCCAAGGACGGCTGAGTGGCAGACAACCCGCTCGTCTCCAGTGGAGTAACACTGCCGGCATTGACCAAGGCCAACGCACTGCGGCGGCGTGTTCAGGGTCGTGTGGCCAGCATCGACTTGATTCAATGGGATGCAGTTGCGTACGGCGATCGCATGCGCCAAGACGTCCACATCTGGGAATTGAACGACCTGTGCCCACGAGACGGATGGCCCACCGTGCTTCTGATACACGGTGGGGGGTGGCGAGAGGGCAGCTGGCGCGACTTTGAGAGTTTCGGTCCACAGCTTTCCCGGAGGGGTCTTATGGTAGCGGCAATGAACTACCGGCTCGCCCCCGAGCACCCTTGGCCTGCCCAAATCGAGGATGTTCTCGCCGCGGTGAGCTTCCTTCGTTCGCAGTTGACCGACCCAGACCGAATCTCGCTCTGGGGGCACTCAGCCGGCGGTCACCTTGCAATGATGGCTGCATTGATGAAGCCCGAGTGGGTTCGCAGCGTGGTTGCGGTGGGTGCTCCCACCGATCTTCGTCAGATGCATCCCGATGAAGTGAACGGCGTCTTTGATGGTGTCACGCTAGAATCCGCATCACCTGCCGCGCTTCAGTGCGATTCGAGTCCGCCCATGCTGCTTGTCCACGGCGAGCACGATCGCGTCTGTCCCGTGGCTGATGCACGTCAGTATGCTGCCGTAACGCCCAACGTGGATCTGTTGGAAGTGGCCGACGGGGACCATGGCGTGCGCTGGCCGCCCATCGGAGCGCTCCGCGCACGACGAAAGGCTGTCTCTTGGATGATCGACCAGATGGACATGCCCGAACGCGGTTCAAAATGGCGTCGCCGCAAAAAGGGGGCTCGTTGACTTACGATGGGCAGACCGCGAGGTCTTCACCGAGATCACACTCGCTGTTGTCGCAGCTGGCAGCGCAACGCTCGTGGCAGTCCGTGTCGTAGACGGCCTCTACATCGAGCTCCACCTGCGACCCTTCGATGTTGGCCACCTCGAGGTCGAGGCAGAGGGGCTCGCCATCGCGGCACGGTGTGCATCCGAGGTTGTGGTTCGCCAAGAGGGAACACAGGTCGGCCGGGTCATCAGAAGGCAGCACCCCCCGACCATCGAGGGCAATCACAACGTCGCGTGCATCGACGGAACCGGACATCCGACCGCCCGCAAAATAGCTGCCATCTGCTGCAAAGGTCGCGGACGAAAACGCATCGTACAGCATGACTGTGTAGCCGGCGACGGCGAACGGAACATCCACAGGGCCCACATCGAATGCGGGTGCCTTAGCGAAGTTTCCATCCATGGAGAAGTCGAGGGTTGGAACACAGGTGTCTTGCTCCCCATCGCCACGCCGTGTGGGGGCAACGGTGATGTCGAGGGTGTCGCCATCGACCCGGTCCACCTGCAGAGATAAGTCGTTGTCGAGCAAAGTGAGCAAGACCTGTGCCGCGCCGCTCGGTTGAACCACTTTTGCCGCCGATAAGTCCATCGTGAAGGTCCGTCCCTCGATTTGGCCGGGCTCTTCCAACTCTTTGCCGAGCGATGAGGTCTGGAACGTGACACTTGGGGAACCGGCACAGTAGCGGAGTGTCGCGGTGTATGCCGTCTCTGCTTGAAGGGGCTCATCGGGGGTAAACCGCACCAAGAGGGGCTCGTCTGGAGCGACCCGTTCATCGATCCATTGCGCGCCCGACACGGCGCTGCCCGTGGAGTCTACAAGCGATATCTCTGCGTCTTCGCCACCGGATGTCACCGAGAACACAATGTCGCTGCGATAGTAAAAGTTGCTCTGGCCTGAACTCGCTGGGCTGACCGTGCGCGCGATAGCATCGCAGGACTCCGCCATCGGCGAAGTGGTGTCGGATGCGGTGGAGTCGAAGGTCGTGGCACAGCCACTGAGACAGAGGCTCAATGGGATGAAGAGTCGCATGGTGGGGTGTCCTTTCGATTGTAGAGAGCCGGCCTCTACCAGAGTTTCGCGATGCGGTGTGGTGCGGAGCGATGTTGTTTCGGCATTGTCACGGTGAGGTGGCCAGCGGGATTATTCGCAGTCCTCGGGGATGTCTTCAGCGGCAATGGGCGTGACCGTTGTGTCGGTCTTCTCGGCCTCGATGTCTTCGAGGTCGACTCCGATGCAATAGTCGCCATCGCCGCTGGGGCACTCCTCGCAGTTCACGCCGAAGAGGGCGACCGTGCTGCAGGCACTGTCCGGGTCACTGAGGTCAATCAAGCCACCCAGTGCATCACCGAACGCCGGGCCCAGCTCTCGGATGTCGAGCGCACCTTCGAGACCCATCTCGGCCATGCCGGCTCCATCCGATTCGAATGTTCCGCTGAGGTACATGCCCCACATGGTGAGACTGACGTCGAGGATTTCGATGGGCAGGTCGACCGGACCCGCTTCGAAGAACGGCGAGGCGGAGAAGTCGACGCGATCGAAACCAAATGTGGGGGCACACTCATCCTGTTCGAGCGTTGTGGCATCGGTGAGAGCGCCTATAAAGTCCAACTCAGTACCGGTGACCTCCACGCCGACAAGCAATTGGATGTCGAGGGCATCGCCCAAGAACATGTCCAGCCCGGTGGGCTTGACGAGGGTTGCCGACCCCAAGTCGAGCGCGTAGGTGTTGCCATCAACGTCGCTCTCCAGCGGGCTGCCGAGGGAAGAGGTTGCAAACTCGATGGCCGTTTCGCCGCCGCACCACGTCAGTGTGGCGATGTGCTCGGCATCGGGTACGAGCCCATCTGTGGCCGTCCACACGAGCAGCCCGTCCGCATTGTCCAAGGTTCCGTCGAGTGCATCGCCCTCGGAGTCGCTTACCGTCACAGTCGCGGTCTCGTCGGGCCCATCAAGTTGGAAGACCAGAGCGTCCCGCCAATACACGTCATCCTCGCCATCGCCCGGGGTCGTGGAGACCACCTCGACGGTGCAGGGATCCACCTCGGGCTCTTCGTCGTCGGGATCCGTCGTGGGTGTGGCCGTGTCATCATTGACAGATGCCTCTGACTCCACACAGCTTCCTTGGGCATCCAACGTCAGTCCATCCGGACAATCACCCACGGTTGTGCTGCCTTTGGAACTGCAACCAATGGCCATGGGGAGCGCGATGAAGAGTAGACGAAGCATTTTTTCTCCTGATGAGTAGATTTTGATTAAGTACTGCGGCGCGATTGCGCAAGGCGAATCAGAGTCAGAGGGCCAATTCCAAGGTTGCCATGCGCGCGATTCAATGGCCGCGGAGCAGGATGTCGCAGACCTTTCGAATCTTGGCAATCAGATTGCCGTGCCAGCGGTGATGGATGTCTCGTCGAATCCAGCGCAGAATTCTACGTTGGCGTTGAAAGCGGTCCATCTTCTTCTTTGCCGGAACCCAAGCCGTAGGGTCCGCCTCTTGCATCGGTGCCCAGAGGGTGTTCGGGTCGTAGCCAAACGCGCGAATGTCATCCTCCGGTACCGTCGAAAGTTGGTCCGCTACGATTGCAAACTTGGTCGAGTCAGCCGCAAACTCGGAGGCCCATTTGTGAACGCTTGCGGTGACGGGTCGGCTGTGCTGCGCCACACCAACCGGGTCACCCAATCCTTTTCCGTCGACGGCCGTCTTCGAGTAGTTCACCGCCTCCGGTTCGAAGGGGATGTCCAAGAACGATGAGATGCGTTCGAGCGTGGACTCAGGGTCTTGGACGAGGTCTTCGTACCGGACATGCAGAACGGGCGCGGAGGCGGTTCGCAAGAAGTCGGCCATGGCGGGCACATAGCGACTGATGATGGGATTGAACTTGACGGCAGAATCAAAGTCTCCGTCGAAAAAGGAGTTCGCATAGGAGGCGAAGATGGCGGCCGGATGGCGTGTGAGAACGATGAACTTGGCATCCGGGTACACGCGTTCCATGAACGGGAGAACGAGGGCGTTGGCAGGGGTCTTGTCTAAAAAATAGCGTTCTCCACCCGGTGCAGTTGCCAAGATCCTTCCATAGAGGATGTCCATGTAGGCGCGGCACGCATCGTAGTAGTCTGCCTCGCCACCTGGAAGGTCGGACACAAAATCGCGGGTACCATCCTGCGCTTGAATCTGGTCATAGGGGGCTGAATCGACGCGGTCCCAAAATCCAAGGTGAGCCAAGGCGGGAAAAAGATGTGGTTCGGGACGGCTATAGATTGCACTCGTAGCGTTCAAGATGCGCATGAGGAGGGTCGACCCCGAGCGAGGGGATCCGATGACAAAGCAGACCCTGCCTCGCATGTCTGGAATAGGTGCGGGTTCGGGGTTTGCGGCTGTGAATTCAGGTTCGCTCATACGGTCCTCGGCGTGCGTCTATAGCGGCCATGTGCCTTCTGGCCAGTCCCCGACTGCGTGCACTTCCGGTTCGAGTGTGACCGAGAACTGTTCGTGCACGGTATCTCGGGCATGCTTGATGAGTGCATGCAGGTCAGCGGCGGTCGCATTTCCGGTGTTGATGAAGAA
The DNA here is from genome assembly GCA_002348535.1 of Deltaproteobacteria bacterium UBA2957. Classification (GTDB taxonomy): domain Bacteria; phylum Myxococcota_A; class UBA796; order UBA796; family UBA796; genus UBA796. The sequence goes on along the minus strand of DEBL01000346.1, from coordinate 17,500 downwards.
GTTGGCGTGCTTCTCGCTGATTTGGGCTCCGCCGATGACAGCACCCTTCAAGCCTGCGGCATCGATGAGTCGCCCTGCGGCATCGCCTGGCGGATTCTTAAAGGTCGATCCGCAAGAAGGCTGGTCGAGCGGCTGAGACGCTTTTCGGTAGGCGAGGTGCTCTTCGCGGTGCTCCTGTTCCGTGGCGTGGTCGTCTTTGGATACCCAAAGCCCCACGCGGGTGACCACACTGCCTGTTGGAAGATGGGCTCGTCGATATTCGAAGCCCAAGGCGTCCGGGGTGAGGGTCTCGATGGATCCGTTGGGGAGCATCAAACGGACAAAAGCTACCCGTTCACCAATCTCACCGAGGCGGGTGCCCGCATTCATACGTATGGCCCCGCCCACGGTACCGGGTACGCCCGTGAGGCACCCCACACCGCCCACGCCCATACGGTCCAACTTGCGCAGGAGCAGAGAGTTCGCGATGCCAGCCCCGACGACTGCGATTCCTGTATTTCCTGACAATGTTTTGTGCAGGCCGGGGCCCGCGGACGGATCGCGAAAGGCGATGTCCCGGAGGTTGCCGCGCAGCCGCACAACAATGCCTCGGATTCCAGCATCGGCCACCAAGAGGTTGGAGCCGTTGCCCAAAACGGTCACGGGAAGGTCGGTGTCCATGACGGCGGCCAACTGCTCTTCATCGGTCACATCCACCATCAGGTCGGCCGGTCCGCCGACCCGCCACCAACCAAAGTTCGACAGCGGTGCATCCTTGACGGGTTCCATTCCCGCCATGATGAGCTTCAGAGAGGCGCCTGCAAGTTCCCAGCTCATTCTGTAGGTATATCCAACACTTTAGCGAGAATTCCTGAATCCCCTTGGATGGCGGTGCGCTGCATGTAGAACTCAAGCCCACGCACACCGCCAAGTTCTGCACCGCCGCCAGCCCTGCCCGGCCCGCCGTGCAAGCAGTTTGGCAACACCATGCCCGGGGGAAGCGTCTCATCGGCGACTTTTGCAGTGCATGCGAGGACACGTCCGTTCCACGGAGCGGCTCCAATTAGGAAGGAGCCCAGCCACTTGCGGTCGTCGGTGTACGTGGCGCTGACGAGCGATCCGCCGCCCAGCGCAACAATCCGCGCCGCTTCTTCGGCATCGCCGTTGTAGGGAATAACCGTCGCGCAGGGTCCAAACACTTCATCGCGATGCACGGCGGGAGCGCTGTCTGCGTCTGTCGCGCGGAGCAGCGTCGGTGCGACAAAGAATCCCTTGCCGTCCGGCGCTCCGACACCGGCTACGGGCTGCGATCCGCCGCAAACGATTGATGTCTCTGCAGCCAGACGGTCAATCCCAGCGCGCACGTCGCGGAGTTGGTTTGCCGTGGCCACAGGGCCCATCGTGACTGATTTGTCCGCGGTGTTCCCCACCACGATGCGGCTGAGTTCCTCGGCGATCGCTTCACACAGTGCGTCAGTCCAAGACTCCGGGACGATAATCCGGCGCACAGCGGTGCACTTCTGGCCCGTTTTCTGCGTCATGTCCTTCACGATGTTGCGAACGGCGATGTGCCACAGGTCGGATCCGGGTTCAGCTTTCGGTCCCAGGACCGCTGCGTTCAACGAATCCGCCTCAATATTCACCGGGGTGGATCCGTGAGTAAACCCGGCCTTCGTGCGCAGGAATCCTGCCGTATCCGCTGAGCCCGTGAAGGCGAGGGTGTCGTGCGGACCCACATGGTCGAGGAGATCCCCCGCCGACCCACAGATGAATGTGTAGGCGCCCTCGGGAAGGATGTTGGCATCGATGATGATTTGGCTCATCCGCCACGCGAGCCAAGCCGTTGCGGTCGCGGGCTTGGTGACCACCGGCATGCCCGCCAAAATTGATACGGCTACCTTCTCGAAGGTCCCCCAAGCAGGAAAGTTGAACGCATTGATGTGGACCGCGGCCCCGGGGCGAGGCATCCACACATGATGCGCGACAAATCGGGCGCGTGATAGCCGCGTGACAGGGCCATCACAGAGCATCGTGTGGTCACCCAGTTTCTCCCCGATGCGCGCGTAGCTTGCGAGTGTTCCGGTTGCGCCATCGACATCGAACTTTGCGTCGCCACGGGTCCCACCGTTGTTCAATTCAGCGATGGTCAGTAGCTCTTCACGGTGTTCGTGCAGTGCATTCGCCATCTGCTTGAGCAGATCGCCGCGTTGGGCAAAGGTCATGGCGCGCAGGGCAGGGCCACCAATCGTTCGTGCATGCGCAAGCGCTGCCGCCATGTCGATTCCACCGGTTGTGGTCTCCGCCACGGCCTCTTCGGTTGATGGGTTGACCAAAACGGCGGTGTCGCCAGTGCCTTCGGTCCATTGATCTTGAACGAATGATGAAAGACGGATCACAGTGGGCTCCAGAGTGGGGAGCGGATGTAACATCCGTCGGGCGGTTGGGCTCGGCAGGCGCCGTGTTCAACGCCTCATAGCGTGCCGAGACCGATGGCCGCGAGACGCCGCTGAAGGAAGTCCATTGCCGTGACGTCGGGCTTCGGTTTTGGGAACCCAGAACCGCGGCATTGGTCGAATACGCTCAAGACAACATCGGGTCGAGGATGCACGAAAAACGGCAGGCTAAAGCGTCGGGCGCCGCCGTCATCCGGATTCACCACCCGGTGCGTCGTGGCGGGAAGCAGCCCGTTGGTGATGCGGGCTAACATGTCCCCCGAATCCACAATTATCTCGCCTGGCTGGGCATTTACATCCATCCACGTCCCGTCCCGGCGCTGCAACTGGAGACCGGAGGCTGTCGACGTGATGAGCAGCGTGATGATGTTGATGTCTTCGTGGGCGGCTGCGCGAATCGCGCCCGGGATGTGGGTATGGTCATCGAGTGCAGGGTAATGGAGCGCACGAAGAATCGTGTTTCCATTGGTGGTCATGCCACGCAGTGTGCCCGATGGATTGCCGAGGTACTTGTCGAGCGCGTCGAGCAGCTTGTGTGCGCAGTCCTCCAGTGCAGCAAACATTGTGAGAAGGCTCGATCGAAAGCCATCGACTTCGCGGGGCCAGACATTCGCTGGGTACACGTTGGCAAGTTCATGTGCGGATTCGAATTCTCGTCCGACGTGCCAGAACTCTTTTAGGTCGGGCAGGTCTTGGTCTTTTGCGTGCTCCATGCGAAACGGGGTGTAGCCACGCTGGCCTTGAATCCCTTCGAGGTAGTAGGCCTCTTTGTTTGGCATCGGTAGATCAAAGAAGCGGGTCAAGTGCTGGTACGCGTTGTCGACGAGTTCGGGCCCAACAACATGGCCGCTTACCCGAACAAAGCCATAGGTCTCGAGGGCTGTACCCAGTGTTGAAATGAATGTGTGCCTGCGGTCAGGGTGCGCCCAATGGCGCATGTCAATGACGGGGATTGAATTGGCCATCTCGATGCCTCGGTGTCCATTCTACCGAGTTCGAGCGTGCAGACGGCAAACCGTGCGTTCAAAGAACCGTCACGGCCACTGCGGTGAAACCCCGCCAAGCCAGTGACGCGTCGTGACCGGAGGCAATGCGCATCAGGCCTGCTTCCGCGGGTTCTTGTGGCTAAAATACGGTAATGGCCGAGATCAGACTCTGTTCGTCCACCACACGTTCAGCAACGCCGACTGCGACGGCCAGTTTGGCGATGTTTACATTGGAGTGTCGAACTTGCCGGGCCATGGCTGCAATCAACGCTCGGCGCAGGGTTCCTCCCACGAGTGAGGCGGGATTATCGATGCGCTTGCATGCATCACTGCTCTGCATCTCAAGGACCTCAACCGGGCCGTGCGCTCGGAGCGTAGCGACACGGCGGTCGATTCCCACCAAGCCGGCAATCCCAATCAGCGTGCATGGCTCGAGTAAGGCAACTTCCACTGGAGTGCTGCGGGAGGTAGTCCGGATGACGGATACGGTGCCCGATGTCAGGACCCAGAACTTATCTGCGGGGTCCACTTGGCGGCACAGGTCGGCACCTTCGTACCGTCGCGCTTCAAACAAATCGGCCAACTCGTGCAACGCACCGATGGACTCGTGTTCGAGTCCTGCGAGCCTCCCGAGAGCTGCAGCGGCATCAGTCATGACTCACCACAGGGGCCGGAAGCACGCGCCCGAACAGACGGTCAAAGGCCGCGCGAATGCCTTCGGGCTGGCCAGCATCCACCAACGCACCCAGTCGAGCGTTCGTCTTGACGGTCCGTTCGCGCAGACTGGTGAGCACCGCCAGTTCCAGCATGGCTGCGCCCGTGTGCCCGTCTTGGGTCAGGCTTCGGTAGGCTTCCCAAGGAAGCACTGCAACGATGCCCTCGGAGCTTCCCACGATGTCGGCTCCGCGGGTGTCGCCTGTGAAGAAGCCGTGTTCCCCGGCGAGATCTCCCGGTTCGAGGGTTGCGACCCGGTAGCGATGGTGTTCGTCTCGAACGAACACATCGGCGGTGCCCGTAAGAATTTCCATGAGTTCTCGACCTTCGGCGCCGTCTGACATCAAGACTTGGCCGGCTGTAAATGGGCGAGTCTCAAACTTTAGTGCCAAGTCAGTGCGTACCTGCGGTTCCATGTCCGCCAGCAGCGGAGAGCGGGACAACATTTCGACGAGGTCAGAGGGGGAAGCCATGGGAACGTTTAACCAGAATTCCCCTTGACGTTTGGGGTCACGGTTCAAAGGTTAGGAATACAGGCCGGGGGCGGGTTCTCGAGGGAGCCCGCCCGCCGGCATTTTTTTATTTCGCGGGAACGGCTTGGGGCGACGGATCGCCTTCGACACTCTCGCTGAAGAAGCGTTGCACATCGTCGACGATCATGAAGACTGCTGGCACCAGCAGCAAGATGATGAACGTGGCGAAGAGCACCCCGAATCCAAGACTGATCGCCATTGGAATGAGGAACCGTGCCTGCATTGAGGTTTCGAAGATCATGGGTGCGAGACCAAAAAAAGTGGTCAGCGACGTCAGTAGAATCGGTCTGAACCGCTGTCGTCCGGCCTGTTGGATGGCCTCAATCGCCGATAGGCCCTCGCGCCGGGCACGATTGGCGCCGTCGATCAGAACCAGTGAGTCGTTGACCACAACTCCACTGAGCGCCACGATTCCAAACATGCTGATGACGTTGAGATTGAACCCCATCACAAGGTGGCCGAGGAAGGCGCCCACCACTCCAAATGGAATCGCCGACATGATGATGAGCGGCTGCAGATAGCTGCGGAATGGAATGGCGAGCAATCCGTAGATGACGACCAGCGCAATCAAATAGTTTTTGCCCAAGGAGGCGAAACTTTCGGCCTGTTCTCGTTGCTCGCCCGAGTAGCCAATTTCGAGGCCCGGATACGTCTCCAGCATTTCAGGAATGTCTTTTGCGTTGACGGCTGCAGTGACAGCTTGAGATGAGGACGCCTGAGGCGCCAGCTTGGCCTTGACGTTGACCGTGCGCTTTCCATCTTCGCGGTTGATGGTGGTGGGGGAGCGGCTGCGCTGAAACGATGCAACATCGCCCAGCGCCACGCTTGCGCCGGCGGGCGTGCGGACGGTGAACGCATGGAGGTCGAACTCGCTGCCCCGTTGGTCTTCGGGCAGTCGAACCATCACCTTGACTTCGTCGCGTCCCACCTGCTCACGCATGGCTTC
>DEBL01000346.1:0-11561 GCA_002348535.1 Deltaproteobacteria bacterium UBA2957 | reverse complement strand
CATGGCTTCCGCACCGTAGAAGGCCGAGCGAATTTGTGCACCAATGGTTTGAGAAGTCAGGCCCAATGCCTGAGCGTTTTCAGTCAGGCTGAAGTCGAGACGAGGCTTTCCGTCGGCGAGGCTGGATTCGAACTCTTTCAGGTCTCCATAGCCCCGAAGCCGAGCCATCATGTCGGCGGATGCGGTTTCTAAGATTTGCGAGTCGGGGTGAGACATCCGCAGGTCAACCGCGGCCCCTGCGTTTGGTCCCCACGCATCGTTGAATGACAAGGCCTCGAGGCCGGGGATGTCGGGTGTGTTGCGGGCCCATGCCGAGGTAAAGTCGTTGGCGCCGTAGTCCCGCTGGTCGGTTTGAACCAAATAGACCTGAATCCCCAAGAGGTGAGATCCGGTGCTGAAGATGGCCGGCCCCGGACCCTCCACAACCGGCGGCGACCCGACGGTCGTGTAGACGCCACGGACGGTGCCGGGACCCAGTTCCGCGATGGTCTTTTCGAGGGATGCTTCAAGCACCTCGCGCACCTGCTCGGTGTTCTCAGTGGGCGACCCGTAGGGCAACCGAGCGCTGGCCGATACAAGCTCGCCTTCGATGTTGGGCATGAATGAGGTGGGCAGGTATTGCCCCGCCACCAACCCAATGGCAAAGAGCAGCATGGCCACCGCTGTGGCCAAGGCGGTGTAGCGATTCCGGACAACGGCGCTGAGCGCAGTGCTGTAGGAACCGTTGATGAAGGTCTGGAGTTTTCCGCTCATGTAGCTGCGCGGCCGTTCCAAGAACAGTTCGACCTTTCCGAACAGCCCCTTTCCAAAGTTTTCAGTCTTCATGTGCGCGAGGTGGGCGGGCAGCACAAAGAACGACTCGATCAGCGAGAAAATCAACACGCTGCAGATGATGGCCGGCATGATTCGGAAGAGCTTGCCCATGAATCCCGGAACGAAGAACATGGGCCCGAATGCCGCCATGGTGGTCAGGATGGCGAAGGTCACGGGAACCGCCATTTGGCGCGCGCCCTCAACTGCCGCTTCGAATCGGTCCATTCCCTTTTCCATCCGCGAATAGGCGGCCTCGCCAACCACGATCGCGTCGTCCACAACCATGCCTAATGTCACGATGAGGCTGAACAGACTGATCATGTTCACGGTCATGTCGAGCCCCGGCATCAACAAGAACGAGCCCATGAAGCTGATGGGAATGCCGAGAGAGACCCAGAAGGCGAGACGGGCATTGAGGAACAGTGCCAAAATGCCGACCACCAAAATAAGGCCAAGGCGGCCGTTTCGGACCAAGAGATTGATGCGGCCTTCGAGCAGTTCGGACTGGTCGTTCCAGTAGTCAATTCCAAAGCCCTCGGGCAGCTGGTCGGCCATTGAATCCGAGATGTCTCGGGCGACAGAAGCGACGCCGTTCGGCGTTTCCGCGCCGACCTGAAACACGCTGAGTTGGACGGCAGGCTTGCCGTTGTAGAGGGTTCGCTGGTCATTGTCCGCGTACCCGTCCGACACGGTTGCGATGTCGCCGAGACGCAGCAGGCCTCCGCGATTGCTCTGTCCCACGATGATGTCGTTGTATTCCTCGACCGTCCTTCGTCGGTCGGCGACCCGCACCAGAATCTCGCCGCCGAGGGTCTCAACTTCTCCACCCGGTAGGTCAAGCGATGCGGTTCGGACCGCCATCGCCACTTGGTTGAGGGTGATGCCCAGCCCCTCAAGCGTCTCCCTCGGTATCTCAATGCTCATTTCTCGGGGGGGTACACCCTCAATCTCAACCTTAGTGATGCCGTTGGCGGCAATCATTTGGCCCTGCAGTTTGTCGGCGATGGCGTGCAGGGTCTGCAGCTCTGCCTCTCCCGACACGATGACACTCATCACCTTGCGGGGTTGCTTGAATACCTTGACCATGGGCTCTTCGGCTTCCGCAGGAAACGATTGAATTTGGTCAACTGCGGCTTTGATGTCGGATATGGCTTGATCCCGGTCGGCATCCACCAGCAGTTCTGCCCAGACCGATCCCACGTTTTCGTTGGATGTGCCGCCTACGCGCTTGACGCCATCGATTCCGCGAACCGCCTGTTCCAATGCCAAAACGACGCCTTGTTCGACTTCTTCGGGGCTCGCACCGGGGTAGGCGACGGTCGCGATGACCATGTCCAGTTCGAACTCGGGAAACACCTCCTGCTTGATTCGCGACATGCCGAGGAGCCCGGCCACGAGAATAATGATCATCAGCAGGTTGGATGCGACGGGATTTTTGACCATCCAGAGGATGGGACCGGAACCCTTCATTGTGCTGCTCCTGTGATTTGCAGAGGTGTGCCCGCCAAGGGCAGAGACAAGGCGCTGGTGACCAGCAGGTCGCCGGGCTCAAACCCGCCCTCGACCACGACCGTGTCGGTGTCGCCACCGCTGATGGTAACGGTTCGCGGGGTAAGGATGCCGTCGACGCTGACCCATGCTGTGTCGCCGTCATGGATGGCGCTCCTCGGTATCTGGGCGACAGATTGGGCCGTCACTCCGGCAAACACCACCTCGACGTAGGCGCCCGGAAGGAGTGGGAGAGCACCTTCGACTCGGTCGAAGGGTTGATCGATCGCCACGGTCACTTGGGCTTGGCGGGTCGCGGGATCGAGGGTGCCCCCCATCTGCAGCGCGGTGCCGTCAAACGTGAGCTGCCGCCCATCGGCGAGGCGATGAATGATGGTGGCGTTCGAACCCACGCCGTCGCGCGATGCAAACTGCAGCACGTCGAGTTCCGCAAGGGGCAGCGAAACGTTGACCCAGAGTTGGTCGGTGCCCACGAGGGTCGCAACGGGACTCCCCGGGCCCACCACCTGACCCAAATCGATCGACTCGTCGATGACGATGGCATTGAAAGGGGCCCGGAGTCGGGTTCGGGAGAAGTTGAGTTCCGCAGCCGTCAGCGCCCCTTTGGCCGCGGTCGCGGATTGTTTCGCAAGGGCGAGCTGGGGTTTGCGCAGGGCCAGTTCAGACGGTTGTGTTCCGTCTTCACGAAGGAGTTCCCACTCTCGAACGGCGACCTCGCTGCGACCCTGTTCGAGGGCCAGCTCCAGTTCTGCGCGCTGAGCATTGCTGCGGGCTTGGTCGAGGGCGGCTTGGTGATCGCGCGGTTCGATGCGTGCGATCACCTCACCGGCCGCGAATCGACCGCCGGGCATCAGGCGGTCGTCCACCGAGACAATTTTCCCTCCGACCTGTGGAACGAGAGACACGCGCTGGGCCGCCACAACCGTTCCGGTGCCCCGCACGGGAATGGGCAGGTCTGCGGTCTCAATGGGTACGGCATCGACCAACAACGGTTTCACCTCAACAGATGTTTTTTCGGCTTCACCTCGCGAGGCGATCATGCCGCCCGCGAGTGCCACACCGGCAAATACAATGATGATGGGTCGGAGTGCAGATTTCGAAGCGGTCATTTGGATTCCTCGAATACGGGCAGCCATGTGCCACCCAGAGCGGAGTGAAGTTGAATTCGGGCCTGCAGGCGGGCGCGTTGGGCATCGACCCACGCAATCTGGGCCGCCTGGTCGGCAGAAGTGGCGGTCAAGACAGCGAGGTAGGGGGCGATTCCCTGACTGTAGCGGCGACGCGTTTCGGTGAGCGCTGCTGTGGCCGACTCGGCTTGAACTCGGACGGCCTCTAAGGTGTCGGCCGCGGCGTTCTCAGCGGCAATGGCAGACTCGATTTGCTGCACAGCGCTTAGGATGGTCGACCGAAGTCGCATGCGGGCGATGTCGCGTTCGGCCTTGGCGGCCTTGATGCCCGCATGGGTACGGCCGCCCGCGAAGATCGGCACTGTGGCAACCGCACCGACCCCCCAAGTGTCCACGTCCTGAGTGTCATCCATGGTGAGGTACTGCTTTCCGTACTGGCCGGTCAGGGTCAGCGTCGGGAGCAAACCCGCCATGGCCGCACCCCGACGGAGGCGCGCACTGTCGAGTTGATGGATGGCGGCGCCGACATCGGCCCGGTCATGGATCAACCGATCGGTGGTGCCGATTGACGGTGCAGCATTCAAGGTGGGGAAGCCGGATGACGCCGGCAGTTCGGTTGAAGGCGGTTTGCCGAGTGCGATCGCCAGCCGGCCATTGGCCGCCGTTCTGGCAGATTTCGCACGGGGAAGCATGGCTTCGATCTGCGCGCGCTGCTGCCGTTGTTGCAGCACATCAATGGCGCTTGCCTCACCGCGCTCGTAGCGCAGCTCCACCAACTCCAGAAGGTCAGTGGCGGCTTGCACTTGATTCTCGATGACCTTCACTTGTTCGCGGGTGGCAACCAAGTCGTACCAAGCCATGCCAAGTTGCCCGGCCACCGAACGCACGGTGGCATGCCGTCCTCGATGGGCCGCCTTGGCGTTGCGGCCCGCCGCCATTGCCGTCATGGTTGACCGTCCAAAGGCATCGATTCCCCAGGCGCCTTTCACCATCGCACTGCTGCTGCGGTAGGTGTCGGGCACATCCGATGTCCCACCGCCAAAATCTGGCACCGATGCAGGGTCTTCGCCGGCGGCTGCCGCCAAACCGGGGGCCAGTGAAGCGAGGTATTCAAAAGTTGCGCTGTAGTCGGGCATGCTGGCCGCAAAGGGACTGAGTGTCATGCTATCGGTGGGCGCTTCCTGAGTCATGGCCTCGAAGCTGACCGTGGGGAGCAAGGCACCCACGCTGCTCCATGTTCCTGCTTGAGCGAGTTCGACCTGAGCGGCTGCGATGGCGAGGTCGGGGCTGTCGCCCAAGCCGTCGCGAAGGACGTCGGTCAAGCCGGGGTCGTCAATCAGGGTCCACCAAGCGATGGAACGGTCGACGGCGGTTCCGTCACCGTATCGGGCAACCGACTCGACCAGTCCCTTGGCTTCCCGTTCCGCCGGGCTCGCGGCCTGCGCAGCCGAGAGCAGTGCTATCCACCAAATCATGATGCCTCCGAAACGGCGATTCCATCAATGAAGGAATCCACCAACTGGGTCACATATTGTTCGTCTGTGCACGTGAGGTCGGTGTCACCAATGATGACCTCACGAAACGGTCGGCTGTGCAACATTCCGAGGTAGCCCACCGCCATAATCTGGGGGTCCACCGACTGAATCCGTCCGGCGTCGATGGCCTGTTGGAGCCACTCCGCCAGCAAAACCCGGACCCGAACCGAGGGGCGGGTCTCGTGGCCGTCCTCATCGGGCAAACTCAAGCCTGCAGAGTGCAGCATCGCGAGGCAGGGCACAACCCGACGCATGACTCCGATCATCGCGACACCGAGTTCGATCAGCTGCGCACGAATTGGTCCAGCTTGGGGTCCCATTTCGAGACGGTCAACAATGGGGTTGCGCTGCATGGGTTGGCGCAGCGCGCTGATGATCAGTCGTTCCTTGGTGCCAAACCGCTTGAACAGGGCGGCCTGCGAGATTCCCGCCCGCTCGGCAATCATTGTGGTCGATACGCTGGGTCCATACTCAAACAGGCAGGACTGCGTGGCCGCCAATATTTCATCGTCTGTCAACAGCCTTGGACGCGCCATGACCTCCCCCCGAAAGTAAGTGCGTGAACACTAACTAACCAGAAGCCATTCCCATGCAATCGATTTTTTTGTGGGTCGCGGTGAAGACTGGGCCCGGGAGGGTCAGTCCTTGAAGGCCACGCCGGTTGCAACCAGTTCGTACACGATCTCGGTTCCAGCTTGCTTCTCGGGAATCACTTCTTTGTTGACGGACTCGCTCTCGTAGTGAGCGACGCGCTTCGGGTCGACCTTGTGCGAACGAACCAAGCCTTCGATTTTCGCGGTCTTGCCCGTTCCGTCCTTCGCCACCAAGAACGCGTGCGCCTTGGTTCGAATACGAATGCTCTTGTCGCCCTCTGCAAGCACGAGCCAGCAGCCAGCCTTCTGGCATACATCGGCGACCTTGCCTTGCACCATCACAGTGGACCCGTCGTACTTGGATGGATCCTTCAGCAGATCCACTGAGGTGATTGGCGTTTCGGTGATGGTGAACGGGTTCCCAAAGTGCGTCCAGCCTTCGGCAGCGAAGCTGGGGGACGACAACGAAACAAGCAGTGCAAAAATCATCGAGGTCATGTGTGCTCCAGTTGTTGGTCGCCTGTATAACCGCAACTGTTCAGCCTGCGAGCACTTTTGCGAAGGTCGATCTGCTGACGTTGGCTCCGCACAGCACGATTGCCGTCGTAGTGGTGGCGTACCGGTGCGCAAGTTGTTGGTAGCCGGCCACGGCGACGCCCGCGGCACCCTCAATGACCATGTGGTGAGAGTCCATGATGTCGCGCATGGACTGCGCGATGGCGGCTTCTCCGACGATGACGAACTCGTCGATGACATTGCGGCACAGGTCAAAGGTAATGGAACCGGGCTCAACACCGCCCGCTGTGGCACCCGAAAGTGTGGGCCGACACGGAACGTCGATAATCTCGCCGGCTTCGATGCAGCGTTGCATGGCGGGCGAGGCAGCGGGCGAGCACCCGACAATGCGAATGTGTGGATTCAGCGACTTGAGGTACGTGCCGATGCCGGCGATGAGACCGCCGCCACCGATTGCAACAAAGACAGCCTCAAGTCCGGCCACCTGTTGCATCAGTTCATGGCCGACCGTGCCTTGACCGGCCACGATGTCGGGGTCGTTGTACGGTGAGATGAATGCGCGCTGCGTCTTGTCGGCGAGCAAGCGGGCGTAGGCCTCTGTGTGTACGCAGTCATCGCCGACTTTGTCAATGGTTGCGCCGAGCGCCCGAATGGCATTGACTTTGGCCTCATCGGTTGAAGTGGGAACAAACACAGTGGCGGCGATACCGAGTTTGCGGGCGGCGTAGGCCACACCAAGGCCGTGATTTCCGCTGCTCGCCGTCACCACGCCGCGTGCGCGCTGCGCCGCAGGCATTGCGAGGATGGCATTTGTGGCGCCGCGAATTTTAAATGAACCGGTCAGTTGCTGATTCTCGAGCTTCAGCCAAACATTGGTTCCCAGTTTGGGGGCTTCGTCGACGGGTGTTCGCCGGACGAATGCGCCGATTCGGTCGACGGCCACCTCAATGGTGTTTTGTGTGATCATGGATGACCTCTATCCCTTCATGCTGTACGGTACATGAACCGAAGGAGATTGGGCATGGGCCGAGTGGTTGTCCTTGTGTTGATGGTGATGGGTTGCAAAGGCAAGGACGCCGATGCCCCAGCTGACGATTTGAATTCGCCCACACCGTGTGTCGTGGGTTCCGACGTCTGCATTGTGTTCGACAGTGGGTGGTCGGCTCGCAACGCATCCGCAGAATGCGACGCACTCGATGGCGTCCGAGAGGCTTGTCCGGCCGATCCACTTGGCGATTGTGCCACCGATGACGGCTTGACCTATCGCCTCTACGACATGAATCCCGTGGACGCCGCGGGCTATTGCGAGTACCTCAAGGGAGAGTGGCAGGTCAGCAGTTGATTAGGTGTCGACCGAAATCGGCATGACCGGTGATGGCAGTTGATGGGCCTGTGCAAGCACAGCCAACTCAGCGTCTGAAGTGATCATGGCGGCTGCGTCGGCGGCGAGCACAAAGGGCTTCTCTGGACCCGGCGGCGCGGGGATGTCGGCAACGGGCACAGGTTGGTGGCTCTGCATTGGAGAAGCGATTGAGTTTTGGTCTCGGTGACCCACTCGCCGGAGGGAGTCTGCGATTACCGCAGCGGGCTCCCGCACGGGTTGCGGTGTTTCCGCAATGCTGGTGCCGGTCGATTCTCGACTGGTCTGGGTCCCTGAGTCTCCACCGTTGATGCGTGGACCGGGGGCCGGGGAGTGTTCCCCACTGATTAAGTTGATGGCCATCGACTCTCCATGCGCAGTGTACCTGATTTTACGCCCACTCCCAACCCAATCGGCAATCAGCGCGACACCGTCGTACCAGCGGAGCGAGTCTCCCATTGGCAATCTTGGTGACAGGTTGGTGACGAACGAACGTTCGGCCGGTGAAATCTATTGACGAGTCAACGCTAAGCGACAATGTTGGCGGCGCATTCGAACTCTGTTCCCCTTCACCCCGGAATCGCCATGCAAGTCAATCGCCTTCTCGAAATCGAATTCGCACCTCACGCAGACCTTGTGGACGCTGCAAACCGCGCCGTAGGCCGTTTGTCCAATCACCTTGAGTTGACAGAATACCGAGTGGAGCCACTTGTTCGGATGGAGACGGCGCTGGTGTCCCCTTGGGAACACGAGTCACACAATGCACGCTCATTCGCCTATCGAATTCACTTCGGTGAGTTGAGCGGGAGTGAGTGGTACACGCTTCGAGCGGATGTTCTCAAGCCATTGGCCCAGCAGGGCGTGGCCGTCCGAGAAGTCCAGTTCGCAGCGTAACGTTCGTGACCCGCAGTACCCCTTCGCAGGGGTCGGGGTGCTGCGGGTCCGTTTCGATCGCGCTGAGCACGCTCTGCAGGACGCAGAGTGACCTCATCCATTGGGTCCGGGTTGTCGGTGTTAATGTGGCCATCACGCCATGATTCGAACCATTTACCTTGACCCGCACGCAGTTCTTCGGGCACGCTGGCGGCATGCAGACGTGGGTTCCGGTCGTGTTGGGTGCAGTCGGCGGCACTGTTGTGGGCGTCGCATGGCTTGCCGCCATTGTGACGCTTGTCAACCAACGGCGAAAGGGCCGCAGTCAAGCGCTTGCTGAGGCAGACTCCACCTCCACGCCATTGGAGCCAATACGGTCGCTGTTGGAGCCCGATGAAGGGGAGCCTTCATCGCCGCTTCCGTCGATGAGCATGGCTCCGCTCAGTCTGAGCCGGTACATCGAAGTGCGGGGTGCAATCGCGGGTTGGTCGCGTTCGGGAGAGTCTGTGGATGACCAACTCGATGCGGTGTTTGGGCTGACTCGCGCGCAATACCGGGAAGCCCATGGCTGGTGGATGAGTGCTCTCGAGGGTGCCGATGACAGACTCGATGATGTCGAGCGACAAGTCGCCGTTTTTGCGTCGCGCTACGGAAGCTCGGTTTAAGGCGCGAATCGACCTACATTGATACAGGGAATCCATGAGTCAAAATCCGGTTTCTCTCGTGTCAGTTTCTCCACCAGAGGCCGCACAGCGCGTCTCTCGGAACGCCCGTCCCGCTGCACCGGGAGAGAAACGGAACCGCTACACATTGCCCTCCTCCCTGCAGAGCGGTTCGCCCGTGGGGTATCGAACGCGAGTGTCTTTGACGCAGGCAGAGGCCGACGAGGCTGCACTCCTATTTTCACTGGATCGGCCGCGGGCATTTGTCGATGGCGATCTCATTCAGGAACAGGAACTCTTTGAAGAGGTCAGCCTCGGGATACTCACCGCTCGGCAGAGCACGAACTTTCGAGGGCACAAGCAGGTCACACTGGGACCCCACGATAGCCAACAGATCGCGAACTTGATGCGCGATTTGGACGGCTGTGAAGCCAGCGTGCTGGACGGGGCCGCCCTGACCCATGTTGTGTTCACGCGTCCGTACCGGACGCCATTCACGCTGCTCCTGACCTTCGTAGGTCACCACATGGGTCTCAACCTCGTGACCGTGCCGTGGCGTGCCATCGCCAAGCGATGGATGCATGCCGATGACATTCCATCGATTGGGTACTTGCAGCACCTGCACCTCGGAATTCTGGCAGACGCCATGGAACGGGCGGCCGTCATCGCATCATACGGCCGGCGCAAGGCCCAAGTGCTTATGGGGCCCTTCGCCAATCAAGATGTACGCAAGACCAATCGCGCCGTGATCGATCGCATCCACAGCCTGTGTGGCCTCTCTGCAGCAGCAGTGGCAGAAGGCTGGCGTGTAGGTTTGGTGGCGCAGGTGGGTGCAGTGGAACAATCGCTTCCACTCTCTGAGGCAACCGCTCGCAAAGTCGGAGCCAACCTGATGGCCTTCCGTTCTGAGCGAATTCAACCAGGTGTCAATGCCGAGGAGTCGGCGCCCGATGAATACCAGCATCGGCAAGATATGGACGTGCCGGAAGAATTGGCGTTTATGGCGGCACGGGCGGCCTACAACAGCTTCACACACTGGACGGGGTGTGAGCGGGATCAAGCGAAAGATCTGTTGCTGATGGAACGCATCGATGTGCTTACGGACGGAGGAAAAGACCGCCTTCGGCAAATCCGTTCGGACAACAATGGGATTACCGACGCGCTCATCGAAAACCTGCCGCTCTGGGCAGATTTGCCGATGGGTAAAGCCTTGAGTCGCAACGCAAATCGAGGCCGGAAAGCGTTCGCGTTGGTCGGGCAACGGATCTACATCGGCGGGCTAGACAAAGCCGAACTGGGGAAGCTCGGCCTCGATCCGACTCTGGCTTGCCAAGCCATCGGTGCTGCGGCGAGCCGGTCTGCAAAGGTGTGTGAGTTATCGGGGTGCATCGACCTCCCGGAAGACTGCGACCTATTGGTTGGGACATGTTTGATGGCGGGCCCCGTAAACCAAAATGATATCGGCAAGCAGTTTTACGGCTACAAAGACTTGCTTGCGGGTGCCTTCGAGGCCCAAGATCCGACATCCATGATGGTGTGGACGCTAAAAGCGAAGACTGTGGCCGACCCGTTGGGCAATGAGGAGCAGCTGTTGAACCGCAAGCGCAAAGGCGCGTTGGTTGACCTTCGTCCCGCACCTCATGAAGTGGTATCGGTTCGGGTGGATGGGAAGCTCGTGCCCATGCGTAAGGCCCACGGCCGCACGAATCAAGAACGCGCGTATGCGGATGTGGGCAACTTTGTGCGCGGTCCCAATGGAGCGCCCATTCCGGGTAATCGGGGATCCGCATGGCCGGCCGACTTGGCCAATGAAACGGTTTGGAAGGAAACACTATGAGTGCAATTCGCATTGAATTCGAGGCCCCGCCCTCCACAGGTAGCTTGATGCTACGTGCAGCATTGAGCCGCAAACCGGGGTTAAAAGAAGGCGAAGACCTTCCGCGCTTTGAGGCGGTCGTCAACGATGTCCGCGTTGACCAACTGGCAGCATACCAATCAATCTGTGGGTTTCCCGAGTCTGATGTGCTGCCCCTCACGATGCCGCAGATCGTGGCGGCACCGCTTCACTTGGCCGTGTTGACCCACCCAGAATTTCCAATGCCAGCCATGGGCATGGTTCATGTTTCAAGCCGCATTGTTCAGCAGCGACCGATCCGCGGTGATGAGTCACTCGACATTTTCGTCTGGGTTGAGGGCCAGCGGCAGGCGAGGAAGGGTTGTGAGGCTGACATGATCACCGAAATCCGCATCGATGGCGATGTGGTTTGGGAGAGCGTGACAACCGTCTTGTCCACCGCCGCCAAAGGGCACGGTAAGAAATCAGAGCCGGACCCGATACCGGAGCCGGTGCCCACCCGATCGGTTGTATGGAGCATGCCCACTGATTTGGGTCGCCGGTACGGAACAATCGCAGGTGACCGAAATCCGATTCACCTCTGGCCCATTACGGCCAAGCTGTTCGGGTTCAAGCGACACATCATTCACGGCATGTGGTTGCTGGCGCGTGCGATCGCGGAACTGGACACGGACGTTGGCGATGGGCCTGTTCAGGTGGATGTCGCGTTCAAGAGGCC
>DEBL01000318.1 GCA_002348535.1 Deltaproteobacteria bacterium UBA2957 | reverse complement strand
GTCATGCAGAACCACATGGACGTGCTTAAACCGCTGGGTGTATCGCTCAACTTGGTCCGCATAGGACGCAACGCGAGTGTACTGCAGACACTCTTGGGGCGGAGCTTCAAGACCGGCATGCGTGCTCGTTGGAATGCGCTGACCGACCGACCGGTCGGCCTCTGCATCGAGAGCCTGCCCGAAGTCCTCAATGTCCTCATCACCGCTGTAGACCAGTTGACTGTGGAGTGAGTGGAGCATCTCGTGGGGTTTCCTCAGCATAATGATGATGCGCGCGTCGGGATTGTATGCTCGGATCTCATCGGCAGCGGTCTCGCTCATCAGATACCAGACCGCCACATCACCGGTGATTCGGTTGCCCGCATCGCGGAATAATCCCGCGTATCGCTCCGCCGATACTGGCGGTCGGCGGTGACTAAGGTCGGCTCCAAAATAGTGAATTTCTTTGACCGGCACGAAGACTTCTGGGTGCGCACTCAGCCACTCATACATCGCAGTAGTCCCACATTTCGGGGCGCCGACTATAAAAAAATGTGGGTGTTGCATCGCGAAAGACAACCGGGTTGTTGGAGTGCACATTTTGCGTAACCCGCCTGCCGTGTCACACTTCCTTCATGGGATCGGATCCATCGACAAAGACCACTAGCCTCGGCCATGATGCGGCACAGATCGCCCGTGGGTCCGCCATCGTGATGGCTGGGGGAATCGGTGAGCGCGCCCTCCGCATGCTCACGACTTGGTTTCTATCAGGGGCGCTCGGCGTTGTGGGCTTTGGTTTGTACGCGTTCGCAACAACTGTGGTCGGCATAATTGGCGCGCTGGCACCCCTTGGAATGGACGCCGGTTTGACGATGTTCGGCGCGCGATACCGAGCCAGCAGCGAGAAATCACGACTCCGCGGAACGTTGCTGTATGGTCTTGGTACCGTTGCAATTTCAGCGCCCGTTTTCTCACTCGCCACCTATGGAGTGGTTCGACTCGGCTGGGTACTCTCCGATCGCCCCGAAGAGGCGGCTGCACTGATGATCGTGTCCACGGCCATCGCCCTCGCCGCAATATTATCCTCGGCCGTTGCTGTGCTCATCTCCGCCAAGGACATGGTGGGTCAGGCGTTGAGCAGCCAGTTGGCCGTACCGGCGGCGACACTCGGAGGCGCTGCTATCGCGGTCCTCTTGAACACCGGAACGCACGGTGTATTGATTGCGTTCGTCGTTGCCCACGGGGTGGGCGCACTCATCGCGCTCAGGCGCGTTCTGCGTCAAGATGGCTCATTGCTGGCAAATCGTACTGTTCCCGCAGAGGTCAACCTCTCCGGACTCTTCGCGTATGCGCTGCCTCAAAGTTTTGCGCGGATTCTGTACCGAGCAAATCTTTGGGTGGACATCTTGATGTTGACTGCGCTCGCGTCTCTTACCGATGTTGGAGTTTACCGCGTCAGTGTTGCCATCGCGATGCTCGGTGCGCTGCCAGTCATGGCCTCCACCACCATGTTCGGACCCGTGATCGCTGAGCTGGTGTACACCAAGCAAGCAGACCGTCTAAACCAACTCTTGGGCGTGGTCACGCGATGGTTGATCGTCATCGCTGTACCGTTGTACGCCACCGTGCTCTTGGTGCCGGACGTTGTCTTGGCCCTTTTCGATGACGCGTACCAACCGGGCGCCAAGGCCCTCGGTGTGCTGATGGTGGGGCAGGCTTTCTATGTCGCTTGCGCTCCGACCGGAGCGATCTTGACCAACGCGGGGCATTCGCTGCTGAATCTGCTCAACGGCCTGATTTCAGTCGGATTGAACATCGCGCTCAACCTGTTGTTGATCCCCGACCACGGGATCATGGGGGCAGCGTTCGCAAGCGCCACTGCCTTGAGTGTGTGGTCCGTCTTGCGTCTGACCCAAGTGCGTATTCTGCACAAGTGTTGGCCTTTTTCGTGGCACGGAGCCATGAGCGTCGCTGTGATTGCGGGCAGCCTCGGGTTGCTTCACTGGGGCCTAAATGGACAGACCATCTTGGTCCGCGTCAGCGGGGTAGTGTTGGCAAACCTCGTGGGCCTCGGCGCGTTTTGGACCTTCGGTCGTACTGCAGAGGACAACCTTGTTATCGACCGAGTACGTGCCAAAATCCGACGCGACTAAGTCAGCTTGTTCTTGATTTTTCGGGCGAGGCCGCGGACACGGTCTGTCGCGGACGCCATGGTCACTGGAGCGTGCTGCAGGCGGAACACCAAGGGTACGTCCATGACCGTGTCATGGTGAATCCCGTGCTCCCATACGCCGTCCTCTCCCCAAGCATCGCCGTGATCCGCACACACCAATGTGTTGGCGTGCTCGAATCGCTGGAGCAATGGGCTTAGTGTTTGGTCAACCCATTCCAGACACGCCACCTGTCGGCGCCGACACTCATCCGCATCGTTGGTATCGGGCCCGAACGGGCGGCACGGGTTCCACTCCCGGTCCCAGTCCGCACCCTCGTGCCAATAGGGAACATGTGTCTCACCGATGTTCATAAAGACAAACGCACGCTGGCCATCGAGCGCATTGAGGTGCCCGTTGACAAACTCCAGTTGCTTCTCAAGTGACCAGCAGTTTCCTGCGAACCAATAGTGCTCGAAATCCTGCACCAACGACTGCGCCGTCGGCGTGCTGTCGTCAAACCAGCCTGCAGAACCGGTGCCAATGGTCGTATAGCCTTGGGCTCGAAGTCCGTGGACCACATTCCTACCCTTCAAGGTCATGAATTCTGTGCCTTTGCTCGGATAGCCGCCCCCAACGATTTTAAAAATCTTCCCGAACTTTGGGTTGACCCAAGGTTCATTCCGGCCGGGAATTCCGGGTGTAAAGCCGACGAACATTGCCGAGTGAGAGGCAAACGTAAAGTTCCCGGGCGCCTTGGCCTTGTACACGGTTCCAAGCGCGTCGAAGTTTGGTGTGCGCGCCGCCTCAAAACTATCGAAGCGGCACGAATCCAGTGTGATGAACAGTACTGAGGTTGGGTCCAACATGGCCACTCTGGACCTAGAGGCCAATGTCCAGCATCAAGTACGCGCCGCCCGCATCCACACCCGTTGTGTCCTTTTGCGCAGCACCAATGAGAACGGCCGTGTTGCCGTCTCCATCTACATCACCCGCAAACGAGAGCGAGTTGCCGAGTTTGTCGTCATCGGTCGACCCTTCAAACCGAACATCCGCGTCCGCAGCGGAGAGCGAACCTTCGAAGGGTCCGTACATGATGTAGACACTGCCGAGCTTGGCCTCCCCTCCGGAGAACGTTGCGGAGACCATGATGTCACCATTGCCATCGTCGTCGATGTCTCCATCGCCCACGACATTACCGCCGAACTGGTCATCGGAGTCTTCTCCCGTGACCTTGACCGCGTAGGTGTCGTCATCGTCCATGGCTCCGCCCGCTTCGGCCCCACCGTAAATCACGTAGGCTGCACCGGCTTCGGGCCCTTCGGCATCATCGCCCGGCGCACCAGCGATCAGATCGTCGAGGCCGTCATCGTTCAGGTCACCCACGGATGAAACTGACGTACCGAACTTATCTGCTGCGGATTCCCCGGTGTATTGCAGGTCGGCAGACTCGAGGCTCAGCGCACCCGTCACCGGACCGTTCACAATGTACACGGAACCTGCACCGGTACCGCCTTCATCACTCTTGGGCGCACCCACGATTAGGTCGTCGATGCCGTCTCCGTTGTGGTCAAACATGTCGAGAACCGCGCCCACTTCGTCGGCATTCGACTCACCGGTGATGTAGTCAGCCATGTCTCCTGCGTTGACTTCACCGGCCGACACAGGACCGTACATCACGTAAATGGTACCGCGGTTTGACCCACCGATATCGTTCCCCGGGGCGCCAACCAATACGTCACCCTCACCATCCCCGTTGAGGTCACCGCCGGTCATGCCGAGACTGAGGTAGTTGGCGCCGTTCTGGCCCTTCACCAACACGTCGGCATCGGAAAGGCTGCCCGAAGAACCGCCGCCAAAGTGAATGTACATTCGTCCCACTTCAGCTTTGGTCGCCGTGTCCCAACTCGGGGCACCGATCAGCAGGTCGGCAGCGCCATCGCCGTTTACATCGGGAACGATTTTGACCGTCCGACCCGCCTTATCTGCCGAGTTTTCCCCGGTGAGAAACACGTCGGCTGCGTCGAGTGTCATTTCTTCTGGCAGGTCAGCGCCTCCATACACAATGTAGGCCGCCCCGGCTTGCGTTGCGCTCGTCGATTCATGCTTTGCACCGATCACGATATCGTCGTAGCCGTCGCTGTTCAGGTCACCTCCGCCGCTGACAGAGATGCCGGCTTCATCGCCGGTTGCGGCACCCCACAGCACCACGTCCGAGGCCTCGGGGTCAATCGAGCATTCTCCACCCTCGCCATCGCAGTTGTTGTCGATGCCGTCATCGCAGACCTCTTCCGCCCCGGGGTTCACCGTGGCCTCCGTGTCGTCGCAGTCGTCGTCAGTAGCCGCATAGCCAGTCGGAACTTCGCAGGCGTTAACGGTGGCGCTCGGATCACCAAAGCCATCCCCGTCGACATCGCTGTAAAACACTGTGGTGACTTCCTCGTCCACTTCTGAGTCGCAGTCGTCGTCCACTTCGTTGCACGTCTCGGTGGCGTCCGGGTTGACCGTCGCGACCAAGTCATCGCAGTCATCGGTGTTCTCCGCCCACCGGTTCTCTTCGCCAACGGGTGGCTCACACATCTCTTGGCTAATGATGGCGCTGCCAAACCCGTCACTGTCGTAGTCGACGTACCACATTGATGGCCGCTGGTCGTTGGTATCGTCGCAATCCTCGCAGGCGGGCCGACCGTCACCGTCTTCGTCGGCGAAGCCGACAGAACCATCGCAGTTGTAGTCATTTTCATCGTAACAGTCGTCTTCGGGAGCCAACGGGTAATACTCGTCGGATTCATCGTTGCAGTCGCCGCCCGATTCGAACGGGGAGTCCTCATCGGCCACGGCGCCATAGCCGTCCCCGTCGGCATCCTTCATGCAAGCAGTCAGGTCCTCCAACTCTGCAAAACCGGGCCCTGTAAACGGATCGGTGTCATCGCAGTCACCGGATTGGGTGACATAGCCAGCCGGCTGGATGCACGCTGACACAAGTGTGTCCGGGTCCCCGAAGGTGTCGTTGTCGGTATCGGCGTACCACTCCAAAATCAGACCTTCATCAATGTTTCCATCGCAGTTGTTGTCGATGCCGTCGCACGCCTCGTCCGCCCGCGGGTTCACCGCAGCGTTCAAGTCATCGCAGTCGTCATCGCCCTTAAAACCGTCTTCGTCTTGGTCTTTTGCACAACCAACGGCTGTGAGTCCAAACAAGGCAAGCATCAAAAAACTGTGGCAACGCATACGTCCCTCCAGAACTGGGCAGACCCCCTAATGTCCCCCATTAGAACGGTCCGGTGAGTGTAGACCTCTTTATCCCAATCGTCAACGCTTGCGGAGACTTCGGAACCGTTGCGAGTGGCTCGATTCGAGCACTGCTGCTTCGACGTTCCACGCGCTGTTCCACGAGAGGGTTTTTGGGTCACGATCTTTCCAGTGGCGGCCTGGAGGAGCAATAGACTAGTGTTCTATTGATTAAGTCGGATATCGGGGCGAATCCATTAAGCCCTCAGGCACCAGAGACCGATCGAGAGTGTCGTGCACGAGAAGAAACGCAAATTATTGACGGCCGCTTTGCTGGCGCTCTGGACGATCGCATGGGCGCCTTCGCTGTTCGCCGATGGAATTACCATCTTCGACGACCTCGACGAACGCCTGTTTCATTACCCGACCATTCGCCAGTTCGCCCACGACCTGCCCTGGCCGCACCTCCATGACTACCAGTCGGCGACGACCCCCCTCTACCATCTGCTCATGAGCCCGATAGCCCTTGCCGTCGATGGTTCGATGGAGCCCCTTCGGCTCGTGAATCTGCTCTTGTCGGTGGGTGCGATCTGGGCATGCATCAGGGTACTGACCGGCTGGGGGAACCCGTTGACCGCCTGCGTTGGCGCGCTGCTCGTTTGTACGAGCCCATATTTCGTTGGACCCGCGATCCGTTTGAGCACCGATAATGCCGCATTGCTCTTCGTGTTTTTATTGCTCAGCGCCAGCCATCCTCGGCACAGTGGACGCCACGAGTGGGCCGCGTTGTTTGCAGCCGCTGCGGTGTTAACGCGGCAGATTCATCTGTGGGTGGTGGTTCCAATCGCGTATTCATGCTGGATTCGACACCGGCGTCTGCATCCATCGCTCGGGGGAGCCGCGGTGCCCATCGCCGTGCTGGTGCCCTTTGCTCTGATCTGGGGAGGATTAACCCCACCGTCATTCGCAGATGGCCATCAGCGTGGTCTGAATCCAGATGCACTTGTCATGTTTCTCGGTGTGCTGGGCGCACACTCGTGGTGTGTCTCTCCGTGGCTGGGTCGCAGTCTATGCAGCCGGGGTGCACGCTTAATGGTGCCCCTTGTGGTCTTGGTGAGCTTCGGACTTCTGGCGGCTCACGCCATGCCATGGGTCGATGAACCCAGCCGGATTGGGGGTGCGATTTGGTCGATTGCTCGATTCACTCCGGCGCTGCTGGACGTTCCGGCTGTGTTTTGGGTGACGGTTCCGGCAGGCGCGGTCACGCTCCTCGCGTTGTGGAATCACCCATCGGCGTCACACGGCAGATTTTTGGTGGTCGCGGCCGTTGCGTTCGCCGCAACCAACATGATGAGCGGTCGGGCGTATCAGAAATACTACGATCCGATGGCTCTGTTCCTGCTCGCTGCGTATCTGCAAGCCCAACCCCCATTCCGCGGTCTACGACGCCAGCAAATCGCTTGGGCTCTCCCCATCATCTGGTCGGTCGGTTTACTGGCAGTCACTCTCAATCGAGTCTACGGTTAGGCGATGACCATGCACCTGCTGTTGACGCTCGCCGCCTGTGGCTTGAAGGACCTGTTGCCCGGCAATGCCGTACTCAGCGACCGTCAACTCGCGGACTTTGAATCCACTCGGCCATCCAACGCAGTTTACACTTCAGCCCCAATCGTCGCCTTTCCCGTACTCGCGCTTCAGCCTTTTGGACTTCAGTACGCTGTGGACGTGGTCATGGTCAGCGACCACCCAGACTGGACCATGCACGAGTATGCCCGGCTCGACACCCCGAAGGGTTCGTTCTGGATCGCCAAAGACTCCGACCCTACAGGTCGCCAGACCATCGTCGCAGACATCCCGAACCTCGACCAGTGGCTCCCGGAGATCCCTGCACCTCGATTCGAACGCGAGCTCTCGGTGACCGACCAGAGCAGCGGAAATCAAATCGACGTTTGCTTCGCCTACACCAACCCCAATGATGAGCCGGTTGAAGCATGCGCACGCGGAACCATGCCCAACAAGCCACCGCCGAAGCGAAATGGCAACACCATGGGCCACAGCCGCGATGTTGTGGCGGCTGTTCTCGACATCGACCGATTCCTACTGTTCAACACCGAGGGCCACATTTCAATTGGAGCGTCGAAAACCAGAGTCGATAAGGTGTTGGGCATCGTGCCCTTTCGTTCTTTGCTGCGGCAGACGCAGGCGGGACTTGCTATCGCCAATTTCCGCCTGACGCATACCGGCCCCGATGGCTTCTCACTGACCCGGCCGTCACCCGCTCGACCCGAGTGGCCGACGAGCGGCACAGAAGAGTGGTCGTTCGACGCTGCAGGCGTGCATCATGACAACGGCATCGTGGCCTTCCATCATCAGTTGGTTGATGGAGAACTCACGCGGATGACGGTGCGCCAGCATGGCATGGATAACCAGACCTTCGAAATCAAGTTCCAACCCGCACTGCCCGACCTAAGACGACGCTTCGAAGGCGCCGTACGCTCCCA
>DEBL01000240.1 GCA_002348535.1 Deltaproteobacteria bacterium UBA2957 | reverse complement strand
GCTGGCGCCATGGTGGATCCCAAGGCCACAATCGGCGACAAGATCAAGGCATTGCCCAAGATCACAGCCTTCTACGCGTGGTGGTACCCCACCCGGTGGATCAAGGGGCTCTTCACTCCCTCGTACCTCAAGTACGGGAAGTGGGCTGGACACCTGCGCTTCATCCACCGCTCGGCAGCAAAACTGGCTCGCGAGAGCTTCCACGGCATGTTGGTCTACCGAGAAGGGATGGAACGCAAACAAGTCTTCTTGTTCCGTCTGGTCGACGTAGTGAACGAACTGTTTGCCATGACTGCCTCGATTGCTCGGGCCATCGCCATGGAGAAACGAGGCGCCGAAGGTGCCGCCGAGGCGGCCCTGCTGGCCGATATGTTCTGCAGTGACAGCCGCCGGGACGTCGAAGAAAAGTTCTACCAACTGTGGAACAACGACGATGACCAGAAGGTTGCACTGACAAAATCCATCATGAACGACGAGCACGTCTGGATGGAAGAGATGGCTGCGCACCTCGATACGCCGCGCGACATCGCAGACGCGGAGCCCACAGCTGCACGCTAACCACGCAGCACACTGAACGAGGGCCGGTGTTCCGCACCGGCCCTTTTTCGTTACACGCCCGCCGCACGGCGAAACGCCGCAAGGATGGTGTCCAGCTTGGCAACAGGGAGATCGTGGCCCATGCCGTCAATCAACACCAACTCCGCACCCGGAATCACCGCGGCCGTGTGGCGACCGCCGCGAGGCGATACCAGCGGGTCGACGGTGCCGTGAATCACTGCTGTGGGCACCGTGAGATGCTTCAGTTGCGCATCCCTACTCCCCGACACCACAATGGCGGCAAGCTGGCGCTTGAACCCCTCCGGATTGGACCCTCGCTCATAGGCGGTCGCACCCAACCACCGGTAGTGATCATCGGGTCGACGGTCTTCGGGGCTGCCGATCACCTTCATCAGACCGACGACACGCTCGCCCGCCTCCTCGGCGTTGGCCGGAGTCGTACCCATCAGCGCAAGCAGCGCACGGGGATCGGACAAAAAATGCCTTCGCTCACCTGTATGGGACATGATTGAGGTCAAGGAACGCACCCGATCGGGGTGCAGTATCGCCATCTGTTGCGCAATCATGCCGCCCATCGAGGCCCCAATGATGTGGGCAGACTCAATACCCAATGCCGTGAGCACACCAAAGCCATCCTCGGCCATGTCCGAGAGCGTGTAGGGCGTCTGTTGGGACCGATTTACCACCCGGTGGGCGATCATCGAGCCCAAGGATGGCGCCTGAAGACCGTCGAACCACGTGCTCTGACCCATGTCTCGGTTGTCGAATGCGATGACCTGAAAGCCTGCGGCCACGAGTCGGTCAATCATCTCCGGCGGCCAGTGGATGAGTTGAGCGTTGATGCCCATGACGAGAAGAACGGGGTGTCCCTCGCCGTGGACCTCACAATAAATATCAACACCATTGGCTTGAACAAGCGGCATGCATCCTCGGGTCTCTGGAAACACAGTTGCGCTTCGATGCACCCAACTCGATTGGGCTGAACACACCACCGAAGCATCCACTGCCATTGTAGCGCTTTCGCTGATGGAGCGAAGCCTTCCATCGCCGCGATCAGTCACCGCCGCGCGGTCTGTTTTGAGGTCCGCGGTGTTGTGACCGGTCAATCGCGACGTCCACCAGTGATACAGTAGGCAACCCCCTTATCGAAGGACCCATCATGGCCAGCTACACGCCCCTCACCGCACCCGTTCCAACCAAGGCCATGCCCAAGGGCATTCCGTACATCATCACCAACGAAGCAGCCGAGCGGTTTTCCTTTTACGGAATGAAGGGAATCCTGATCATCTTCATGACGAAGTACATGCTGGATGCCAACGGTGCCGAAGACTTCATGACGGCGGATGAGGCCAAGGCGAACTACCACCTATTCACCACCGCGGTGTACTTCACACCCATATTTGGAGCCATCCTCGCAGACTGGTTTTTGGGCAAGTACAAGACCATTCTCGGACTGTCGATCGTCTACTGCGCGGGTCACCTTGCCTTGGCCATCGATGAGACCCGTATGGGCCTCGCCATCGGCTTGGGACTCATTGCATTGGGCTCTGGCGGCATCAAACCCTGTGTTTCGGCCCATGTCGGCGACCAGTTTGGCAAGACCAATGGCCACCTGCTGGAGAAGGTCTTTGGATGGTTCTACTTCAGCATCAACCTCGGTGCCTTTGCATCGACCCTCCTGACTCCTTGGTTGCTCGCCAACTACGGGCCCCACGTTGCGTTCGGGATTCCGGGCGCCCTGATGGGCCTGGCGACGATCTTCTTCTGGATGGGACGCAAGGTGTTCATCCACATTCCCCCGGGTGGAAAGGCCTTCATCAAGGAGTCCTTCTCAAAAGAGGGCCTGAGCTCCATTGGGCGACTGGCCATCATCTACGCCTTCGTCGCCATGTTCTGGGCGCTGTTTGACCAGACCGGTTCGGCGTGGGTGCTGCAAGCCGACCACGCCAACATGGACCGCGAGTTTCTGGGCATCGAGTGGTTGCCCAGCCAGATCCAGTCGATCAACCCAATCATGATCATGGTGTTCATCCCCATCTTCAACGGCGTCAAAACCATCGGCTGGCCCGGTTTGTATCCCTTGATGAACCGCGTGTGGACCCTGACGCCCCTGCGGAAGATTTCTCTCGGGTTTTTCATCACGGTGCCGGCCTTCTTGATTCCGTCTTGGATCGAGACGCAACTGGCGGCGGGCGTGACGGTCAACATTGGGTGGCAGCTCTTTGCCTATGTCGTCCTGACGGCAGCCGAGGTGCTCGTGAGCATTACATGCCTCGAGTTTTCCTATACGCAGGCACCCAAGAAGATGAAGTCGCTCATCTTGGCGTGCTTCCTGATGAGCGTGGCGATGGGCAACCTCTTCGTCGCCATCGTCAACATGTTCATCCAGAACCCAGATGGCACCTCAAAACTGACGGGAGCGGAGTACTACAACTTTTTCGCACTCTGCATGTTCATCACGGCTGTGGTGTTCATTCCCGTGGCCATGGCCTACAAGGAGAAGACCTACCTGCAGGATGAAGGCGAGGCCGACGATGACGGCCCACCGCCGCCGCCAAAGAAAGCGACGCTGCTGGCAACAGAGACCATCTTGGACGAGTAGGAAACCACCCTTTCTCTTGTGATATCGTCACGCAAACAGGATCTTGCATGCTTGTATTTATGGTTTTGATGACGGCATTCGCGGCAGACCCCAGCCCAGCCCACCAAGAAGACCCCAGCCCAGTCCACCAAGACAACGCTGAGGATTGGTCCTGCGGCGATACCATGCTCCAAGGCGTGATTGAGAAGTCGAAAGGGGGCCAACGAATCCCGATCGATGCGGCATCCACAGTGCGTCTGGAACACAAGCAAGATGTCGACATCGCCGAGGACCGTTGCATTACCAACGTCATCATCGAGCACAACCCGGACCGAGGTTGCGCGTACCGGATGGAGTTTGGCGTCGTGGCCAACGAGCCCGACCTGCAGCTCTTAACCATCGAGATCGGAGCCGACAGCTTCTGCCCGGGATGGCGCGACTGGACCGAGACCGGCGACCCCAACCGCCGCGCGCTCAAGAGCTTTCGAGCACCGGGCATTCCGTTGTCAATGTCGACGCGCATCGTACCCGACCGGGCAGCCGATGAGTCATGCACCGAACTCTCGATGCGGGTCAACGGCGAGGTGATGCTCGCGAAGCTCGGCCGCAGCCCATCGAAGTACACCTTGCAAAACATTGCGGTGAGCGGTCAGTTCAACAGCAAAGGAAACCCTGGCGCGGTCTGCGCCGTCGAACGAAAACCGGTCGCTACGGCACCCATTTCCCTACCCCAATCCCCTGCCACTCAAAAAAAGAGAGTGCCCCTTGCCTTGTTGGTGAATGCCGGCACACCTCAGCTTCCTGCCATCCCCGGATTCGCACTCGGAGTCTCCGCCTTGCTTGAGCTCTCACCACGGTCAACGGTTGGCGTTTCCATGCAACGGAACCTGACCGCGGCGGGCACGGGCGGAACCCAGTACGTCCAGTACCAACACTCGCTGGGTGATTCATCGACGATGAAACCAAAGGCATTCGTTGGGCTTCGAGTCGGAACGGTGTCTGGCGAGTACAAATTTGATGTGGGGCGCATAATCCCTCAAACCGAGCAGGACTTCGAACTCCGTACCGATGACACCGGGGACCGCTTTCAGGGCTGGATGGAACCATCGAGAGTCACCGTCGGACCCACCATCGGTGTCGAACTCAGCCGGGCTCGTGCCTCACCCGCCTACGCTTCCTTAGACCTTGCTGGATTCGTGTACAACGAGCCGCACCCAGTCATCTCAACGTCCTTCGATGGTTTGGATGCCATTGGATTCGGCGTTGCCGCCACAGTTCGCGTGGGGGCATTTATCGGAAACCGGGATCAGCCGAACTAGCAAGCCCGTCGTGCTCCCCCACGAAACCGCACGGTTACCCCGGGCCCCGCTCAATCAACCAAAACCATTGCCTGCCTCAATGCCACATCGTGGTCGGGCACCGTGACCACCGTCGATGGCCCGTCATCGCCAAAGGCACTCCGCGCACGCTGAATCACGGGGTCGCTCGATGCAGAAGGGTCAACGTCTACAGAACCAGTCTGTTGGGTCAGATCGACCCTCTTGGCCTTCCCGGTCCCGTCGAGAAGCACAGCCACCGACCCTTCCCGGTGCAGGCGCTGCCCTTCGCTAAACCGTTGGCCTACGTTTCGCACAAAGGTCGGATTGGGCCACACGGCGGACTGGATGGGCGCGGTTCGCGCTTCGCCACTCAAGACCGACACAAGCGAGCCAGAAGCACTCGATTCCACGCCCGAGAGGTCCAGAAGCGTCGGATGCAATTCGCGCATCTGGACCGGCGTGTAGACATCCACCCCCGCATCAAGACGTCCGGGAGCGGCAACGACCAGAGGAACCCGGTTGGACACGGCCGTGAATCGGACCCCGTCGCCCAGCAGGCCCTCTTCGCCGAGCATCGTTCCGCTGCTGCTGGTGACGGCGATGATCCCGGAGCCGCGTTCAGACCGATTCCATGCGCCCACCAATTCCCCAAGGGATCGGTCCAGCTGAAGGAGTTCTCCGTCGTAAAGATCGCGAACAAAATCAAGATCAAACTCCGACAAGTTGAGCGCACCGCGTGCAAAGGACTCTTCGCCCGTGCGACTTGATGGTGCTGTCCGGGTGACCAAATCAAGGGCGGGAGGAATCGAGTCCACCCGGTGTCGCTTGACCCAATCAGGGGCGTGCTTTCGATGCAGCATGCGCCGGTGCTTGTTCGCCCACGGTGCCAACGGTGTGAGCTGCAGCGGACCCTGTGCCGCCGAGAGCGTGACCACCATGAAGACGGGTCGCGGGTCGGGTTCACCAAGCTGCGATTCGGCTGCGGCCACGACGCGGTCATCGCTGCCGTAGGATTCAACCGTCGCAAAGCCACGAGTGAGCCCATGATCTGGCTTCAGCATCGCATTCGACGTGAGGGCAACGGTACGGTACCCCGCACCTTCGAAGCGCTCGGCGAGCGTCGGAATCTCCGACCGCATGGCCGTCACCGTCACGGTTCCCGGCTCCTCAGATGAAGCATCGGCGGGGGACGCCCAGTGCGCCCCGTGCACCCAAGGGGGCTCGCCCGTGAACAAGGATGCGTGCCCGGGCCAAGACCACGCTCCCGAGGCCGTCGCATCGTGGAACGCCACACCGGCACTGGCGATTGCGTCGAGCTGATTCGAGGTCGCCCGCGGCGCTCCAAAGGTCGCCAACCGGTCGGCCCGGACACCATCGAGCACCACCACGAGAACGTCGGGACTTCGAGGCAGAGAAAACGTGCAGCCCGAGAGCCACACCAGCACCCACAGGCGGGTCATGTCTCCTCGTTGAGCAGCGCAGTGTCTGGCGCGCGCCGGAGAACCTTTGCCACGAACGGCGTGAGCACGATGGTGGCGGCAATCCGCGCCGGCTGGGTCACCTTGGCGGCGACCCACGAGCCAAACAGAATGCTGCCGGTGCCGTCAAAGCCCTCCACGGTGTAACCAAGCTTGATGGCCACACCAAAGCCCACCAACACGGCAATCCACAGCACCAAGTACGTGCCAAGGGCCACCTTTCCGTACACCCGCTGCAGCTCTTCAAACCGCGCCTTGTTCTGCTTCCACCAGTTCATGGAGGCTTCTCACCCGCCGGAACGCGGGCCGCAAGGGTTAGACTGGGGCGATGGCTGGAAAACCTCGAATTTTGGTTGTGGGCAGCGGCGCCATTGGGGGCACGGTTGCGGCCACCATCGCCGACGCAGGCACCGCCGAGGTGCACGTGGTCGCCCGCAATCCCGCCGTTGCAGATGCACTGAAAACCCATGGCTTGCGCACCTGTGGCATCGGTCCCCATCGAGTCGCTCGGGCGGTTGTCCACCGGGCGCCGCCCGAAAAGTCCTTCGACGTCATCCTGCTCGCCACTCCGCCCCCAGCGGTCGAACAGGCGACCCGATCGGTGCTCCGCTGCGTGGGCAACGCCGGGCTCTTCGTGGTGCTTCAAAACGGTCTATGCGAGTCGCGGGTGGCCGCGATCGCCGGTGCTCGGCGCACCGTCGGTGGCATCGTCACTTTTGGCGCCAGCACCGATGGCAACGGGGTGTTCGAGCGAACCAGCACCGGTGGCATCACATTGGGGCGAATCGACGGAACGGTGTCGGACCTCGAAGGCCTCGCCCGCATCCTAGAGCCCATCGGACCCATCTCGATCACCACGAACTTGCTGGGCGCGCGGTTCAGCAAGCTCGTCGTCAACTGTGCCGTCTCTGGCCTCGGCACCGTTGCGGGAACCACACTCGGCTCGATGCTGAGGAAGCGCGTCGCGCGAAACGCAGCACTTCGGGTGATGCGCGAGGCGGTCGCCGTGGCGCGGGCGGAGGGGACTGCCCTTGAGCGGCTACACGGGGCCGTGAACCTTGACTGGCTTGCTGACCCGGGTGCATCGAATCGCGGCGTCGCCCATTGGCTGCGCCACGCGGTTCTGCTCGCCGTGGGGTTCCGGTACCGCAAGCTGCGGTCCAGCATGATCCGAGCCATCGAAGCCGGCCGACCGCCATCGGTCGACTTCCTCAACGGAGAAATCGCAGCCCGCGGGCATGCCCACGGCATCGACACGCCATGCAACGCTGCCGTCGTCTCTCGGGTCCATCAAATTCACCGCGGTGAGATCCGTTCATCGCCCACCCTGCTACAGTCCTTGCCATGATCGAGGAACCCCTCAGCACGAGCGAGAAGCTCACATCCCTCGGCATCGGTCTCGTCGCAACCGCCGCAGTGATCGAGCTCGCCTTTCGCGTTCTGCTGCCTTCACCGACCGTGTTTAATAACGAATCGGATGCGTACCCAACCAACCCTCGAGGGTACTTCGAGGAGCTGCGTCAAGAAGATGGGGCACCCGTCTACGGGGTGCCGCTTGCACTCGCACCCCACACCGGCGAGCGCATTGGCACCCCATCGAAGCCCGCCGCGGCCCCTCGCATTCTCGGTTTGGGCGACAGCCAAGGAATGGGGCAAGGCGTTCGCTTCGAAGACACGGCCTTCGACCTAATGGCCTCCATGCTGGAGGACGAGGGGATCGATGCACGCGTCATCAACCGGTCGGTCCGAGGGTACGACATTGACGAGGTCGTCGACCGAGCCAAGCGTGAACTGAGCGCCGCGTCGTACGACCTCGTCATTTATTGGTTGGTACTCGATGACTTTGGACTCGCGATGCCGCCCCGTTCTGAACGGAAGCCATCGATCAGCGCCGCTGCCGAGTTCTTCAGTCACACTGCAGCGCAGTGGGCCGTATCCACGCAAACTACGCAAGCCTACCTCGATGCCTTTACGGGTTTGTCGTTGGAGCACGGTACCCAGAAACTTCGCGAACTGGAGTCGTTGGTTGCGTCTCACGATGCTCAACTCTTGGTGGCCGTCATGCCGCTTCTGTATGATTTTGAGCGCTACCCCTTCTCTGACATCCACACCACTCTTCGCGATACTTGCCAGTCAACCGGCATCCGGTGTCTTGACCTGCTGGAGGCGCTGTACGATGAGCCTGCGGCTTCCCTGTGGGTCCACTCCATTGACCACCATCCGAATGAACGGGCCCACCACGCGATCGCAGAGTCAATGACGGAAGCCATTGTTCGAGGTGGACTGCTGGTCGCGCCGCAGGGCGCAACGGAACCCGTTGTGCCGTAAATTCACCGCGTCCCAGCATCTTTTTCGGTGGGACCATCCAAAAAGCGATACACTTTCGCCATCGCTCAAGGAGCCCCTATGAATCTGCGCACAGCCATACTCTTGTCCCTGCCTCTCGCATTCGCCTGCGACTCCGAAAAAGAGGACGACACATCCGCTTCCACTGTGGAGGATGCGGATGCTGACGCCGATGCAGACGCCGATGC
>DEBL01000229.1 GCA_002348535.1 Deltaproteobacteria bacterium UBA2957 | reverse complement strand
GACGCCGACGCCGATGCAGACGCTGACTCTGATGGCATCGCAATCGCTGGAGACTATTGGAATGAAAGCCGAACTGTAAGCTACTTCATCACCGATACCAGCTTTAGCGAGGTGAACGGACCGCCCTCTGCGACAACCTACACATGGCCGCTCAGTCGCTTCGACAATTCCGCCCAGTTCGCCGTGGGTGAAAACCCACCTGCCCACTGGTTCGGATCAGGGTGGACCCGATTCGATTGGGCGTTTGACGGCGATGACCTGTACCTTTGTTTTACCGTCAGTGATGCTACGGATGCCGCAGAGGCGGCCTCCGCTACACCGGCCGACTTCAGCGATGGGTCCGACGAAGGATGCGAAGCCATCGGCGGGTGGATGATGCTGGTTCCGTTCTAAGCGCCGTCAGCCATGCGCTTCACTGGGATCGATTTTTTCAGCGATAAAGGTCCGGAAACGTGCCATGACCCAGCCATGAGCAATCGCCTGCGAGAACCGGTAAATCCACCACGGAAGCCGCGGAACAAACTCGTGCACGGCCACAATCAGCGTACGCCCATCGAGCACCGTCCTGAACTCCAGCCGCCCTCTTCGGCTCTCGCGCGCAAGCATGCCATCCAGCACACGGAAGACAGGACGGTTTGCGGACCGTCGACGCTCAATTCGCAGCAGGGTCGGACCCCACGCAAACAGCTTGAATTCCAACACGTCACCTGACTGAATGACGCGGATGGGCGTCAGGCGGCCCATCGCCTTCGGCAACCAACGGATGTACATCTCTGCCGCCCACTCAGCATCCCGCCCCTGCGGAAGTCGCATCCGTTGAACCGACAGAACAACGGGATGCTCCTGCGTATTCTTTACAGGTCGAAAAGCACGCGGCTCGTCTTGCGCCGCCAGCGAAGTCGACACTGCAGACTTGAGCGTCTCGCGTATTGGCGTTTGAGGCTCTCCCGGTATTCGGAAGCTTGCGTCATCGCGAGCCAACATTTCGTACCGCAAACTGGAAATTAGCGGTGCCACCAGCGCCTTCGGAGCTCCGGTCACTGTGGACACCCACAAGCGGGAAAGGCCCGGAGTGACCAGCGGCACAGAAAGGAAGGTTCGCCTTTTCCCCATGACCTCTGCGGTTGTGGCCATCAACTGTCGATAGGACATGGTCTCCGCAGTACCCAAATCATAGACCCGCGAACGCTGCCCCGGTTCATCGATTGTCTTGTCGACAGCCCAAACCACATCGGTGAGAGCGACCGGATTGGTGGCGGTGTTGGTCCACGATGGGCAGACCATGATGGGCAGACGGTCGATCAATCGACGCACAATCTGGAAGGATGAACCGCTGCCACCCACGATCATACCGGCTCGAAGTGTGGTCACTGGCACCCCATACGAGGCGAGGACCTGCTCAACCTCTAAACGGCTTTGAAGATGCGCGGAGTTCGTCTCTGCCTGCGGCTGGAGTCCCCCCACATACACGATGTGTTTTACACCTTGTGCCGCTGCCGCTTGGGCAAAGTTGTCCGCGCACAGCAGGTCAAGGTCGCGAAA
The DNA here is from genome assembly GCA_002348535.1 of Deltaproteobacteria bacterium UBA2957. Taxonomy (GTDB): domain Bacteria; phylum Myxococcota_A; class UBA796; order UBA796; family UBA796; genus UBA796. The sequence goes on along the minus strand of DEBL01000229.1, from coordinate 4,221 downwards.
GTTGGCCTGCACCAAGCGAGCGGCTGGCATCATGCTGTGCACAAGGTACACGGCATAGTCGATGTCCTTCAGGCCATTCAACGAATCCACCCGCGAGAACAAATCAACTTGCCGCACCTCATCATAGTTTGGAATTTCGGTGCGATTCGAGCGCGTCAAACCAACCAGTCTCAGCCGATTCCGGAGCCGTGGGGCCAAGGCCGACCCAATAAATCCAGATGCTCCGGCAACCGCCACCGATGGTCGGTCATCGTGTTCTTGTCGAGATTCCTTCGTGTCCATCATCGAAGCCTCAGCGGTGAGTTCGTCTACTGAATGTGGCCGCAGCGATCCTCAAACAGGCCGTTGTGGACCCCCAATGATCTAACCCTCAGCGCGGTTCAAACCAGTTCTAACGACGGACATCGCCGCTCACGCGGTCCCGGGTTGCCAATCACTGCCGCATTATTCGTTGATCCGTCCCCCGAATTTGGACTACATCTTGAGTCGGGAGGGATGGCATTGAGACCCACGCCAATTTCATTAGCCAAAGTGGCGAACGTGCAGCCTCACTTGACCACCGCAGCGTGGGATGGATGGCTCCTCGGTGGCGCGAGCATCGTGATCTGGGGATTAATGTCGTTGTTGGATGGAGTTGGACGGTCAATCTGGGTGGTTGACCGACAATTCGACAACCTGACCGCACTCGCCAGCACCCTCGCACTGGTGCTTGTTTACCCGCATGTATTGGCAAGCTACCGACTGGCCTACGACGGGACTCACGGTTGGCTGCGACGCTATTGGGTTCAACTCATTGCAGTGCCATTTTTACTTTCGATGACGGTCATGGGATCGTACTTCCTGTACACCATCGCGCCGCAGGGGTCGCTTCTGCAGCAGGTCAATGCGGGGCTGCGCACCCTTGGCATTCAAACCACAATCGGGCTGCAGCCCACCCTCGGGGCCGAGGCGATGGGGCTTCTTGTCCAGGCTATGCTCGCTATGGTCGGATGGCATTGCGCCCGACAGGCGCTGTGGTGCACTCGAGTCATGGCCCACTACGAAGGCTATGTACTGTCCGAAAGCGGCTGGCAACTGCTGCGAATCAGCTTGATTGGCGTTTGGCTGTCCGGCCTCGCCGGCACCAACATTGGACCCATCGAGGGCGACTTTATGGGGCTGGCCCATGCAAGTTTGGGTCTGCCCGTTGGCACCGCTGGAGCCCTCTGCGGTGTGGCGACGATTGCCGCGCTTGGGTTTGCGTCCACAGTATTTCGGACGGCGAGAGAAACAGGACAACGGCCGTCCATTTCGGTACTGGTTGCCCCGGTCGCATTCGTCACGTGGTGGTTCCCACCGCTGGTTCAGGATGCATTTCTGTTGCTCATGGTTCCGGTGTTTCACGCGGTCCAGTACCTCGCGCTGGTGTACAAGGTCGACAAACACGCAACAACAACGCAACCGCGACGAGCCCACCCTATGCGGTATGGGCTTCGACTGATGATGATGGTCGCCCTCGGGTTTATCGTGTTCGAACTCGCGCCTGCCTATCTCGACAACATCTTGAACACATCCGATACACTGGGCGTTCCGTTCTTTATTGCGGCGGCGGCGGTGGTGTTGAACATCCATCATTTTGTCATTGACCAGGCTGTTTGGCGGTTCCGAAATTCGACGATTCGTGGAATTGTCTTTGGCTAACCAAGACAGCGACAGAACAAATGACACTGGCCGTATTGAAGCCCGTGTTCGGATCACGGGCGCTGCCCCCCACAACGCTTACCCGACCGACCGGTTTCGTCTGGGGGCGAACGCGACAACGCCCACATCAGATCTGCTGCACGACTGTGAGTTGACCGACCAACCCACGAGCTACACGGCCTTCATTACCGCATTCCTCAAAAGCCTACCGTTGGAGGCCAAAGGATTTTCGTTTTGCGCGGAGGTGACCGCCATGACACGAAAATCGGGCATCGATATCCTCGAAATTCCCATCCGCTATTCCAAGCGCAGTGTGGTGGAAGGCAAGAAAATCCGTTGAACGAAGGGTGTAGCAGCAATGTGGGCCTTGGTGCGGTGTCGCATGAGTGACCTTTCACGGCCTTCGGAAGCTAAACCGTCTGTAGCGTGTCCATTCGTGAATGACCGCGGGAGGCCGGACTGGGATAGTTGACCTAAAGACTCCCACCCATCGAGGGCCACTCCGTGCTTCGTCAACTCATCCACCGCGCTCTTCGCGGAAGACACCAAGATGCAGGACCGACGCCCGTCACCCTCGATACGCCCTCGGAGTGGACACTGGCTGATTCGGACCTCGCTCACGATTTCGGCGAGTGCATCAACCCAATTCTTCGCGAGGCAATTCGGGAACGGGATGTCGCGGCGCTATTGACACCCTTCGGACCCGGACTGTGGTCCATACCTGTATTGTCATCCAGCGGGTGCCGCCGCCTCACAATGGCCATCAATCAGCGCTTAGCGTGGCAGGCGCAGCATCCGCAGCATTCGCCAAACTCCATGCACTACGCCGGCGTCGTGCTCGAGCCGATGGGCCTCTCGAAGGCGGCAACCCTACTTCGGGAATCGGTTGTCGAGCCGTTGCGACCCATTCTGTATCCTGAGGCCGAACAGCTGGATTCCGAATACGGCTTCGCCGCGACCTATGGACCCACGCTGGACCGGCGCCTTGGTTTCCATGTCGACGACAGTGAAGTCACACTAAACATTGCGCTCGGCGATGGATACCGTGGCGGTGAGATCATTTTTCAAGGGCGGCGATGCGCAAACCACCGCCAAGATGCTCATCGACCGGAGGAGGAAATCGCCGTCACAATTCCCGTGGGCCACGGATTGTTGCACGCGGGCAACCACCGACATCTCGTCACCACCGTCCATGGAGAGCGACGCAACCTGATTCTGTGGTGTCGGTCCAGCGCAACCCGCGCGAAGACGACAGATGAATGTGCCCCGTGGTGCGGTCACAGAGACGGATAACGAGACGCCTACTCCACGTACCCAAGCGCCTTCAGCTTCTCGAGTTCCGCATCTTTCTCTTTGCTGCTCAGGTTCAGCGGACGTCCATCGTTCGACCCCTTGGGCGTTTCTTGACGCCACTGCATGGCTGCTTGGTGCAATGCTTCGATGGCAGGATGGTTCTTCCCTAAATCGACGTTCTCGTTGGGGTCGGCAACGATGTCATAGCCACCCTCTATTTTCCCGCCGTTGAGTTCGATGGTCTTGTGGCGCCCATCTTGACTAAATGCCATCAGAGACACCCGCTCGCTTACCGTGATGGATCGGGTCGGGGGGTTGTACAACGAACTCCCTTGCCACACATTTGGTATTGCAGACTCTAAATCCAACGCATGGAGCACCGTGGGCGCCAAATCCATGAGTCCAGCGACCCGGTCATCCAAACGCCCCTTCTTCATCCACGGCGCACGCACGATGAGGGGGACCCATGTCAGTTGCTCATAGACGTGAGGCCCGTGACCGTTCAGGCCGTGTTCACCGAGCAACTCCCCGTGATCCGAGAACACCGCGACCAGCGTTTGGTCGCCGCCTAAACCCCTTTGGTCCAGTCCCTGAATCACCCGGTCAATTATTTTATCCGCGTCGTAAACGGATGCCATATATGCGTCTCGGAACATCGATTGATGAGCCGACTCGGAGGCCATTGGCTTTGCGGCGTCCTTGAAATACAGCACGCCTTCACTGGGCACTTGTACGGACACTCCCGCGACTTTTTGTGCCTCGGCCGTCGGTCGCAGGGGAGTATGAGTCGTCATCAAGTGGACGTAGAGAAAGTTGGGGGCCCCATCGGAACTCCAGAGGTCTAGGTCTTCTTCGGCTCGCTTCAACGCCTTCCGATCGACGGACGGGCCGTACCAACTCTCGAACCCGCGGTCCATCGAGACCTTGTGATCAACCCGACCATTCACCGTCACACCGGTGGTGATGTACCCTTCCTTCAGCAAAACCTCGGCAAGTGTCGGCGCATCGTTATCCAAGTGGTAAAGCTCTTCGCCCTCACCCATGTAGTAGGTCCAGCCGTGCGTGCGTGCATACTGAGACGTCATGTAGCTGACGTAGCTGGGCGTGGTCCACGTGTACTGAGTCCAGGCTCGATCAACGGTCAGTGCGTCCTTGGCGAATGCATCCAGCCGGGGTGTGAGCCCTCCTTTATGCCCATAGACACCCGCAACGTCAGCCCGCATCGTGTCCATCACAATGAGCAATACG
>DEBL01000004.1:29257-29526 GCA_002348535.1 Deltaproteobacteria bacterium UBA2957 | reverse complement strand
GAGGTGTGGTACGACGGCGTCGATGCCAACTGCGACGAACACTCCGACTTCGACGCGGACTTCGATACCTTCGACCACATCGACTACGGCGGCCTTGATTGCAACGACACCGACGCAGTGATCAATCCAACCGCTCTTGATGTCTGGTACGACGGCATCGATTCAGATTGCGGCGGCGAAGATGACTACGACATCGACGGCGATGGGTACCAGTCGGACGCCTACGGCGGGCTCGACTGCGCCGACGAAGATCCATCCATCAACCCCGC
>DEBL01000004.1:609-28940 GCA_002348535.1 Deltaproteobacteria bacterium UBA2957 | reverse complement strand
CCATCCATCACCCCCGCCGTAGCGGAGTACTGGAACGGAATCGATGACAACTGCATTGGCGGTCGAGACGACTTCCAAATCATGCTGTTCTCAACCCTCGTGGTGAGCCCAACCGAACCCATCAACTTCGGGCACTCCTCGGGCATCTCCTCCGGCGATCTCAATGGCGATGGAACCCCTGACCTCATCGTGGCAGCGGATCAAGGCGGCTACTACTCCGAAGGCATGGCCTACCTGCTCGATGGCAGCAGTCCGTGGACCCTCATCGGCGACCCCCTCAGCGTTAGCAGCGCTCGATTCTCCGGAGCCGCGGCGGACAACCTTATGGGCACCTTGGGCGCCCACCAAGTCGACCTCGTCGGTTCGTCAAAGGCCGACCTGCTGGTCGCGGGGACCGACTCCCTCGATGGGTACGCCATGTGTCTCATCGACGGTGAAGTTCTTTCCGGGCCGGTCAGTTGCCTCGACGCACGCATCCGTTGGAATGGAGCCGATGATGACTTCCCACGGGTCATCAATCATCTCGACATGGACGGAGACGGGATGCCCGAGGTGGTGTATGCCGACTCCTGGAATGCCGTCGGAGACACCGGTAAGATTTACGCCTTCAACGGCTCGTCTCTGGTCGATGGCGACTACGATCTCTTGACCGACAACGACTGGCGAATCGATGGACGCCACGCGTACGACTACGTCGGTTCCCAACTCGGCGGCGGTGACCTTGATGGCGATGGGTACGACGAACTTCTCATCGGCGCATACGGAGATGATCACCCCGATCCCAAGACAGGTTCGCTGTTCATCATGGCCGGAGGTCCGGATGAACCCGTTCCGGTCCGCACGGCGCAGTTTGATAAAGACGCGCACATCTATGGCGAAACCGAGGGCGCACAAGTCGGCCGGTGGAACCCGAGTTCCGTCGGTGATGTGAATGGCGATGGCGTCAACGATCTCGTGGTCTCGTCGCCAGGAACCGAAAGCGTGCACGTGTTCTACACCGCAGGCAGATTGCTGGGCAGCTCATTCGAGACCTCGGAGGCCGACCTCACCATCACAGGTATCGAAGAATCCAGCCACTTCGGGGTAGGCCTTGCAGTCGGCGACTTCGACAGCGACTCCTTCGTCGACATTGCGATTGGCGCCCCAGATGAGGCAAATCCCGGCGACGGCGACGCAGACTCAGAAGGCCACGTCTACATCTTCTTTGGCGGTGAAATCATCGGCAGCAGCCTCACTGCCTCGTTTGCCGGTGCACACTTCTACGGCCGTACCGAGGGAGACAACTTCGGCGCGCTGCTCCGCTCCGGATTTGACCTCAATGATGACGGACGAGAAGACATTGCCATCGGTGCCCCGGGCCACACGCTCACCGACGACGACGCCGGCCAAGTCCACATCCTCATGATGCCTGGTGGACGCTGAGGCCCCACCTATTCCCAGTCGTAAAATCCGCGCCCCGCCTTCTTGCCCAGCCGACCGTCCTTCACCATCTCCCTCATCAGTTGCGGAGGCTCGAACGCTGAGTTGTTGAGTTCGCGTGCCAAGTACTCACCAATGTGAAGGCGTACATCCAACCCCACCATGTCGGTCAACTTCAGCGGGCCGACTGGATGCCGGTAGCCAAGCACCATCGCCGTGTCGATGTCCTCCGCCGATGCGACCCCTTGTTCAACCATGCGAATGGCCTCCATCCCCAAACAGACACCGAGTCGCGAAGTGGCGAAACCCGGAAAATCTTTGACGTAGATGCAGTCCTTACCGATCTCTTTGCCGAAGGTTTGGATCCGATCAACCGCGTCGTCGGCGGTGGTTGGATGGGTGACCACCTCAAGGAGTTTCATGATGTGAACCGGATTGAAGAAATGCAACCCAACCACGACCTCGGGGCGGGACATCGCTCCGGCAATGGCGCCCACGCTGAGCGAGGATGTGTTGGTTCCAAACACCGTCCCTTCATCGACCAGCGGTTCGATTGTGGCGAACAACTCTTGCTTGAGCGAGAGGACTTCAGGAACGGCCTCGATCACGAGGTCCGCTCCATCGACTGCTGTCTCCAGAACCGTCGACCCTGCGAGACGCATGAGCGTTTCATCCCGCAAATCTTCGCTCACTTTACCGCGACTGACTCCCTTGTCTAGGTTGGCATGAACGTGGTCCAGTCCGCGCTGAAGTGCATCATCTGAGAGGTCAAAAAGGCGGACTTCCATCCCGGCCATGGCACAAACTTGGGCAATTCCATGCCCCATGGTTCCTGCACCCACAATGGCGACATTCGGAAAGGTGTTGTCAGGCATCAATGGCCTCCACAAGAGTGCTTACGCCTTGTCCCACCCCAACACACAGGGTCGCCAAGCCACGGCGGGCCCCCCGCGCATGCATGGCATGGATCAGCGTGGTGAGAATGCGTGCGCCGGAGCAGCCCAACGGATGTCCAAGTGCGATCGCGCCTCCGTTTACGTTGACTTTGGACTCATCGAGGCCCAGTTCCCGAATGACACCGATCGACTGGGCGGAAAATGCTTCGTTGAGTTCGATGAGGTCGATCTCCGCCAACGACCATCCAGCGAGCGACAACGCTTTCTGCGTGGCGGGCACGGGACCGAGCCCCATCACGGTTGGGTCAACACCCGCAGCAGCACAGGCCACGATGCGCGCCACTGGCTTCAGACCGAGCGATCGGGCTCGCTCAGCCGACGCAATGATCATGGCACTGGCACCGTCGTTGAGCGTTGAGGAATTCCCAGCCGTGACCGATCCGCCCGAACGAAAAGCTGCTCGCAGGGTCGCCAACTTCTCCAAGCTGGTCTCGGCCCTGGGCCCCTCATCCCGATCAACTACTACGGTGTCTCGCCGGCCCTTGGGGGCCGTGATGGGAATGATCTCCGCGTCGAAAGACCCATCCGCTTGAGCCGCGACGGCCTTTTGGTGCGACTGCAACGCAAAGGCGTCTTGGTCCGCCCGACTGATGCCCAATCGGTCGACAATGTTCTCAGCAGTACAGCCCATCGCCTCCAAGGGAAACATGGCCTCCATTGCCGGGTTCGGGTACCGCCATCCGAGGCATGTGTCCCAGATTGTCGCATTGCCAGCCTTGGGCAGGTTGGGTCCTCGCGGCATGGAATAGGGCGCGCGAGACATGGTCTCCACCCCACCGGCGAGAAACACGTCTCCGTCTCCACAGCGCGCCGCCCGGAACGCTTGATTCACGGCCTCCAAGCCACTTGCGCACAGCCGATTCACCGTGACGCCGGGCACCGAGTGGGGCAGACCGGCGAGAACCGCCGCCATCCGAGCCACATTGCGATTGTCTTCACCGGCTTGGTTGGCACAGCCCATGAACACATCATCGACCAAGGACGGATCAAGGCCAGACTGACGGACGACTTCTTCGATGGTGCGGGCGAGGAGATCGTCGGGGCGAACCGTACTCAGTCCCCCCATGAACCGGCCAATTGCCGTTCGGCGGGGGGTACAAATCACAACGTCGCGCATCGTGCACAGCCTCTAATAAAAGACGGGAGCCGGGCCGGGGTTATCCCGGCCTCCAATTGATTCCAGCACGGAGATGGCTGCCTTTGCCGCTTCCTTGATGTCCTCTTCGCCACCGCCCAAGTAGACCCGGCCGAACGCGCCGACAGCACGAAACTCGAGCACTTCGATGTTCGCCGCCTTTTCAGCCTCATTGGTGGCAATCAGCGCATAGCCTGCGGGATGCGTCTCCAAGACGTACAGTGTCTCGCCCTCATTGAGGAAGTTTCCATGCCGCATCCGGTTGGTAATTTGGGCATGGTACCCGGTTGTTCCGTTGATGGTCTGTCCACTGACCACTCGAGGCTTCAGGCGATCTTCCAGCTTCAGGTCGAGCGCCGAAAGAATCTCTTCACCCGCCGCGCGAACTTGGCCTTGGTCGTAGTGATGCAATTCCAGACAGCCAAACCGTCGCTCAACAACCTGCATTCCCGGTGTGCAACTGGTCCGCTTCAGGGCGATGTCCGTGACAACGTTGACGTCCATGCCAGGCGAGACTTCGATGAACAGCGATGCTTGGGACTCTAGGGGGTGGTACCCTTGGCTGATGGTTGCGAGGAACCCCGCCGTCTGCGGCTGGAGAATATCAACGTAAGTGAAACAGCGAAGATCGATGGACATTTGTACCCTCTGCGGTGGTGTAACCGCAGAGAAGACACCGATCGACCGCCAACCCGGTTAAAGCTCGCCTCGGCCTCTTACCCCCTCTGGATGGATCCATGTACAACCTGTTGATTGCTCTCGGAATCGCCACAGCCTTTTTCGCCCTCGGTATGGTTGTCGCAGGCACGCTCATCGCCGGCTTTGTGCCCGGTCTTCTGGCATTGATAATCGCGTACTTCATGCTTGCCCGCCGAAGTGGAAAAGCCTTCCAAGTCATCGCTGAGCGGGCCGCAGCCGAGTTTCAACAGGGACGGTTTGAGCCGGGCATGAAGTTGATGGAGTCGGCCCTCGGCATGGCCCGATGGCAGTTCGGGATCGCCGGGCAAGTGCACGGTCAAATGGGCATGCTGATGTACATGCAGCGGAAGTGGGCTCCCGCCCGAAAGCACCTCGAGAAGTCATGGAAGCGAGACTGGCGTTCTCGCTCCATGCTTGCCGCGCTCGACCACCGGGAAGGCGACAAATCCGCCGCCCTCAACCGCATGTCGGAGTTGGTCAGCCACGGTGGAAAGGACCCCATATTCTGGGCGCTGTACGCATACATTGCCGTCGAGGCAAAGCAGCGTGACGTCGCTCTGACGGTGGTCAACGACGGCCTCAAAAAGTGCAAAGATTCGCCGGGCCTGAAGGAGCTCCAGCAGTCCATCGCCAACAAAAAGAAGCTGAAGATGAAGGCCTTCGCCCCCACTTGGTACCAGTACTTCCCGGAGCAAATGCCCCGGTCCATGATGACCCAGTACGCTCAGCAGCAAGGCGGCATGCGCTACCCGCAACCGCGACGATAAACTCGATCAGGAGTTGTACCAAGGCGGCTTGACGAGCTGCTGGTAGTGCTCCACCTTGAACGGATTGAGGCGCTGTTTGGTGACCTCAAAGGCCATCTTTGCGCTGACCATCGCAAACCAGATGTACATGTCCCGCTTGTAGCTCTCCCGGCTGAATAGACCCTTGAGCATCCACTTCGGATTCACGAACTGCTTGTTCATTTGGTGCAGTTCGTAGGCGATTTCTTCCCGGTTCAGGTAGTCCGAATCCAGCACAGGACTCATCCAATCGAAGTTATCGAAGTCTTCTTCGGTGATGTGACCGTTGGCGATCGCGTCATCGTAGATGGGCGTGCCGGGCACAGGCGTGATCGGGTGAAAGGCGGGAAAGTCCACATCGATCTTCTTGGCCATCTCCACTTGGCGCTGCAGCGTCTTCCGGTCTTCATCTTTGACGCCCACAATGAAGGTGGCTTGGATGAACACCTCTGGGTATTTTTCTTTGAATATTTGAATGGCCTGCTCGGCAATTCCACCGGTGTAAAAGCGCTTGTCGAGGCCCTTTAAGGTGTCGTCTTCGGCTCGCTCGACCCCAATGAGAATGTGCCGCAGGCCAGCCCGAACTTGCTTTTCGAGGATTCCCTTCTTTTCATCGCGAACCACACAGTCGGCCCGCATGAAGGTCATCCACTTGGTCTTCATTCCCGACTCGATCATTCGGTCGGAAAACTCTTCGTTGAACCGCGGGTCAATGTTCCAACTTTCGTCAACCCACACAAAGCCTCGCTTTCCATAGCGATAGTACAGAAGCTCCATTTCTTCCATGACTCGGTCCACCGACTTGGTCCGCCAACGGGGCGACAGCACGGTGTTGCCGTCCGCATCGATCTTCCGATCCGCCATGGTGGTCCACCAAGCACAGAAACTGCATTTGCTGGTGCACCCACGAGAGTGGTGCATCGTGGCACCGGAAGGCGAAAACAAGTACCGGGATCGACCGTACAAGTGCATCGGCAACAGGTCATAGGCGGGCAGCGGCAAGCTATCGAGGTCTTTGATTAACTTTCGCGGCCCGGTGGTCACGACCTCATCGCCCGCCCCGTAGGCGATGCCATCGACCTTGGATAAATCTGGATCAGACTCCGCAAAGGCGTCGATCAACTCTTTAAAGGTGATTTCGCCTTCTCCAATGCAGATCGCATCAATGTCGGATCGAAGGGCATAGCGATGAGCCATGTTGGAGAAGTGACCCCCGCCCGCCACAGTCTTCGCCTCTGGTGCAGCAGACTTGACCATCTCGAAGAACCGAAGGGCTTCATTGGTGTACAACGCATGGTTTTCACCGCAGCCAACGACATGGGGCTTGAACGCCTTGATCTCCTCGTACAGCGACCGCCACCCCATGCGAATGGGAAGACAATCGATCGCGCGGACCTCATGGCCCTCGGCCCTGGCGACGGCCGCAAGCGCAGGGAGCGCCTGCTGCACGAGGTAGTTGTCGCCCTCGGATACGTAAGGCCAGTATCCGCGGGGAGGATGGACGAGAAGAATCCGCATACCTAAACCCTACCCGCGTGGCCGCGCTGTCGCCATCCAGGCGCGGTTCAACGGGGCGGTCACAGGGTGGCTTCGCAGCCGTTGCTCCATCGCTCGGATCTCTTCCAACGACATGTCTCCCGCCGCAGCCTCGAACGGACCGCTCAGCACATAGTGACTCGGGCGAACATCCACGACATCCATCGATCGAAGAGCATGCCGAAGCGACTCCTCCGTGTAGGTCTTTACCCATCGATCGCCATCAACATGCACAACTCCGTCGCCAAGCAGCGCGGGCAAGGAGCCTTCCGCCACATCCGGCCCCATGGCCCAACCGTAGCGTGCCTCCACGCTGCACAGCAGCAGGCCATCGGGCTTCAGGACCCGACCAATTGCAGCCACAACAGCCTCGGGATCCGGCACATAGCAGAGCACCTCTGCGGCGATCACAACATCAACGGGGGCCACATCCGGCAACCCGTCGCCGGTGGTCCAGTGCACGTCGAACCGTCCCTCGCGGCCTCCCGCATGGCGAACAGCCGCCCACAGACTTCGGAGGTCCGGATCGACCAAGTGAACATCACACCCTTGATCAAGGCACCACTGGCTGAACCGACCGATTCCACCGCCCACATCGAGAACCCGCGAACCCGGGGCGATGAGCGGCGCCCAATGATCCAAGTACAAGGAGCGTTCCAACAGTTTATCTTCATGCCCGGGGTGCCCCGGCGTGAGGAAGTCCATCCAGTCGGGATGCTCAAACCACCACTTGCGCATGCCCACCAAATTGTCGGTGGCAGGATCGTTGGCGGCGGCGCCATCGTGCAGGCTGGGCAGATCGGGGTGCCCGGGGACCAGCGTATACCGGCGGTCCGCCCAGTCGATCAGCGACTTCGCGGGGTACGGACTGTCCCCTTCGAGTTTCGGCAACGGACGACCGTCGAGCGATTCAGCATCGCAAAGTGACACACAAACCCGCAATGCCGCTCGTTAGAGCGACGGCAAGTGGCTGTACGCAAGTGGCTCTATCGAGGGTCTTGCGGTTTCGGCTTTGGCCGAGGAGATGGTCGCCATTTCATTGAATTATTCCCATTGAATAGATCGTTAGAGTGCCCCTATGCGAGACAAATGTCAAGCCTCGGCGGACCGCATCGTCCATGATTCGGGGCGATCAGCCACCGCGCGCGCGAGGGACACGATCAGGCCATCACCGGGCCATTCCGCAACCAGTCGCCCATTCAATCGCGGACCCAAGAGGGTCAGATTGCCAATCGCATCCAGAATCTTATGACGGACCGGTTCATCGGGGGATCGCAACCCGCCGGGATTGATGGGTCCGTCGTCATCAAAAACAACCGCGTTGTCCAGCGAACCTCCGCGAACCAATCCCAAGCGGTGCATGGCGGGAACCCGCCGGGCCAGCCCGAACGGTCGCGCCCACGCCAGCTCCCGCTTGTACATCCCGTGGCTGTTGGTCACACTGAGCCGCTGCCGACCGATCGATGCATGGTCGAACTCGATGGTCAGATCAATTTCGAGCCGATCAGCGGGCTCAAGCCGAGCCCATCGTTTGCCATCCCGCACCTCGACGGTTCGAAGCATCTGAAGGACCCGAGCCGCGGCATCTTGTTCGATCATTCCAACCGAGTCGATGGCATCTGACCACTCCGCTCCGCACCCATCAAGGATCGGCACCTCGCCCCCATCCACCTCGATTCTGAGGTTGTCGATCCCAAGACCATGGATCGCACTCAGGAGGTGCTCGACGGTTTGGACACGCTCCCCCATTGCTGCGAGCGTGGTTGCCATGGGCGTGCGGACCACATGAGCGGGATGGACGGGAATGTGAACTTCGCCCACCGAAATCACGAGCCCTGAATTCGCTCTTGCAGGCCACAGTCGTGTGCGCACCGAGGCACCCGAGTGAAACCCGACGCCCTCGACCTCGACAACACTGCAGAGGGTGCGCTGATTGCTCACTGGCGGGCCGGCTCGGGGAGACCTCCGACCGATTGCCCAACCTTTACATTGTGTTCGGCAAACCACCCTTCCGTCATCTCGAGGGCGTACATCGTTGGATGAACCGACGATACTGGCTCTTCGCTAAGTGGCTTCATGGATGCAATGTGAACGATTTTTCCCGATCGGGAGAGGTACGCAATCGAGAGGGGAAGAGGAGTATTTTTCATCCAGAAGCTCCGAACCGCCTCGTCTGGATACACAAACAGCATTCCGCTGTCCGGAGCCAAACTGAATCGGCCCATCAAGCCCACCGCCCGTTCTTGGGGAGTATCGGCAACCTCGGCCGTCACGGTGGTACCGCCAAGGCTTAGGATCGCCGGTCCCGACCATGCGAGCATCGTGCTGACGAGCAACGCAATCAAAACAGCTGGCCTTCCACAGGCGGAAGACCGAGGTGCTTTCGACCCGATTGCGTAAGAATTCGACCCGCGCGAGTGCGCTGGATGAATCCCCGCATGATCAGGAAGGGTTCATAGACATCCTCAATGGTGTCACCTTCTTCGCCAATGGCGGTGGCCAAGCTGTCGATGCCCACCGGCCCCCCGTCAAACTTGTACGCGATCGTCTCCAGCACTTTCCGATCCATCGAATCGAGCCCTTCTGGATCAATTCCCAAACGCTCGAGGGTCAGCGCGACCACGGCCGGATCGACAACACCGTTGGCTTCAACCTCGGCAAAATCTCGGGTCCTCCGCAGCAATCGATTGGCGACGCGCGGGGTCCCACGCGATCGCCGTGCCAAGGCCGAGGCTGCTTCATCCGTGATCTCGATCCCCATGCGCTCAGCACTCCGGCGCACAATGTCCGCCAACTCAGTGGGTTCGTAGAATTCCATGGATATTTGGATGGGAAAGCGATCGCGCAGCGGGCGTGTCAGCAGACCCGCTCGGGTTGTGGCACCGACCAGCGTAAATCGCGGCAGGTCGATGCTGACGGACTGCGCGCCGGGGCCTTGGCCCAACATCACATCAATGCGGTAGTCCTCGAGCGCCGGGTAGAGGACTTCCTCTACGGCCCGATTCAAGCGATGGATCTCGTCGATGAACAACACTTCACGAGGCCCCAGCGAGTTGAGGATGGCGGCGAGGTCACCCCCGCGCTCAATCACGGGGCCCGACGTCGGGCGCACCTCAACCCCCAGTTCTTCGGCAATGATGTGCGCGAGGGATGTCTTTCCGAGTCCGGGCGGTCCCGAAAGCAAGACGTGGTCCATTGCCTCTCCGCGACCCTTGGCGGCTCGAATGTAGACCCGCAAGTTCTCAACAGCGCGTGCTTGCCCCACATACTCATCAAGGTTTCGGGGTCGCAGCGCCGGATCGGCTTGGACGGCTTCACTGGAGACAGCGACTGGGTCCACAAAGCGGGACAGTCCATCATCAAATGTGTCGTACTCACTCACAGTTCAACCTCACAGGGGTCGGGAGAGAACCCGTAGCGCGGCTTGCAAGCGCGCGCCCACTGGAGCTTCATCCATCGAGGGCACGTCTTCGCTGTTCATCGCTCGGTCAATCTCCGTCTTTCGGTAATCCAGTTGAGCCAAGGCGAGCGGCAGCGGATCGGCGGATGAAGCTTTCCCGGCCGCGGACGCGGCGGCAACCGTCTGCGGAATCTTATTCTTGAGTTCGAGGACGAGGCGCTCCGCCGTCTTCTTTCCCAACCCCTTGAGCTTGGTGAGCTTGCCGATTTCCTCGTTGCTGATGGCGGCGTGAAGAGCGGTCCGATCCATCTGCGAAAGAATTCCCAACGCGGTACGAGGACCGACCCCATTCACCTCACGGAGCATCTCGAAGGTGGTCCGGTCTTCGGGGCTGATGAACCCATACAGGGTGATGGCATCCTCTCGAACGGTCGTCGAAATGTGCAAGACAACGTCCTCTCCCGTGGTCAGATCACGAGCCACCGTCACGGGCATGTTGACCAAGTAGCCAACCCCGTTGACGTCAACGACGGCAGTATCTGTGTCTCGCTGAGCGATGGAACCTCGAAGCAAGGCGATCATCGGCTGGCCCTCCGTTGCAGTGTGGTGCGGCCAAATGGGTGATGCATCATGTGGGTAATCGCAATGGCCGCAGCGTCTGAGGCGTCCGATGCAAGGGCGTGATCGGCGCCGATTAGACGGGCCACAATTCGCGCGACACTTGCTTTGTCGGCTCGGCCATGCCCCCCCACGGTCTTCTTCACAGTCATCGCGTTGTACTCGTGCACTGAAAGGTTGTGCTGTGCAGCCGCCAGCAGCGCCACCCCGCGAGCCTGTCCGAGCCGCAGGGCACTCTCCGAAGACCGGTGACGAAAGATCGCCTCGATGGCGACACAGTCGGCACTGGACACCGTCAACTGCGCGGCGAGTCCCGCGTGAATCGTGCGCAGGCGGTCCGGAATCGGATCCTTCGAATTGGTTCGGATCACCCCTGCGGTGAGCAGGCGAAACTTGCCCCCGGTTCGCTCGACGAGAGCGTACCCTGAGGCGGTGGATCCGGGGTCGATTCCAAAAACGCGCATGTGTTCCGGGGGTGAACAGGTGTCCAGTATAGGGCACGTATCACGCTTCGTCCACTTGCCGAAATTCCGAAGGAGGTCAATCGGAATTTGATCGGGCCCGATCGGCGGCCTACGCTACACTCGTCACCGACCACACCGGAGCTTGGGCATGCCGACAATCGCCGCATTCACAGCCACACTACTTGTTCTCGTACACAGCACCCCCGTCCATGCTGCGGGCTGCGAAAAAGACACCGACTGCAAGGGCGACCGCATCTGCGAAAACAGCGCCTGCGTGAGCCCAGCGGCGGCCGCCCCACCCACCGAAACCGCACCCGCATCCACCGAAGCAACGGAGGATTCTCCCACCCCGGAGACCAATCCGAACGCCGACACCGCGGCCGGTGCTGACGCACAGACGGACACACCAAATGCACCGGCAGCGACCGCGGCGCCCACTGTACCCAAGGACTGGTGGAAACAAGCAAGCCGGGAGGCTGAAGCCCCTGTGTTGCAGGCCATATTCAACTCCATGCCCAAGCCCATCATTCGCAAATCCGGGGGCAAACTGGTCTACCAACGGGCGGTGCCGCTCGTTGTAGCCGACATTCACGACACCACCGCACGGTGGGGCGGTAAAGCTCAAATCGGCGTCCATTTTCTCGGCATCTCCAAGGTTCACACCACCACTACGCTCGAGGACATCACTGTAGAGACAGGCGGGATTCCCTACTGCCCAATTAACTGTGCTCGAATCACCGACATCCAGTTGACCGACAACACAATCGCGCTGTTCTACGACGGTGAGATCAAGCAATGGGCTGGGAAGGTGTCCGACAACCTCGCAGGCTACACGCGCAAGCTTGGGAAGCAGTACCGAACCATGTGCTCCATTCCCACCCTCTACAGCCATGCCCCCAGCAACAGTTGGATGGACCCCGAGGAAGTCAAAAAGGTCAACGAAGGCGCAGTGACCGAGATCAAACGGTACTGCGGAATCAATTAGTCGATCGCCAACACCTTTCCGTCATCGTAAATCACGCAGCGACGATGCACGCCCTCGGGCACCGTGACACCGTCCCATACCACACACTCCGTCAAGTCGGCACCCGATGGCACGACACACCCGTCTCCCAAAACCGAGTGTTGAACGCGGCCGTCTACCCGAGCCCCTGTGCCTACCCAGCTCCCATCCGGGCTCCGATCGCCACGAGTCCACGGGTCAATTGGCGTCGACACTTCACCGGCGAGCACCGCGAGGTTGGCCTTCAGGTAAGCCTGTGGGGTTCCCACATCTACCCAGGCTCCGTCGTGCACTACGCTCCCGACACCCTGCTCGGGCACGAGTTCGGCATAGGCCGTTCGAATCACACAGTGCTCTCCCGCATCGGGAATCCGACCCACCGCGTCTTTTGCCATGGCGTGAACCCCCGTGAAATGGGTACCCTTCACCCCAAGCGTAGAGGGCACAACCGAGGTGATGCGAACAACTGTGCCGCTCTCATCGGCCTCTACCGGTCCAATTGACTCGGCCTCGGCACTCGCACGCAATGCCATGGCAGCCCCGTCAGCGGGCATCGACGCAACGAGCGCAGACAGATCAACGTCTGACAGGATGTCGGCGTTGACGATGACGACCGATTCACCCAGTTGACCATGCGCCGCTCGAAGCCCACCGCCTGTCCCCAGAACAACGGGGAGTTCCACCTGCAGGGTCACTCCGTGGCGGTCCGCCCAGCTGGCAACCTGCTCCCACAGGTAATGAGCGTTGACCATCACCCGCTCGTGACCGTGCTCACGCACATGAGCCAAGGCGAAATCGAGCATGGGAATTCCACAAACGGGGAGCAAGGGTTTGGGGCGCGCCAACGTCAACGGGCGCAGGCGAGTTCCAAATCCAGCGGCGAGGAGGAAGGCTGTGTGCATGCCGGCCACGTAACGCGAGCGACATGTTCCCCGCGGTCAATTAGACCACTTTTAGGAACCCGCACCTCTGGGCAACAGTCTCAACATGCAAACCATTCCCGCCTTGTTTTTGCACCGCGTAACGCAGGAACCGCACCGGATTGCCGCGTGGGCGCAGGCGCCGAAAGACGATGACCAGTTCTTCTTGGACTTCATCCGAGAAGTCCACGATGGACCCGAGGGCTGGATTCCCGCGACGTATGACCACATGCACAAGATGGTCGCAGGACTCGCAAAGCGCCTGCAAAGCTTGGGGGTCAGTCGGGGTGTTCCCGTCGCGATTTTGGCAGAAACCAGCGAGCGATGGGCCCTCGTCGACATGGCTGTGCAGTGTCTGGGTGGCATCACCGTCGGCATCTACCCAACCCTCACCGACCATGATGTGCACTACCAACTCGAGCACTCCCGCGCGTCCATCGTCTTGGTTGACTCCGATGTTCAGGCCGCGCGATGCGTCGCGATTTCGGACGACCTGTTCGACCTGCAGCATATTTTTTCGCTGCACCCATCGGGGGTCATTCCGCAGCTGACTCCGGCTCGACCCGAGTTGCAGTGGCTTGCCGACCAAGTGGACCAAGTGCGCGCCGAAGACATCGCGACCTACATCTACACATCGGGCACCACGGGCGAACCGAAAGCGGTTCTCTTGAATCACCACAACTTCACGAGCATCATCCGTGCGAGCACCGATCGCCTGCCTCTCGAGCCCGAGGATCGGTCCGTCATCTTTCTTCCGCTCGCCCATGTTCTGCAGCGGTTCACTCAATACCGAAGCCTTACTGAATCCGCAGTCGGATGGTTCGCCCCATCGATGGAGGACCTGCAAGCCACCATTCAGCTGGCCCGCCCGCACGTGATGGCCAGCGTGCCGCGCATGTTGGAAAAAATACGCGCCGAAATCCTTGCGCGTGCCGAAGCCGAAGGGCCAACGGCCACGGCCGCACTCGCGTGGGCCATCGGCGTAGGACGCACGCGCAATGCAAAGAAGTGGGCTGGCGATCGAGTTGGCCTGCGCATCAAGGCCCAGCACCGCCTCGCTGAGCAGCTGGTCTTCGAGAAGATCCGCGAAGGCCTTGGCGGCCACCTGCGGTTGCTCATCTGCGGCGGCGCCCCGCTCGACCCCGAGTTGGCGACCTGGTTCGAAGCCGTGGGCATCTCGGTCCGCGAAGGCTGGGGGTTATCCGAGACCACGGCACCCGTGACCGTAAACGGCCTCGATGACTTTCGATTCGGCTCGGTGGGAAAACCCCTCGATGGAAATGAAATCACCATCGCCGATGATGGAGAGGTCTTGGTTCGGGGACCGGGGGTCTTTCAGGGGTACCTCCATGACCTCGATGCGACCGCGGATGCCTTCACGCTCGATGGCCGCTTTAAGACGGGCGATCTCGGTCGAGTCGAGGACGGCTTTCTGCACATCATCGGCCGAAAGAAAGAGATCATCGTGACCGCTGGCGGCAAGAACATCGCTCCCGCCCCCTTAGAGTCGGCCCTGCAGTGCGCACCCATTGTCACCGCCGTCGTGATCGGTGACAACCGACCGTACCTCGGCGCCCTGCTTTCTCTCGACCCGACCGCAATGGCCGCACGGGCCGCCGCCGAAGGATGGGAGGACGATCGTAAACAATGGGTTCGGCGGCCCGAGGTCCTGACGGAGGTCGAAGCCGTTGTTCGACGCGTCAATGCCGAGCGTGCACGCTTCGAAACCATCAAACGCTGGCGCATTGTTTCGGAACCGATCTCCGTGGACAACGGACTCCTCACGCCCACCTTGAAGCTCAAGCGGGGCGCCATTGCCGCACGCTTCGCTGAAGAAATTGAAAGCCTTTACGCTTAGCGAACAAGTATACCGCTACAATGGTGCCTCTAACGGGTGAAGGCATGTGGACTCTTTGGCTCTTGACGACCGCAATCGCGGCTGTCCCAGCAGATGACCGATGGATCGGCAACGACAACTTAGCCGCCGGCGTAAATGCAGACGGGTCGTTCGGAAACGGTGCCCTTGAACTGGGGTTCTTGTGGGATCCCGACGGCGCTGCGGGCCCCATCCCCATCACAGGCGATTTGATGTGGGTCGGTTGGCGGTGGGACGTTTGGGCATGGGACTGGACCACCGAGTCCGGCGAAACGGGCGGCGAGTCACACGCAGCGCCGCACATTGGCAACGACTACGCCATCGAGTGGTCCGAACGGAGGACCAACGCGAGCCTCGATGCGCTGATCGGCAGCTACACCACCGAGATGCTCACCGTCGAGACACAGATTGTGCTGCTCCACCGGTCGGACGTGATCGTCCACGACATCTGGTACACGCCCCGTGAAGACCTCAGCCTGCTCCGCGTGGGGCGCACGGTCGATCCGGACCAAGACTACTGGATGCTCGACTCCTATGCGACGTTGAACACCATCGGTGACGGATGGGTCAGCGGCGAAAGTGCCCTCGATGAGCGAGCCCTTGCTCTCGCTGGAACGACCGAACTCGGGCGCCTCGCAACGCCGCGCTTGTGCACATGGTGCGACACGCCAGACGAAATGGCCGACTCCACCGGTGAGGAGGGTGAAGCCGACATTCACCCGAACGTCTTGGTCACCCTGAGTTCGCTCGCTGCGGGCGAGTCCATGCGGGTGCGATTCGCCTACGGATTTGCCATTGGTGGAGAGGCCGCCGGGTTGCTCGCGGTCGCTTCACTCTCCATTGATGATCTCGACGATGATGGACTGAGTGAGGCTGAAGGTGACTGCGACGATCTCGACCCAGACACCTTTCCCGGCGCGGTCGAGCGGGCCGACTCGCTGGATAATGACTGCGACGGAACCGTCGACGAGGACACCCTCGAAGGGGACGATGACGGCGACGGATTCTCCGAAACCGAGGGAGACTGCGACGACGAAAACCCCGATGTGTATCCGGGTGCCGAGCGAGTAGACGGTGTCACCAATGCCGACTGCGATGGCGTGTCGGATGAGCCAGGCGACGACGCAGCCGAAGATACGGGGACCACCGACACCGGAATGGACACCGGTGAAGCCAGCGATACGGGCGTTCCGGAAAGCGTGGACACCCCCTACGGCACCGGAGACTCCGAAGACATCGCAGCCGACGGACCCATCGTGATCGGAAAACAAGGCAGTGGATGCAGCTGCAGCAGCAGCCCTACCCCGGGCCACTTGGCCTGGCTGGTGGTCGTCGGACTGGTCTGTAGACGGAGAACAACCCCATGAACCTCTACCCCCTGACATTTGCTTTCGTTTTGGTGGCCTGCGACCCAGACAAGGACGCTCGAACCGACACGGCTGAAGCAACGGCGGACACCACAGACGCAGACACCGAAGACACCGGTGCAGTGGACGACCCCGAACCGGAAGCCGAAATCGACCTCGACATCGATGAAGTTCGACTCTCGCTTACCATGCCAAACCCGCAAGTCTACGACCCGAAGCTTGCCGGAAGCGAACCGTTGGTGCTGGGCTGGACCGTGGTCAATCCGGACGATGACTGCACTGTTTCGGCCCGCATTGCCAATGGAATCGGCCAGTTGCGAACCCTTGATGTTGCCGATTCGTCGGCACTCTGGGACGGTCGAACCGACGAAGGGATCGCCTTTGACACGGGCCCGGCCACCGTCTCGTTGATGGCGGAATGCAACGATGGGTCGTCGGCGGTCGAGGCCGATTCCATCTGGATCGTTCGGCTCGGCCTGTCTGCAATTGATCTGCACAGCGCCCGGGACTCCGATGGAAACGTCGCTCTCGCCTTTCACAAGCAGAGCCTGTTTGAGACCGGAGTAAGCGCGGTTGGGACCCGCCCCGAGTACCGCCAGTCGGCAGCCGGGTCGCTTGGGTCATCGCTCGATCAAGACAGCGGAGAGGCTCGGTACCCTGTTCCGCTGTGGGCCGATCCGGACATACCCCCTTGGGCCGATGGCGAGGCCGATCAACACAACGTACCGGCAGGCTTCATCGGATCCTCCGAGATGGCCGCCACCGTGCAGTTCGGTGCCGTGGCCGTTTCGCAGCAACGTTCCGTTGCCATCGGTGCATGGGGCCCACAACCCGACGATGTCCCCCCAGTGCGCGTTGCCGTAAACGGTGTGGTCATCGACGCACCGGTCGGACCCGGAGCCACAGCGACCGTCGACATCGGAACATCACCGGACACCATGGGTCGACACGTGCCCACACTCGAGTGGCAGTGGCAGGCTCAGACGCCCGATGGAGAGTGGCACCCCATCTCGGGTGGAGTCGAGACCCATCACGTGATCTACACCTTGGCGGGCGAACCCGCCCTGCTGGACGGAACCGCTGAGGGCAAGGCGCCCCCGATTCCCTGGATCGGTGTTCTGGAGAACACGGCACCGATCATGGAAGGCGTACCGGCGAGCACAACCCCCGTCCTCACCGCGCTCCGGAACCATCTCTTCGAGCACGACTACATCATCTACGACCCGGGCAGCGGAACCTACACCGACTTCGAAGGCCCGTATATGTACTGGGACACCATCACCGCCCAGTTGAGCCCGTTTCTCGACCGAGGCGCCGGCCTGAGTCTGTACTGCCACTCCATGAGTTGCATGCTGTCGGCGTTGGCCGGCAACCACGGCGTGCGCGCCGAGCAGTTGGTGTTGGGCGTCTACTTCGACACCAACCACACCCGCGCCGCCGGCACCGAGGACTGGCGCCGGTGGAGCTTCAACTCCCACTCTGTGGTGAGCCCCGATGATGGAGCAACGATCTGGGACAGTTCCATTGCCCTCGATGGCGACGACGATCCGTACAATGAGCCGATTGAAGAGGTGATGCCCGCGGCAATGGACGGAGAAGAGTACATGTGGCGCCTGACCTACGACGAAATCGAGATCATCAACCAAGGCCTCTGCTACATCGAGTAGCATGGCGCCATGCTGCCCATCGTCGCCGTCACCGCTGACCGAAGTCCTGCCATTCCCGCAGAGACTCCCAATGCGTTTGGTCGCATGCGCCCCATCGCGGCCAAGGTTCACGTCACAGAGCGGGTGGTGACCCACCTGCGGGCGGCGGGGGTCGAGGTGATTGTCTTGCCTCCTGAACCTGCGGATGCCGATGCCGTGGCGGAGTGGGTCTTGACTCACTGCGCTGCGACGGTCATCACAGGCGGCAACTTCGACATTCATCCCTCGATGTACGGCCACGAGGTCGAGGCTCGGATCGATCGAATTGATGCCGGCCGCACCGCGCTCGAACTGGCCCTCGCCAAAGCCGCCATGCGCGCCGATCATCCTTTGCTGGGCATCTGCGGCGGCATGCAAGCCATGGCGGTTGCGGCCGGCGGCACCCTGTTTCAAGACATCAAGACCCAAATCCCCGGTGCTCTCGAACACGAGCAGACATCGGCCCCCACGGAGCCTTGGCACCCCATATCGATCGCAACGGGTCTGCTGCGCAAGGCCCATGGATGCAGTTTGATGCGGGTCAACTCAACCCACCATCAGTCCGTTCGCGACACCGGACCGTTCGAGATCACCGCCACCGCCCCAGATGGAGTCATCGAGGGCATCGAGCATCCCCAGCTGGAATGTTGCGTCGGCGTCCAGTGGCACCCTGAGTTGCTCGATCCCGCACCGCTGCGCATGCTGGCTTGGTTCGCGCAGCAGGTGAAATAAGTCGTCAGCGAACATCCTCGGGGCTCCATGTCCCCATGGGTCCATGGTGCGGCACAAACTGGGTCCGGTGGGTCGCCCGCGGCACTCGTCCGCTGAGCTTACCGGTCTGAAGGGTCAGACTCTCCCACGCAACCGACCACACGCTGACATCGTCTGAGAGATCGAGCACCATGGTGCGCCGACCTGGGGAATCAACGGTGATGGGCACGGACCGAAACGGCACCCATTTTACGGTGACATCCGCCGGTGTCACCCCCACCATGACCGGACCTTGTTTAATGCTCGCACCGGGCGGGTCGCTCTCGATTCGGACGGTGTGCGCGCATCCGGTCAACCCGCATGCAACGACTGCAATCATTCGGTTCATTGCCATGAGTCGATTGTACCCTGAAGCGCTTCCCGATACCCTATCAGCCATGAGCCTTCTATTCGCAATCGTCCTCGCCGTGTCCGCCCCCGCCGCAGTGGCAGCCCCCGCCTCCGATGCCAGCGTGAAGAGCGCCAAGATGAGCAAGGCCCAGCGGCGCAAGCAGTCGAAGGCTGAGGCGCGGGAGTTGGAACTGCTCCAGCGGAGCGCCACGCTGTATTGGGAGGGGGTGCGCTGGAACGACTCCGAGAAAGCCTCGAAGTTCATCGAAGATCCGAGCGCTCGTCTTGAATTTCAAGCGTGGCTCGACGAGCGCGGTGAGGAACGCAAAATCATCGATGTGAAGATCATCGGACTCTCGGTGCAGGCGAGCCCAGAGAACGCGACCGGCATCAGCCGGACCGCCGAACTGCGCGTGGCCACAGAGGGCTACACCGTTCCCGAACAAGTGCTGAAGAAGGCGACGGAGAATCAGCAGTGGTACCGAACCGTTAATGGATGGTGGGTCCGGTGGACCCCCCCATCGACCATCCCGGCGGAGGCCCCCACCGCCGAATAGCGGACACTCCTTGTCCGATTGCCGAACGGCACCGGCGCCATCAACGCGCTACGAGCCGAGCATGGATCTGGAACAGGTACTTCATCGGCACTTCGGCTTCTCCGAATTCCGCCCCGGCCAGCGTGCTGTGATCAACCACATCGTCAGCGGCAATGATGCACTTGTCGTCATGCCCACCGGTCACGGCAAGTCGCTCTGTTACCAACTGCCCGCCTTGGCCAGAGGCGGAACCGCCCTCGTTGTGTCGCCGCTGATCGCCCTCATGAAGGACCAAGTTGACGCGCTCAGTGCCAAGGGCATTCGCGCTACGCTCATCAACTCGAGTCTGTCGTGGGACGAACGCCGTGAACGCACCGAGGGCATGGTCCGGGGCGACTACCAGTTGGTGTATGTGGCTCCGGAGCGCTTCACCGATCGGTTCATGAGCACACTGAAGCAGACCAACGTGACGCTGCTTGCCATCGATGAGGCCCACTGCATCAGCCAGTGGGGCCACGACTTTCGCCCCGACTACTTGCGCCTTGGAGCGGTCCGAGCGGCCCTTCCGGATGTGCCCACGGTTGCCCTCACTGCGACCGCGACCCCTGATGTGGCGGACGACATCTTGGCGCAACTCAAGGCCCCTCAGACCCAGCGCTTCGTCACCGGCTTCGACCGGGAGAACCTGCGCCTCGAGATTGCCACCGCCCGCTCTCCCAAGGCCAAGCACACCATGCTGCCTGGCCTTCTGCGCAGCCTCCCCGCGCTGGTCTACTGCGCCACTCGCAAGCACGTGGAGGCGGTGACCCAGACCCTGACGGCCCAAGGGTTTGCCGCGGCGGCCTACCATGCCGGACTCGACCACGAGTCTCGTCGCCGTGTTCAAGAGGACTTCATCAACGGAACGCTCCCGGTGGTGGTGGCCACCAACGCCTTCGGGATGGGCGTCGACAAAGCCGACATTCGAACCATCGTTCACTTTGACCTTCCGGGCACCATCGAGGCCTACTACCAAGAAGTCGGCCGGGCCGGCCGCGACCGGAAACCGGCCACTGCCATCCTGCTGCACCGAAACGCCGACCGCCAACTCCAAGAGTTCTTCATCCAGAACACCCATCCACCGGCGTCCGATGTGCACCGCGTGTACGCCACGCTTCGCGGTGACGGAGACAATCCCGTCTGGATGTCCGAGAGCGCCATTGGCTACGCCACGGAACTTGATGAACGACAGGTCGGCAGTTGCCTGAGCGTGCTCCGTCGGTGCGGACTCACCGGACGGGCCACCAGCCGCGATGCGTCCTCCGGCAAAACCCTGTTTGGTATCCAACTGACAGAACCGGGCCGCGACCTCGAACTCACCGAAGCCGAAATGGACAGGCGCCGTCACCATGCGTTCAACCAACTGGATCGCATGGTCCAGTACGGAGAGTCTCCCTGCCAGCGCGCCACACTCCTGCGCTACTTTGGCGAGACCCCAGAATGGGACCGATGCGGACGGTGCACCGGGTGCGATGCGGGCCGTCCCATGATCGAAGAGGCCCGCTCACTCACCGAGCCTGAACTCGAGATGGTCCGAAAAATTCTGGCCTGCATGGCGCGAATGCGGCGGGCCTTTTCGGTGTCGATGATCTGCAAGGTGGTGACCGGCTCCCGAGACAAGTCAGTACGCGCATGGGAATTCGAGAAACTGAGCACGTGGGGGATTCTTCGCGGCGTCCCCCAGTCGCGGGTTGAGACGGTCCTCGGCGCCATGGAGGCAGGTGGGCTCATTGAGACGGACCTGACCTCCAAGACCGTACGGGGTCAGACCCGAACGTGGAAGAACCTGAGCGTGAGCCCGCTTGGTTGGGCCGTCATGAAGGGTGAAGAGACCGATGTGCAACTGGCCATGCCAGCGGTCCACGCAGCGCCCGAGACCCGCATCGACATCAGCGAAGGGGGCGACGGAGTGATCGATGAAGATCTGCTCGCGCGCCTCCGCGCTGTGCGCCGCGATCTCGCCGAGACCGAGGCCGTTCCCGCCTACGTAATCGCATCCAATCGCACACTGCTGGGCATTGCCGCGTCTCGACCCACCTCCACCGAGGCCCTCGAGGGGATTCACGGAATGGGCCCAAAGCGTGTAGCGCGATATGGGGCCTCCTTCGTCGAAGCTGTTCGAGGGTGGACCGGTTGCTAAAGCGTATATGGATCGGATTTGCGTTGGCCCTGCTGCTGGGCATGGCCGTGGAGTTCAACCGCGGCAATCCCCCGAGCACCGCTGCGCCCGAGACGGTCGACGATGCCTCCGGCCGTCGCCTGTTGCTGTTCATCATTGACTCGCTGAGCATTCCGAACTTCGAGTCCATGCCGAACCTCAAGGCCTTCGCAAAGGACGGGTTTTACGCCCCTGTGGAGCCCTGCTTGGAGCGCATCACCTACGTCTGCGTCAAAGAGACACTGACCGGACGAACCGCCTTCACATTGTTTGGCTTGTTTCAAAACTTTGGTGTGGGCACCACCGACCCGGGCGCCAACTTGCTTCGAGACGCCAAGGCCGCTGGACGCACGGTGGCGATGGTCACCGCCGGCGACCTCAAGCCCTTCAAGGGCGACGCCCACACCCGCGACGTGTTCAAGAAGGGTCCATCGGTCGCCGAAGAGCAACAAGCCGAGCAGCGGGCCCAAGACGCAGACGTGCTGCTGTACCACTGGATTTGGCACGACACCAAGGCCCACCACCATCGGGTGGGCACCAAGAAGTACAAGAAAAGTGTGCAGCGGGCCGACAAGCTGGTGGCGGATGTCCTCGCGTGGCTTCCCGATGACATGGACCTGATCGTGGCCGGCGACCACGGCCACGGTCCCGACGGCCGCCACGTTCAGGGCATGGACATCCCCACCCTTGTGGTGGCCAAGTCACCGAACATCACACCCATGACCGTAAACGAGCGGATTCCCATCAGCGCCATCCGCTACCTGTCGGGGGCCGTCACGGGTCTCTATTCCGACCAGATCGACTGGGATCCGGACTGGGTGGGCTGGCTCACCGACCGGGTGGGACCGGAGGCCAAGGCGCTCGTCACATCCGGCTCCAGCCGGGCCGCTCCCGGCTTTCCGGTGGCCGCTGTGTTGGTTTGCTTGGTGATCTTGGCCAATGCCACGGTCGCCGGACGGCGGTGGTGGATTGGCGGAGTCGCCGTCATGGCCACAGTCATGGGGGTTGGGTTCGAGGCCTGGATGGCCGTGTACCACTTCGCCGGCAGCTACCCGCGCATGCACACCGTGCTGTACTGGGTGCCCTTGGCGGCCGCGGTCGTCGGAATGGCGGTGGCGCGCAAGCCGGCCGGAGCCCTGATGGGGGCCACGGTCACATCGGGTGCGCTGCTGGTCTGTCTGTTCCCGGTGGTGCACCACTACGGCGTGCTCAAGAACTTGGGCAACCTGATGAGCCCCTTGATTGTGGCCGCGACCCTTGCCGCTGCGACACGGCCCCGCTGGGGTCGACGCGCCGCGGTGATTGGTGCGGGCGCGCTGGCGGCCTGGGTGTTCTTCAAGCTCGGCGACTTCCGCATCTTCAACCTTGAGATCACCCGCTACCGGGGAGCGGGATGGCTCAAGTCCAACCCGACGCTTGCCCCCATCGCCATTGGCACCATGGCCGCAGGGATTCACGCCCTTGTCGAACGCGCTGCCGGGTGGAAGCGCCTCGCGTGGGCTGCGGCAGCCGGCATCGGTGCATCGGGAATCGTTGCGCTGCCGGTGTATGCCTACGCGGCGTTTACCGCCGCCATCGGCGTCAGCTTTGGATGGCGCCGACCGAGCCATGCTCGCCTGCTGAGCCTTGCCTTCGCGTGGGCCGCGCCGTTTATGTTCAAGGACTTCCAGCTCTACGGGCTGTACGCCACCGTCAGCGTCGTGGCCGCCGGGCTGTGGATCATCCGCACGGCCGACCACCCCGCCATCACCCGGTGGGCGAGCGGCCTTGTCTTGGCCCTCGGCGCCTACATGGGTCTTGCATGGACCTTCGGACTGACCTCGGGGGGTGTGGACTTCACCTTTGCCATCGAGTGGCTTCCGGGTCGACTCCACGAACAATTTTGGTGGGTCATTGCCATTGTGACCACCTACAAATGCATGGCGCACCTGCCGCTCATGATCATCGTCGCCCAGCGCCTGTTTGGCACCCAAGCCGCCACCGTGGTCAACACCGCCGTGGGCTTCACCCTCATGCGCCACGCCTTCATCGCGGTCTTTGCCTTGGCTTGGTTGATCGCTGCCGATGAACAAGCGGGCGGCATGCGCTTGGCTGCAATGCTACAAGACGGCTTCTTCTGGCTCATCGTGGGGCTCACGATGGCCGGAATGGTGCGTCTCGGCCCTCGCGGCGCCCATCAGGAGTCGAACACATGAACACTGCACGCATTGCCACGCTGGGCGCCCTTGTGGGCCTGTACGAAGCCATTGCCATTGTCCGCTGGGACTGGTTGATGGACGACCCCCGAGCATGGCGGGTGGCCCTCGGCATCGGCTGGGGCCTCGTCATCATCGCGATCAACATGGGCCTGTTTTCCCTGCTCCACACCCTGCTTCGACAGTCCGTGGTGGCCACGGGATTCGTCTACACCGCTTTTGTGTACGGCGCCCGGTACGTGGGCGAGGACCGCTTCGAGACCACCAGCCTGTACGCCGCCGGCGCGGTGGTGGTCTTGCTCGCGCTCCAGCGCATCTGGTCGTGGTCGTGGGGCCTGCTGGCCGTGGCCTTGGCCACCCCGGGCCTGTGGGGCCGGGTGCCGGTCTACACCACCGCGGTCGATGAACAGTTGGCCTTCTTGCTGCCCGGTGCAGTGGTGACCGTGCTGGCAGGATTGGTGTTCAACACCGAACGCACGGCGGTGCGCCAGTGGACCGCCCGCGCTGTGCTGGCCTTGGGCCTTGTTGGTGCCGCTGGGGCGACCGTCCACGCGGTGGGCGTCTCTCCCGAAGCGTCCGACAAACCCAATGTGCTCTTTGTCTTGGTCGACACCCTCCGCCAGGACCACGTTCAGCCCTACGGTGATGCCACGCCCACGCCGGGCATCACCCGGCTCAGCGAAGAGGGCACCCGCTACGACGACGCCATCACGGTCATACCCAAGACCACCCAGTCGGTCGCCGCGTTTCAGACCGGGAAGTACCCGGTGACCAACGGCGTGCGCATCCTCAAGGACTCGCTGGGTGCCGACCAAGAAACATTGGCCGAGACCCTCAGCGCCAACGGCTACAGCACGGCAGCCTTTGTGCACAACGGCTGGGTCATGCGAGGCCGGGGCTTCGAGCAGGGCTTCGACCAATTCTGGTCCTTCTTTGAGCTCGAGCGGGCGTGGGGTCCGGCGCGGCTGAGCGGCTGGGTGACGGCCATCGACACCTTCACCACCCGCCGCATCCGGCCCTTCGACGGCAACACCGACGCGCGGGTGGCCACCAACCGCATCGTGGACTGGATGCGCAACGCACCCCAGCCCTTTTACGGCTACGTGCACTACTTCGACCCCCACTGGCCCTACCGCCCGCCCGGCGAAGACGGCGAGTGCAAGGTCAACAACATTCAGAAGATCAAGCGCATCTCGCGGGGCGAGATGATGTTCAAGAACCCCTTGTCTGACGAAGAAAACGAGCGGGCCTGCGAGCTGTACCGCAAAGAGGTCACCTACAACGCCGACCAAGTGGGACAAATGCTCGATGCCCTCGACGAGATGGGGGTTGCCGACAACACCATCGTCATCTTCACCGCCGACCACGGCCACTCCTTGGGGGAGCACGACTACTGGTACCACCACGGGGAGTTCCTCTACGACGCCTCGATGGCGATCCCGCTCATCATCAAGGCCCCCGGCATGCTCGAAGCGGGAGCCGTCAACACCGACCCGGTCCGCAGCATCGACGTGATGCCCACCATTTTGGGCATGGCCGACATCGCCATACCCGAGAACGATGGCGTCGACCTGCGCGCCGAGCGGCCCGGACCGGCCTTCATGGAGACCGACATCTCCTACTTCAAGTGGAACAAGCGACGGTACGTCAAGGGCGTCAACGGCAAGCTGCGCGGCATTCGCACGGGCGACTGGAAGCTCATCTACACCCCCAAAAAGGGCAAAGGCAAGTGGGAGCTGTTCAACCTGAAGAACGACCCCGAAGAGCTCACCAACCTGTTCAAGACAGGCGAGGCACCCAAGGGCATCTCCGAGGCCTTGATGGCCGAACTTCGAACGTGGATTCCGAAAGACGAACAAGTGGCCCTCAACGCCCTCGGCAACCGCTTCGACACCCTGCCCACCAACGCCAAAGTGACCGACGACGAACCCGACGAGGCCGAAGACGCGACCAGCGACGAAGAACTCTCGGAGACCGAGCGCCGCATGCTGCAGGCCTTGGGCTACGTCGAGTGACCGGCAGCCGAGGCTAACCCCAGTGCTTCCCTCCGCGGCTCGCTTTGCCCTCGACGCGTTCATTGCCGCAGCCATGGGCGTGGCGTGCTGGTGGATCGCCGACACCGAACTGGCCCGGGCCCACATGCTGGACCCGTGGAACACCGCCGACCTGTCGGACTACTGCAACGCCATTTTGCATCTCAACGGTGAACCGGACGTGCCGTGGTCGATCAAGCGATCCAAGATCACGGGCTGGCTGGCCGCCCCCCTATCCGAGTCGGTGGGCATCATGACCGCCCTGCGCACCTCGAGCATCGCTGCCGCCGTGCTGGTGGGCGCCGGACTCTATGCATGGGGGCGGGCGGCGGCAGGCCGCACGGCGGGCCTGCTGGCCGCGCTCGCGGGCCTCGCCTTGGGCCCCGTGGTGCTGCTGAGCCGCATCCTGACCTTCTACCCCATGGTGGCCGCCTTCTTGGTGGTGGGAGCCGCCCTGTGCACCATGGGCATTGTCTCGAAGAACCCCAAGCACTTGGCGCTCACCGGAGCGGGCACGGGCCTCGCCCTGCTCGCCGACGTGCGCGGTCTGGTGTGGGCCGGTCCGTGGAGTCTGGCGGCGGCGTGGGCCATCTGGCGGGCCGCCGACCGGGGCCAAGCGGTTCGGTGGTTTCTGGCCCCGTTGGCCGCGAGCTACCTCGTGGCCCGGTGGAGCTTTCCCGCCGATGCGGTGAGCCTCGAAGCCCAGATGGACGTGCGGCCGCTGTTTCACATGTACGGTTCGGACCACCCCGCCCACCAGCCGCCATGGGACGTGGGCGGAGCGTTTGTGTGGGGCCGCACCGCGCCGTGGGACTGGGTTCAAACCGTCTGGTTTGTGGTGCTGCAGCTTCAGGTGCCCATCATCGATGGCTTTCCGCCGCCCGTGGCCCGCTTTGCGGCCAACAACCACATCGCACCCTTGGTGCCCGTGTGGGCGGGCGCAGCAGCCGTCGCCGCCGTCACCCTGTGGCGCAGCCCTCGGGCCTTCGTGGCCACCGCCGCCACCGTGGCCCCCTTCGCCATCGCCTTTCACGGTCAGGCCAACATGGCCGAGATTCGGGTGCGCTTTTTGTGCCAGATCCTGCCGGGCCTCGCCGTTCTCGTGGGCATCGCGGGCGGGTCATTGGTTCAGCGGCTGCCGCCCGTGTGGGGCCGCACCCGGTGGACCACGCTCCGGGGGGCCACAGCCGCGCTCCTGCTCGGCGCCATGGTGACCGGCACCATTGGCTCGGTGCTCTCGCCGTGGGCGCGGTGGCGAAGGCCGTGGCCGGTCATTAGCGAACTGCTCGTGATGCACCCCGACGCCAAGGTCGGCAATGAAGTGACCGACCGGAAGAAACCGTGTGCGCGCGCCCTAGCCGCCGATGCCGCGGCGGGACACTGGATCCCACCGCTGCGTCGCGGGGTCAATGTTCGCGATTACGAAGACCCAGCAGACCCAACACGCCGATGATCCACACCAGCGGTGTGCTGCGCTGACCGGTGGTGCTGCAGCCGCCCTTGTCTTCGCTGGCCGGAGCGTCCATCTCGACGGTGACCTCAATGGGGGTGTCGTCGCTGGAGCCGCTCGGGCTCGCCGTGTCGTCCGATGCCACCGCATCGCCGCCCGGATCGGTGCCGTCGCAGTCTTGGTCCACACCGTCGCCTTCGATTTCTTCCGCACCCGGGTTCACGCCCGAGCGGGTGTCGTCGCAGTCGACGAGCGGCACGTCCATCGTGGCCTCGCCGGCGTCTTGGCAGTCGTCGTCGATCGACTCCACCACCTCAGTGGTTCGGTAGCCGTCGCCGTCCGCATCGACATAGCAGTGCTCAAAGCCGTCGCAGTCTGCATCCAATTCGTCGCCAATCGCATCGCCCTGATCGGGGTTCACGTCGGCGCGCTCGTCATCGCAGTCCGTGTCCGGCGCATCCGCTCCCGAGACGCCGTCGCCGTTGCAGTCGATGAACTCCGAGTCAACCACCGCGCCGTCTTCGGTGCGGAAGCCGTCGTTATCGGCGTCGATGTAGCACTGCTCAATGCCGTCGCAGTTGCTGTCCAGACCGTCGGCAACCATCTCAACGCCTTCGGGGTTGATGGATGCATCGGAATCGTCGCAATCTCCCGCAGGCGCATCCGCCCCCACAAGGCCGGCACCCGTACAGAGCAGATCGCCTTCGACTTCCGAATACTCATCGGGACGGAATCCGTCGCCGTCGTAGTCGGTAAAGCACAACTCTGCGCCATCGCAGTCTGAGTCGATGCCGTCGGCTGGAATCTCATCCGCTCCAGGGGCCACAGAAGCATCCGCGTCGTTGCAGTCTGCACTGGCAGACCCGCTCGCCTCGCCTTCGGCGTCGCACTCCAAGTCATCGCTGACCACCGTGCTGCCGTCCACCGAACGGGCACCGTCGCCATCGGCGTCCACA
>DEBL01000004.1:0-284 GCA_002348535.1 Deltaproteobacteria bacterium UBA2957 | reverse complement strand
GCCATCGGCGTCCACAAAGCACAACTCGGTGCCGTCGCAGTCTTGGTCCACGCCGTCGGCAATAGATTCGGCCGCTCCAGGGAACACCGTGATGGCCGAATCGTCGCAGTCGTCCGCCGGTGCACCAATGGGTGCGGCACCCGGATCGGAACAGTCGAGGGCGTAGGACGTCGTGGTCAGGCCCGTCATTTCGGCATGACCGTCGCCATCGGCGTCGACGTAGCAAATCTCCGTGCCGTCGCAGTCTTGGTCGGTCCCGTCTCCCGGAATCTCTTCCGCTCCAG
>DEBL01000367.1 GCA_002348535.1 Deltaproteobacteria bacterium UBA2957 | reverse complement strand
GATGCGGATGCCGACGCGGATGCAGACGCGGATGCCGACGATACTGGCTTCATGGACACGGGCGCCATGGACGACGACACCGGACTCATGATCGATGATACAGGCGCCATGGACGACGACACCGGACTCATGGTCGATGATACAGGCGCCATGGACGACGACACGGGAACCATGGCCGACGATACCGGTTCCACTGGCGATGACGACACTGGAGCCCCCGAACCGATGTTCCCAGAAGGTTCAGTCAAGTCCGTCCAGTACGGCGAGGTTTTGGTCGGGGAGACGGTAACGCTCACTTCCGTCGTTCTTACGACTGATCCCAAAGTCAGTTCCACTGGCCAAGGGTTCTGGGTACAAGATGCAGGCGGCGGAGAATGGTCGGGCATCCGCGTCTACGTTTACGATACATCCAGCACCGAATTGGGCATTGGCCACGGTTCAGTCGTGAACATTACGGGTACTGTGGCGGAATACAGCGACGCCACCCAGATCCAGATATCAGAAGAGGACATCGCCACTGGCGTTGTTTCTCTTGACAGTGTTGAACCGGTCACGGTCGATGCTATCGATGCGGCAACAGAACTCGATTGGGAAGCCTGGGAGGGCTGCCTGATCCGAGTGGACGATGTCGTGATTGGCACCGACGAAGGCTACGGCGAGTACAGCATTGATGTAGGCGACTTGGCCGGCTTCATGCACATCGACGATATGGTCTGGAGTGAGATGGCGGAAGTGGTCGGGCCAATGGATACCATCGCTTCGCTCACGGGCATTTTGCACTACTCATTTGACAACTGGAAGATTGAACCTCGCGATGAGTTCGACCTTGTGGACCACGTTGTGTACACCGGCCCCGGCATTGATCCTCCTGGCGAATGTGCAGCCGATCTGTGCATGCCTGAGGTCAGCGTGGGTGATTTGGTGATTACGGAGTTGATGTTTGATCCGAGTGTGGGTGGCGACACATCCAACGAATGGATTGAGATCAAGAACCTCACATCCGGCACTGTAAACCTGAATGGCATTGTGATTAAGGACAATGTGGGCTCGGCCGAGTTGGCCACCGATGCGATTATCGCAGCCGGCGAATACGCCGTGTTGGGGGTCTCGGATGGCTCTGGGTGGGCATACGACTTCGAAACCAGCGGGCATTACGGGTCGTTGTCGTTCAACAACTCGGGTGCAGGTGACACCGCAACCATCAGCTTTGGCGATAGCGTATTGGACTCGACGCCAAACTACTTGGACGACGGCGCTCCGGCGAAACGCTCAGGCGCTTCATTCATGCTGGATGGCGGTTCGGAAACTCCGGAGGGTAACGATGACCTTGCCAACTGGTGCACAGCCGGCAGTGCTGATTCCATCGGAACTTCTGGCGACGAAGGGACACCCTTCTCTGCCGGTGTCTGCCCCCTGTAGCGGTCGTTCGACTGCGTGACCAAGGCCAGCCCCTCGGGGCTGGCTTTTTTCTTGGTTTAGAGTTCTGGAGAAGGGTCGTAGATTACGATCCGACCGTCGCAGAACCCCCCCGAATAGGACGGCACGACACTTGGCTCCCAGCCATCGCCGCACAGGGGTTCAGCGGCCGCATTCCATTCCGAACTGGCGGCTGACGGGGACGCGCCGATGCTCATGACGAATCGCTTCTTTGGGTGCCCACTCCAACCCGTTGAGGTGAGTTCGGTCTCAATAATCGTGGGAGTGTCGCTGGAGAATGAATCCGCATTGCAGAACTCATCGGTGATTGATGTCGTCACTGGACTCCAACTCCACTCGGCAACCGAGCCCACGGCGCTATCGGAGCCGCATGCGCCGATGGCCACGGTGGTTCCGGTGATTGGACCTGTGGATAGCGAGATGCGACCTTCGGTATCGAAGTCTGTGCCGCTCTCGAAAAAATCAAGGGGGGAATACCAATCGATGTCGAAGTCGAGGAATCGTTGGACTGTAAAGCTGACGCTGCCAGCCATCGTGCTCGGCGCGGCAGAGTACTCGATCAGCACGCTCTCATCGGCCTCATTCCACAGCTCCTTCTTTGTCAGGTCGATGTAGGCCAAAAAGCCAGAAGGGTGTGTAAACGAGCGTCTCAAGGTGTGAACCGCGCCGATGACGTCGCCTCTTCGAATGTTCGCAGAGCAATGAATATCGTAGAACAATGAGAATGCGGATGGGTGCCCAAATGGGTGTGTACGACCGTCATTCTCGAACAAGGCAAAATCCAGTTCAGTTCCGGCGTAAATCACTTCTGTGAAGTCCGTGGTCCCGGTGGGCTTGATTTCGAGTCCAGCGGCTGTGTCATGGTTGACCCAGTTACCGCTGGGGCCGTAGCTAATGGAAAAGTGATCGCCTTCCACGTCAAAGCCCGTGCTGATGAACTCGATTTCTTCGCTGACGCACGACAGATCGTCGATGATGTCCTGCGGTTCAAGGTTGATGCAGTCCGGACCCCAATCGTCTTCCTCGCCGCTGCAGTCTGTGTCGATGTCGTCGCCGCAATAATCGATCTCGTCGGGGTTTACGGCTGCGTCATCGTCATTGCAGTCGCCATTGATGGCGCTCCAGCTCGGTTCGGGATCGCAAGCGACGCCAGCGACTTCGGAGCCGAACCCATCTGCATCAGAATCGACGTACCACTCGCTGGGTTGTCCTTCGAGTTCATCGGTGTCGTCGCAGTCCAATGCGTTGTCTGCATAGCCTTCGGGTACCGTGCAGTCCGTTACCGAGTCCGTCGCGTCGCCATAGGTGTCGTTATCCGCGTCGATCCAGAATGTGATGCCATCCACGAGTCCCGGGTCGGATGCATCGGTCAGACCATCGCAGTCGTTGTCGACTCCATCGCACAGTTCATCTTGGCCGGGAAACACATCCGTATCGGCGTCATTGCAATCGTCGCCATTGGGTGAAACTCCCGCTTCGTCCGTCCCGCAGACATCAACGGGAGCGGCAGGGTCGCCAGACCCATCACCGTCATTGTCTTTAAATGCGGAGATTAGCCCCTCTGCGTCCTCGTCATCGGCATCGATGTGGGCGTCGCAGTCGTTGTCGATGCCATCGCAGACCTCGGCGGCATCTGGATGAATTGCGGGGTCATTGTCGTTGCAGTCGACGGATGCGTCAAAGCCATCGTTGTCTTCATCCATGGCGTCGGACGCAGGTTCATCGGAGCCCCAGTCCCGGGCATCGTGGGGAATGTCATTTTTGATGCATCCGACTGCGAGAAGGCACAAAAGGGAGAGGGAAGGACGCATGAGTGATCCGGGTCTCGACTGAGTGAATGCGCGCTGGACGCGCCGAAGCCACTCGGATCGTAATCCAGCATCAGAATGGTCGCATCTCTCTACACCCGAACGATTCTCGGTGCATCGGACCGCAATGTACGGTTTCGTCCTCTATCCTCAGCCGGTTCGGCGTGTCGCGGAGGCCTCATTTGACGCTCGATTGTGGACCCCGGCCGCAACTTGGTTCAGTCCATGACACAATGAGGCCATGCACACGCGTTTCGCTGAATCCTTGTTCCGCTTCACTGTGCTGGGTGTGGCGGCATGCGCGACGGCGGACCCGGTTGACTGCGCCGACGGCTATCGTGCGGATTCAGAAGGCCGTTGTCAGCCATGGAATGAAGCGTCGCCAGACGACACCGGCACTGACTCCAAGCCTTCGGGGACCGACGATTTCGATATCGGCCCCGTACTCAGTTGTGAATCACCCTTGTCGGAGGTGTCGTATTCCGAGGTGGGCATCGAATGGGGCCTCGCGTCTCCCGAGGTTTGGATGGGGGAACACGCGGAGAACGGTTCGGTCGCCGTAGCTGACTTTGATGTGGATGGCGATCTCGATGTAGTCATGGGGTTTGATGGGCAGACTCCCATCCTGTACACCCGCGGCGAGGGGGGCTTTACGCCGTCGGACCTGCCGATCGAAGACGGACTGACACAGATGGGGATGGCCGACCTCAACAATGATGGCCGACTTGACCTGACATTCGGGGGCATGGTCGAGAAGGTGCTCCTGAATCTGCCGGCCGGGTGGGAGCCGGTGGCGTTTCCGACGGCGCAGTGGGAAGATGAGACGGGTCGAGGCCACATTAAGTCGATTCAGCCCATGGATATCGACCGTGATGGCATTCAGGATGCCTATGTGCTCGTCTCGGCCGCGGATGCCAGCGGTATGGCCAGCATGGACTTTATCGCTTGGGGGGTTGGAGACGGGACGTTTGTTGCGGACGTTGAAGTGGTCCCCACCGACTGGGGCCATCAGAAAGGGTTCGATGTGCAATGGTTTGATTGGGATGGCGATGGGTGGCAGGACATCTATGTCGTGAACGAGTTGGTGTCGTTTCGCACGAAGTCGGAGACCCGACCTGAGGGAAACTTTTTTCTGCGCAATATCGATGGGGACCTGACGCTCGCCAATGATGAGTGTCTCTGCCACGTACGGCATGATGGGATGGGTGCGGGCCTCGGAGACTTCAACAGCGACGGTCGTCCGGACCTCATAATTGCGGGTACAGGGAGCAACCCCTTGCTCCAACAGCTGGACGATGGGACCTATGTGGATGTGGGTCAAGCCACCGGCGCCGATACCTTGGACGGAACCATTGAGTCGATGGCATGGGGCGCAATATTCGTCGACTTTGACAACGATGGACTGCAGGACATTGCAGTGGCTGAGGGCGACCTTTGGCACAGTCACACCGCCGACCCAATCATCAAAGACATGGCGTTCAATGTGGTCCGCCAAGTGGCACCGAGCCAGTTCGAGTTGGCAAACCACCACGGGTTTGGACAGATGGGTTCGTGGCGGACGATCGTTGCGGCCGACCACAATGGCGATGGGGTCCTTGACTTCATTGTCAGCGACGTCGAACATCGGCCCATGCTGCTGATGAGTGATGGGTGCACGGCCAACGCATGGATTGAAATTGCCGCACCACACGGGAGCCGAGTCGAAGTATTTGCGGACGGTGAAACCTGGGTCGGGTGGACCAACACCGCATCCAGTTTTGGCGGTGCCGTTGAACCCGTGTTCCATCTTGGTTTGGGATCCATCGACACCATCGATGGGGTGCGCGTTGAGACCCCGGATGGCAGCATTGTCGAATACGAAGGATCCCTTCAAGCCCGCAGAAGGCTGACCCTGAAAAACTAAAAGCTTGGTTAATAGCAGGCTTTTAAGTCTATTTAATGGTGTTTTCCCTGCATTTTTTGGCGTGACACTTTTGTGCCGGGCGGGTCGCTTCGTTGCGCATGAGGGCTCGCCGCCATAAGCGCGGCCCCGATCCACTTAATTTCTCCCACCGTTCGAGGGACCCCATGACTGCACCATTGCACCTGCTTCGGAACATCGGAATCAGCGCTCACATCGACTCCGGTAAGACAACGCTCACAGAGCGAATCCTCTTCTACACCAACCGGATTCATGCGATTCATGACGTTCGTGGAAAGGACGGTGTGGGTGCAAAGATGGACTCCATGGAACTGGAGCGCGAACGCGGAATCACCATTCAGTCGGCAGCCACACACTGCGAGTGGGACGGCAATCACATCAACATTATCGACACCCCCGGACACGTTGACTTCACCGTCGAGGTGGAGCGGGCGCTCCGAGTGCTCGACGGAGCCGTGCTCGTGCTGTGCTCGGTATCGGGTGTGCAGTCGCAGTCCATCACTGTTGACCGGCAAATGAAGCGCTACAACGTGCCGCGAATCGCGTTCGTGAACAAGTGTGACCGGCAAGGTGCGAACCCCTTCCGCGTGTGCGACCAACTTCGCGACAAGCTGGGTCACAACTCTGTGATGGTTCAAGTGCCCATCGGATTGGAGGACCAGCACGTGGGTGTCTGCGACCTCGTGACCATGAAGGCGTGGTACTTCGAGGGTGAAAACGGCGAAAACATCCGCGAGGAGGAGATTCCAGCCGAACTTCTCGAAGAGTGCGAGTCGAGGCGCGAGGTCCTGCTCGATGCCGTCAGCATGTTCGATGACGACCTGATGGAGGCCATGCTTGAGGAGGCCGTCACACCGGAGTTGATGGACAACGCGATCCGCAAGGCGACCATTGCCCGCGAGATTACCCCGGTTCTCTGTGGTTCCGCTTACAAGAACAAGGGTGTTCAAGCACTTCTTGACTGCGTCAACAAGTGGCTTCCCGCTCCCAACGACGTCGTCAACGAAGCCATCGACATGGAGAAATCCACGGAAGGCAACGAAGTGATGGTGGAAGTGCCCTCCGATGGCGACAAGCCCTTGGTGGCGCTTGCATTCAAGCTTGAAGACGGTCGCTACGGTCAGTTGACCTACATGCGGGTCTACCAAGGCTGCATGAAGAAGGGCGACTTCATGTACAACCTCCGCGACCGCAAGAAAGTCAAGATTGGCCGATTGGTTCGGATGCACTCCGACGAGATGGAAGACATCGACGAGGCCTCGGCCGGCGACATCGTTGCGACCTTCGGTGTGGACTGCTACTCGGGCGACACGTTCACCGACGGAAACGTCGAACTGGCCATGAGCAGCATGTTCGTCCCCAACCCCGTGATCTCGCTGACCATCACGCCCAAGGACAACAAGGCGCAGGTCAACATGTCGAAGGCGCTTCAGCGGTTCACCAAGGAAGACCCAACGTTCCGCGTGTCGTCTGACCCCGAAACCAAAGAGACCATCATCGCCGGGATGGGCGAGCTTCAGCTCGAAGTGTATGTCGAGCGGATGAAGCGGGAGTACGGTGCCGAGGTGGTGACCTCACCACCCCGCGTTGCGTACCGCGAAGCGATCACAAAGCGGGCTGAGTTCGACTACACCCACAAGAAGCAGACGGGTGGTTCCGGTCAGTTTGGTCGAGTGGTCGGGTACATCGAACCCCATGATGAGTTGGACTACGAATTCGTGGACCAAATCAAGGGTGGTGTGATCCCTCGCGAGTTCATTCCGTCCTGCGACAAAGGATTCAAGTCCATGCTGGCCAAGGGTCGCCTCATCGAGGCTCCCGTCACCAACGTACGGGTGGTCATCAACGACGGTAACTACCACGCAGTCGACTCCTCCGATACAGCCTTCCAAGCGGCCGCACAGGGCGCTTGGCGTGAAGTGTACGAGAAGGCCAAGCCCATCATTCTTGAGCCCGTGATGAAGGTTCAGATTGAAGGCCCCATCGAGTTCCACGGCGGCATGGTTGCAACAATGATGCAGCGGCGCGGTGTGGTCTCCGGAGTCAACGAAGAATCCAACTACTGCCAGATCGACGCCGAGGTGCCCCTCAGCGAGATGTTTGGATACGCGACTGTGATTCGGTCGGCCACGCAGGGTAAGGCAGAGTTCACCATGGAATTCGCGCGCTACGCACCCGTTCCATCGGGCGTTCAGACCGAAATCATTGAAGAGTGGCGCAAGAAGAAAGACGAGAAGTAGTCGAGAGCGCTTTTCACTGAATCAAGCAACCGCGGTACCCTCGAGGGGCCGCGGTTTCTTGCATTCAGGGTGCGCCCGATTGTGGCATGCTGCTTCGGTGAACGCCGGTATTAAATGGTTGCTTCGTTTGGCCCTCATGGTTGGGGGGGTGGCTGCGGGGCTTGGTGGTCTCGCTGCGATGGATGCCGCATACCTCGCCCACGAGTCGCAAATACACAGTCGGCCGGTATTTGAGCCCTACGGTGTGAAGTATGCCTATGCCACGCCGCCTGAGCCCGGTCGGATTCGCGGCTGGGTTGCGGGGATGGAACCGCCACCGACTAAGGCAAACGTTCGTCGAATCGTTGCACTCGGTGACAGCGTCACGTTTGGCCTCGGTGTGCACGCCCACGAAGCGTGGCCGTCTGCGCTCGAGGGCATGCTGGAAAATACGGAAGTCTTCAATCTCGGAATGTGCGGCTGGGACATCGAGCAGAGCGTCAGTCTCGCGGTGGGGGAGTTGGAGTCGTGGAACCCAGATCTGGTGATCTGGGGCAACTTTCCGAATGATGTGCTCCCGTCATTCCTGATGTGGGGAGCCCACGACGATCACCCTGTGTTTGTGGGGACCAGCGTGCCCGAAGGCGTGGGCACATTTTCGGCAACGATGGACCTTCAACTGGCGAAGCGGTACGCGATGTACCGCCAGTGGATGGCCGCCCGGATGGCCCGTGCTGTTCAGAATGGTCTGACCCCCGCGGCCGAACCGGGTTGGTACGAAGGCCAACTGCAGCGCCTGCGACAATGGTCCAAGCGTACCGGGATTCCTGTGTTGGCCTTGACTATTCCAGCCCATACGCAAGCCGACCCGGAACGATGTGCTGAGTTTATTCAGGCGCACGACTGCGAGAAGCAGGCGGTTCGTTATGCAACGATCACCGACGCTGTTGCCCGTTCTGGTCTGCCTTGGGTGGACGGGCAGAAGCTCTACGCCGCAACCGGCCGGCCTCACTTTATGGTGGGTCCTGGTGAACCACCGGGGCCGGGAGCATGGCCCGATGATGCGGAACACCCCACAGCCTCAGGCCATGCGGCGTTGGCAGAGGGTTTGGTACAGCCCGCTCAGTCCTTGATGCGGTAGGCCATCACTCGCATTGACACTCGACGGAATGGTAGGTCACAGTCTCTTCGCACGACCCTGTCACGCACTCCATGACGGAGCTGCGGGTGCAGTCTTCGGTGTTGCCGTTCTCGGTCAACTCAACCATGTCTCGAACCATCCAGCCGCAGTTCGATTCGCCATATAGGCCTTCGTTGTGCGGCCCGCATCCCTCGGTGGAGCCTGAAAAAAGGTGGCTTACATTGCAGACAAATCGGGCACCGACGGCCATCTTTCCGTAGTGCGCGCACGTCGCTCCGCAACTGATGCTGCCGTCGTAGCCCATCGATGGATCAAAGTCGGAAAACACACCATCATAGTTGGCTTGGTACCATCCAGTTTCGCTGCCGGTTGGCCCGTCGTCTTCCAGATCGACTCCATCACAGTCTTGATCGATTTCATCTCCGGCCACTTCTACGGCCCCGGGAAATGTATCGCCGCGAGTGGGGTTGCAATCGGTGTTGTCGGCCACGAATCCGTCGGGAGCCTCGCATGAAACAATGCGCGAGTCGGGGTCGCCAAACCCATCGGCATCGCCGTCTTCGAACCACGGAGTGGCTCCGATGGCGCCTGCTTCGTCGGTGAGTCCGTCGCAGTCGTCATCGATGCCGTTGCAACTCTCGGTTTGCTCAGGAGACACTTCTGGCTCGGTGTCGTCGCAGTCGCCCGTTATGGCGATGGCGCCCTCCGGTGCAGTGCAGGCAACAACGGTATCGGTCAATGAGCCGTACCCATCGTCATCGGCATCGAGGTACCAAAGCACTCCACCCTCGGCATCTTCATCGACGTCTCCATCGCAGTCATTGTCTTCCCCATCGCATTGTTCCAACGCTCCCGGGTAGGTGTCGTTATCTCGGTCGTCGCAGTCGCTGGAGTCTGCAATGTGCCCTATGGGTGCCGAGCAGGCCTCGATGAATACGGTCAGGGAGCCGTGTTCGTCGGCATCTGCATCGGCGTACCATCGCACTTCTCCGATGGAACCAGCCTCGTCGGTAGTGCCATCGCAGTCGTTGTCTCGTCCGTCGCAGGATTCAGTGGCTTCGGGGTTGGTGTCCGTGCGGGTGTCGTCGCAATCAAGTGCATTGGTCACGTGGGTTGCAGGCAGAGTGCAGGCAGAGAGGGGCGCGACCGGGTCCCCGTACCCGTCTTCATCCACATCGGCATACCCCACTGTTTCACCCAATGAACCGGTCTCGTCCGTGTCCCCATCGCAGTCGTTATCTTCGCCATCGCATCGCTCGAGAGCCCCGGGGAAAACATCGTCATCGGTATCGTCGCAGTCGCTTGCGTCGATGATGTAGCCGGACGGTGCAGCGCACGCCCGAACCGTCGAGAGGGGGTCGCCGAAATCGTCTTCGTCGGCATCCTCAAAGAACAGGATCGCGTCGGTTGCATCGCCTTCATCGACCTCATCGTCGCAGTCGTTGTCGATGCCATCGCATTGTTCCTCGGCCGTGGGCGACACATCCGAACGGTCATCCCAGCAGTCAAGGGCATTGTCGCTGTACCCTGAGGGCACCATGCAAGCTTCCATCGTGAAGCCGGCGTCGCCAAATCCGTCGCCATCGTCGTCG
The DNA here is from genome assembly GCA_002348535.1 of Deltaproteobacteria bacterium UBA2957. GTDB lineage: Bacteria > Myxococcota_A > UBA796 > UBA796 > UBA796 > UBA796. The sequence goes on along the minus strand of DEBL01000367.1, from coordinate 9,111 downwards.
AGGAAGTAAGTGGTGGTGACGTCTTCATCGACCATCCCGTTGCAGTCGTTGTCGCGTTCATCACACACTTCAACGCCGTCCGGACTGGCGAGTTCGGTGGTGTCGTCGCAGTCATCGGCGTTGTCGACATAGCCGGATAACGGCGTGCATGCGTCGTAGGTGAACGCGTCGGTTCCGTAGCCATCTCCATCAAAATCGAGGTACCACGTCGGAATCACATCTTCATCGATGGCTTCGTTGCAGTTGTTGTCGATGCCATCGCACACCTCATCCCGGTCCGGATGAATGCTGCTGTCGAGGTCATCGCAGTCGCCATCTGCTTCTGAAAATCCGTCCCCATCAAGGTCGGCCGTGGGTGTGGGTTCGGGAGTGCTTGTGTCCTCGGAAGCCGTGTCCCCCGAAGCGGTATCCGCTGACCCGGAGTCGACATGTTCGTCGTCTATGGATGCGGTGTCCTTCGCGGCGGTGTCATCGGATGCAGTATCGGATTCGGTGGGCGAATCAGGATTGGGTGGGCCATCGTCGGCATCGCTGCCATCTGAATCGGTGTCTGTACCCAGACCGGTGTTGGGTTCAGGTGAGAGTTCGTCGTCCACCTTGGTGCACCCAAGAGTCAACACAAGGCACAAAATGAAGGAGATTCGCATGGCCACCTCTGTTGCGGAAAGGCTACCAAACTCTGCGTGCTATCGCGACCCGTTCATGCAAGCACTTGCAGTGTCCCATGGCTGTATACAGGTTTCCTCCGTGGGCTGGGGTGACGACGATTCATCTTCGCATTCGTACGGTATCGCCTCGTCGACAACGCAGGCGTAAGCGGTGACGGCGAGTGCTGCACAATCGGCCGATATCGACATGGATTGGACCTCGCAAAAGGCGTGACATCCGGCGGATTGAGTCGCAAGATTTTCGGGGTTGCAGCCGGTGGCCACCCCGTAAACATGGTTGCAATAGGCGGCACAGACGGACCAGAGTTCGCTATCCTGAGACGTGGAGGAAACTGCATCGGTGGTCGCTGCGGGGTTCGGATCGGGTGCGCAGCTCGCCAATAAAAAAAAGCCCGCGAACCAAAAGAGGCTCGCGGGCTTTGGCGTCATTGAAGACGGTTTACTTGCCAGCCTTAGCAGACTTGGCGCTCTTCACTTCGGGTGCGGCGTTGGCAGCAGCTTCGCTTGGAACAGCGGCAGCTTCGGCCTTCTTCTCACCGTCAGCAGCAGGAGCGTCGCCCTTAGCGGGCGCTTCGCCGTTAGCCTTGGCTTCCTTGGCATCCTTGATTTCGGCAGCGTTGGCCTTGGCTTCCTTGGCGTCCTTCACTTCCTCTGCTGGCGCTGGCTTTGCAGGGGGAGGGGGGGCCGCAGGCGCGGGCTTAGCAGCTGCGGGTGCAGCTGCTTCTTCGCCGCCGCCGCAAGCGATGGTGGTTGCAAAAGTGGTCATGGCTGCGAATGTTGCAGCGATGGTGGTTGCTCGAATCATGTTGTCTCCTCACAGACTTGTGGGCGCGCGGCCCTTCGCAGTTTTCCGGCACTTGCCGGGTCAAGCTCTCTGAGCGTAGCAAGTTGAGGGAAAAGGGCCACCTTTTGGATGAAATGCAAACAAATTCGTTACCGGTGGTACACAAGCCAAGAGTTGAGTTTGATGTTTCCGGCGTCATCGAATGGCGCGCTTCCGTTAATTTTAGCCTCGTACGATATCGTGGCTGTCTCTCCGAGAGTGACTTGGTCGGTGACGTCTACAATGTAGGGCTCGACCTCTTGACCCGGACACCAGCCGGCCCGCCCGAACCACCATGTTCCGGCTTGATTGGGGACCACACCCGAGCCCACCTTGTTGGCGCACCCAGACTCAAGTCCCGGGTCATCAAGAACCTGTGCATTCTCTGTTCCGTTGATGGTGAAGTGGTGGGAATGGTCGCAGAATTCAGCGCAGTTACTGGTCGCCATTCCGTGGCCGGTGGTGATGGCCACAAGTTCGACTCGGCTCACATCGCTCGGTATGGGAACCTCGATGGGTTCGCGGTCGTTGTAGCTTGTGTTCAACCCGCCGCCCGAAAACAGGTGCACGGTCTCGGAAACGCGGTCAGCTTTGCCGCGGTTCGAGAAGCGGAAGCGGGTGGTCACACCCGTGGGCTGACCGTTCCATGGCGGCGCCCACTCGTAGCGAACGGTGTGCTCCGACCCGGGCTCCAACCACGCCAAGGCGTGGCTGGCATCCACCACCCAGCGCGATTCTCGATGATAGGTTGTGATGAACCGCGCCATTTCCCACCATTCCGTGGTGGGTCCGGGTTCGACCGGTTCCTCCTCTACTGGTTCATCGATGCTTCCGGTGTCCGCTGCGCCTTCATCAGGGCTGGCTGTGTCATCGGTTTCATCCGGTGGTTCGGGTGTGCCTGAGTCGTCATCCGTCGTGTCGCCACCCGTATCATCGCCTTCCAGTGACTTGGTCTCGGCTGCAGGAATGATGACTTGAAGCCACATGTACGCCAGATAGTCCCATGCACCGCAGTTCCCGATCTCCACTGCATTGGTGTTCGGGCACTCCATCACGACATCGATTTCCAGCGTGTCGAAATCGGAGAGATTGTCCGGTACGACGAGCACACCGTCGGCGTACTGCGACTCCACTCCACCATCGAGCACCTCGACAACCGTGGCGTCCTCCGCATCGAGGCGGAGTTGTCGGTCAAACTCATAGTTGTAATACTCCGGTTGATAGCCGGCCTCGTAGATGCGGCGTTCCCATGCCCAGCCGTCAAGGGATGGGTCGTATGCTTCCACTGCTGCCATCGAGCCCAAGGATCGGAACTTCTGGAATCGGTCAATGGCCAGTCCATAACTTCCGATGTTGCCGGAAAAACCAAGGCTAATGATGCTGTCGATTTGATTGGACGGTTGGGCCACGACGTGGAGACGAGAGCCCCACCACTCGCGGTCATCGTCGCTGAGACTGGCCAGATTTTCACCGATGTCCGTTGCCATGGCATCGATGAGGCTCTCGGCGTCAGCGGGGTTTCCACGTACAATGAAGAAGTAGTGGGCATTTCGAGGAGACTTGTCGAGCAAGCCGGCCATGCCCTCGACCCACCAGGAGCGACCATCGGCGTCATCGACGGGAAGAGAGTGAGGGAGAAAGATGTAGCTCTCGCACCCGCTGAACTGCTCGCTAAAGGTCCACTCGGAGCCGTCCGCGAGGGGCAGGGTAAAGTCCGGTGCGGTGTAGTGTCGCAGTGGAAGCGAGTCGCCATCGGGATTGAAGGGAACAGGGTCGAGTCCGAGCAGTTCACAATCGGTGAGTTCGGTCGGAGGGGCTCCAGTGTCGCGCGTCGCGCCAGTGTCATCGAGTCCCGGATCCGGGTTGTCGGGATTGTCGGATTCATCCGACTTATCGCATGCAGCCACGGCCAGTGCCAGTGCCAAAAGTGTAAGTGTCTTCACGAAACGCTCCGTTTTCAAATCCTGCTGAGTGTACCAGCAGATCTGGCCTATGCTGTCGGCAATGTTGATTCATCGCGCCATTGTCCGCAAAGCGTTCGCGTCAGCCTTAGTGACCCTTGGCGTGTTGGGGGCTCTTGAGGCGGGTCTTACGGTGGCCGGTGTAGGGTGGTCCGACTTGTATGAAGGGCACGCCAGCACCTACTGGCAACTCCGATCGGACTTGGACCTTGCTGCGGTGCCGCATCGGGAAGAAGGGACGACGTTTCGTGTCGAAACCAATGAGCTCGGGCTGCGCGATGACTCGATTCCATCCGGTCAGCCATGGGTGTTGGCTCTGGGGTGCTCGACCACCTTTGGGTGGGGGGTCGACGCCAAGGATTCGTGGCCGGAACAACTGGAAGAGAGGCTGGGGGTCGAAGTCATCAATGCGGGCGTTCCCGGTCACTCCTCGCACCAAGGCCGTCGGTTCGCGAAGGAACTGATTGAGCGCAAGCCGCAGGTGGTGCTGCTTGGGTGGGGCCTTCGGGACGGAAACCAGACTCATCTTCGCGATGCCGACCGGCGGGATCCGCCGTGGATGGAGCGCCTCCGAATCATGCAGGTGTTGCGCGGGTCGATGCAGGCCGGTCGGTCCACCGTTAAAAACGGAAAACTGTATCGGGTACCCCCCGAAGAGTTCAAGGCGAATGTGGAACAAGTGGTGGCGTGGTCCCGTGCCGTCGGAGCGACCGTGGTTGCTCTTGATATGACGGCCACGACTGCGCACCGAACGGCGTTGGAATCACTGGATCTTCCCGTGATTCGGCCCGATATTTCGTCCGAGGAACGATTCGAACGGGACCCAATTCACTTCACTGCAGCCGGAAATGGTGCAATCGCGGACCAAGTTGCTGCGGTGCTGCTGCCGATATTCAGCGCGAGATAAGCGCCGCCGTCGGCGTGGCGAGGACGTCTGCAAACAAGGCGAACCCCTCCTCATCGGGATGGCCGTCATCGAAGAAGAGGGGTTCACGAATGTTCGGATTGGTTTCGAAGAGCGCGTAAATCTCGTGTGGAAGGTCTCTGTGCAGCGGCGGGACCTCGATGATGGGTACGCCGGTGCGTTGATCGATGACGGCGAGCTTCATACCCCGTGTCTCGAGGGCGACACCTCGCCCTTTTTGCGCCTTCCGAAACAGGGGTGTCATCTCAATGATGGCGCTCGCCGTGCCGCTCAAGTCCGTTCGGACGCGGTCATACTCGGTGCTCCAGTTGGCGCTGCCGCGGACATCAAAGGTGGAAACGGGCGGGAGCACCACAATGATCTGCGCCCCAGTACCCTTTTTGCAGGCCTTCACGCCTTGGTTGTAGGTGCCATGGGGGTTGGGGCCATGCTGATGAACCCGCCGGGTCCACAGGATGATGTCGGGTTCGAAGGCCGGAGCCTTGCCCGTGCACCACCGCTGCATGGCAACGTCTGTGTTGGATGGGACGCCTGCGTTGAGCACCTCGACGCGGTGGCCCATGGATGTCAGTCTAGAAGCCAACTGCTGGGGGTAGGTGTCTTTGTCGGCCACTCCCCAGCCGTGCGTGACCGAGTCACCAAGCGCAATTATTCGAGTCACGCCCGGCACCTTGGGCCCCACCTCCGGCCCGCGGAGCCTATCCGAGTTGGTGCTCAACTCGTAGCTTCGAACGCGGTTGAGTTGATGGTACTCACCCTTTCGCCATGCGTGGACTTCATGGAACGAATGCGGTCGGTCGGGGTGTGTCACTGGCACACGCTTTAGGTTGGGTAACAGCCAAGACTCGCCGCCAAGATCATCCCATTGGGCCACAATGTTGTCCGACTGCACCGGGCGTTTCGACCGCTGCCACTGGATCCACACCGCAGTTCCGATGCTGGCGACTATCAGGCCGATCGAGAGGGTCCGGGCTTTCACTTACATCACCGTGTAGGTTTCGGATAAAACCGAGTCTTCTGGTGCCGTCCACCACAAGTAGGCAACGACACCGGTCACGACGAGGGCGGCGCCAATGATCCAGCCGCTTGCATTTTGATCGGATTTTGGCATGGTTAGATTGTAATCCGTTATTGTTCAGGCATGGATGAACAGACCGACATCAAAGGCGCGCTGAGGACAACCCGGCCGTGGTGGATTGTACCCATTGTCATCGTGTTTGCAGTCGCGCTGGCGTTGGTGCTCACCGACGTCTCGCCGTTGCGCCAGTTCGCATACACGGTGTTTTAGTACCAGCCGAGTCGGCGAAGCTCCGCATCGATGGCGCGGGCGACACTCGAGTGACCCGTTGGCGTCAGGTGGTTCGTATCGATGAATGCCCGATCGTTGAATCGGTCGAGCACAGAAGCAGTATCTAAATAGGCGACGTGGGAGTGTGCGGCCGCCAGCTCACTCATCACGTCGAAGTAGTGCCAAAGAACTCTCGGGTCTGGCCGGACTCCCTCGCTCATCAGCAACACTCGAATGTTTCGTTCCTTGGCCACACCGATGATGTGGGCCAAGTTGTCGCGAAGGTCTGGGGCGGACACCCCAACCCCGCCGCCGGGGCGCATGCCTCGAACCAGTAGGCGCAGGCCTTGGAACAACCGAATGTTGTCTAGGGAACGCGTCCGCTCGCTGAGATCACCCGCCTTCCATGCGGTGTAGAGGTCCGCGAAGGGCATGGCGGTGGGGAGGTTTTCATTGACACCGAGGTAGATGGTCCACACATCGCTATCGAGTCGGTCGGCGTGACCGTCCAGAAACTGACGCAGGTGGAAGCTGTTCCAACCGCCCACGCCTTGGTTTACCACTTCCGTGTCATCGGGACTGAGCTGATTCAGCAGCGCGGGGTAAAACTCGGCGAGTGAGTCATTTTGGAATGCGCCACCTGTACTGGACGCTCCGAGGCAAACCACTCGTTTTGGTGCTTGCTTTTTACCCAGTCGAACGGGGAATCCTTTGGCGGGATATGCGGTGAATTGTCCAGCTTCGAGGTCTTCAAATTGTTCAATCAGGGTTGCCGTAGACCCGGCGCCTTGTTGGGTGTTGGCCGCGTTCCACACGTTGCCGACCGCTGAGAATCGAACCATCACCTCGAGGGCTCCAATGAGCGCACAGGCGAGGGCCAGTGAGATGATGTTGTAGAACCGAAGACGGTTCGCCTGCACTTGCGCCCACACCAGCGCTCCAAGCGCTGCGCCAAACAGCACAGTATACACCCATCCGGTCGCGCCCGAGACGGTCCACGTCACGGCCCAAGCTGCAGCAAGAAATCCCGTCGGTATGGCACCCATCAGCAGGGACCGACGGGCGAGAGAGGAAGCAAGCCCACACGCAATCGCGAGGGAAGCGAGGGTCAGCGCAATGGTGACTGGCAGCCAATCGTCGCTGGCCTGTGCGAGCCGAAGGGCCTCGGCGAGTCTTGCTCCGTCGATCGCGGTGATGGGGCTACCCATGAGTAAACCGGTCGCTGCGAGTGCGGCTGCATTTGGCATTCGTCGACGCATTGCGACCATGCCGAGGAAGGCGAATAAACCGACGCCAAGTCCCGTCAAGAACCAACGCATCCCCTGCGGTGAGGAGGCTGTGCCGTCAATCTCGATGGAGTCAATGTCGATGCGACGCAGGCCGGCCGACACCGAGGGGTGACCAGAGCTATCGGTGCTCACACATTGCAGGGTATGGCCTCCGGTCGTGGCCGCCCAACCGCTGCCGCCCCGCTCCATGCTGACGGAGAAGGGGCCCGGCGCCATCGTTGGCAGCGACCCTGTGCATCGCAAGGCTTGGCCAGCCCCATCGAGCTGGACGTTTAAGCCTCGTGGTGCCTCTCCGGCGGTCAACACCAGCGCAGATGTCGTGTCATTGGGGCGATGGTGAAGCGTAAGCGTTGCGCGCCCCCCCTCGGGCAGGGTGCCCGAGACGGTAATCCGGTCCGCTCTTTGGTCGGCGACAAAGCTCTGGTAGGCGGAGAGTGACCAAGTGCCCGAAGGGGCCGGACCGCTCGCCAGCACCGTCTGGCTCACAAACGGTTGGCCGCGACTATGGCGCGACATCAGTTCCGGTTCGCCGGTGCGTGATTCGTTGCGGACGCCGCAGACCATTGTGGTCCACGCGATGGCGATTGCGCCCAATGCCAGTAAAATCCGCTGAATCACTCAGGCTCCGTTCGGAAGTCGTACCCGGTTCGCTGCAACATTTCGATCATCGCCGGATCGAGTCGAAGGTCGCGAGGGACGGAACGCCCTTTACGGGCTGCTCGAAACGCGTCCCACCGACTTTTCAACTGGTGGACCACCTCGGGGTTGGCTTTCGCCACATTGCGCGCCTGTTTGGGGTCGGTGTTTAGGTTGAACAGGCAGGTGTACATGAGGGGTTCACCGAGCGGTGCACCGGGTGGAGGCGGTGGTCGCTCGTGTTGATCGCCCGGGGTGCACGGAAAGGTCTGCTGCAGCAGCGTCCAAGGTGGAGAAATTACGGCACCCGGCAGGTCTCCATCGCCCGTCCAACTGGGGTCTCCCTCAAGCAGGGCTGTGGACCGGATTTGCTCTGACTTGTTCTGCAAGGCCGGCACGAGTGATTCGCCATCGATTCCGGTTGGGGGGGTGACACCGACGAGGCTTGTGAGGGTCGGCAGAAGGTCGGCTTGCGAGACCAGCACATCCGATACGCCTGGCGCAAGGCCGGGGACGGATATGAGCAGCGGTACGCGCGCGACGCTCTCAAAGAATCCTGCACCGTGAAGCAGTTCGTTGTTGTCGTCTAGCGTTTCGCCGTGGTCACCCACAAGGACGATGATGGCCTGGCGTCCGCGTCGTTCAACGGCGTCCAAGGCCACCTTGATGTCCGTGTCCATTCGGGCGACGGACTCGGCATAGGTTTTGTTCCAGACGGCTACACCCGCCGCTCCTGCACGGCGAACGGTATTTTGAATTGCCAGTTCGCCGGATGCGACCAGCCCGGGCCGCAACTGTCCTCCGGCTCGACCGGGCATCGCCCGATCAGACTCGCGTGCCCCCGCACCCTCTTCCCACAGCGCCTTGCGGACGCCTGTGGAGTCTTCCTCCATGCCCTCGGTCGAGACGACGAATGGAAAGTGCGCAGAGCGTGTGTGGAGCATCGCGAAAAGCGGTCGGTCGGCGGGAACTGTAGCGATCCAATCTGCCATAGGCTTCGAGGTTGCACCGCCAGCGCCCATCTGCCCGCTGCCGTGGCGTCCGTCTGGGGTGTCCCGCGGTGGTTCGATGATGGCCATTCGTTGGAAGCCTTTGTCCAAGCCGTAGTCAGGACGAAAGCCGGTTGCAGCGTCCACGCTGAACCCACCTGTCCGGTATCCGTAAAGTCCCAGCACTTCCGGAAGGGTTCGAAACTGGTCAGGCAGTCCGCGACCCCAGTTCAACACACCAGTGGTGCTGCCGAAGTTGCCGGTAAGGATGGTCGCAAGGCTTCCGAGCGTGAAGTTTCCGCCTGCATAGGCGCGTGTGAAGCGCACACTCTCATTAGCGAGTTGATCAATCGTTGGGGTTAGCTCGCGTTCATCGCCATAGGCGCCGAGGTGGTCTCCCCGCAGCGAACACACGCTGATGACGATGAGGTCGCACCCGGGACAGAGCGCGCCTTTTTGCCAAGTGCCGACGTCTGAGGTGGCGGGGTTGTTGATGTCGACGATGCCGGGAACCACCAGATTGGTTTGCGAG
>DEBL01000189.1 GCA_002348535.1 Deltaproteobacteria bacterium UBA2957 | reverse complement strand
CGGGTTCCGGTGCACGCAGCGCGATGGAGATGAGCGCGATCGATGAATCCAAGGCGATCGATGCAATTAAGGCCATCGAATGTTCCGGGTCCGCTCTTGAAGCCTGCAACTTAGCGCTGGATGCTCTGATGACTCATATTCCTGCCGAGAGCGGTTCCATTTTGCTGGCCGAGATGACACGGCTGCGGTTTGTGTGTGTGCGGGGCCCAAAGGCCGACGTGCTCGTGGGCCAAACCATCGGTCTTGGCGACGGCATTGCGGGAGCCGTATTGTCGTCGGGAAATCCCATCCAACTTCGCCAAGCGCGCCAACATCGGTCACACCACACAGCGGTCGACCAAACACTTGACCATTTCACGCGCACGCTGCTCGCAATGCCAATCGCGGTCGACGGTCAGCACAGAGGTGTTCTCGAGTTGCTCAATCCATTCGGGTCCGAGGCCTTTGTGGAGGCTCACCAAACCTTTGCTCACGCAGTGACGCTCGCGCTCGGTGACCGGCTCGCTGGTCAAAGCTCCTGAAGACGCCGGCTGAGTTCTCGAAAGGCTGGCTCGGGCAAATACCGTGAAACGTCACCACCGTTGGTGGCGATTTCCTTGACCAATGACGAGCTCACGAAAATATTTTTGGGCTCGGTGAGAAGGAACACAGTCTCAATGGTTGGGGCCATATCCATGTTGGCCAAGCCAATCTGAAATTCAAACTCGAAGTCGGTCACGGCACGGAGCCCCCTAAGGATGAATCCTGCGCCCTCCGTTCGACAGTGATCGATTAGGAGCCCGTCAAACACAGCAACTGAAACGTTGGATAGGTCTGCAACGCACTCGTCGAGTATCGCCTTGCGAGACTCGATAGACAACAGGTATTGCTTCTTGGGGTTGTGGCCGATTGAGAGCACAATCCGATCGAATAGCTTGGAGGCCCGACGGACCAAGTCTAAGTGCCCAGTGGTAATGGGGTCGAAAGATCCGGCGTACACGGCAACTCGTTCCATGAGACTCCTCGACAGCTGCGGTGCTGAGTTTACCGTGTCGCGCGGGGGGATGCAGCGCCGAAATGCCTTCGCAGCACCGCTGGCAATCCACGCCCGGCACGCAGCGGGGCGAACAGCGGGTCGATTGCGATGTCCCGTCGAAGTTCCACCTGGAGGTCTTTCGGTAATCGTTCCCGTTCTTTGAGCGCGCGAGACAGAGACTTCAGCGCCCGGTTGAGCTGACCTTGATTGGCTTCCATTATAGCGGCCGTCATCTCGGTGTAAGGGTGGTCGGGCGCAACCGTTTGAAGTCGGTCAAAGGTCCGGCCAGCTGCACCTGTTTGATCCAGACGAAGTTCAGCCAGCGTCCGACCGCTCAGGGCGAGAACGTGGTCAGGATCACCGAGTAGAACCGAACGGTAAATCGCGAGTTCTTGCCGGTGTTTTCCTTCACGGCGCAGTGCCCAAGCGAGCCTCAACGCCGCGTGGTGGTCCGAGGAGTTTGCCTCCACAATTTGCCGGTAGTGCCAAGCTGCGGCGCTGTAGTGTCCGGAGTTGTAGGCGGTATGGGCCACGACGCGCCGACTCTCGGTCGACTCCGGATCGGCGTCGAGACGGCGGTCTGCTTCCTTAAACCGCTCGTCGACAAACACGGCATTGCGCAGCCACGGGGTGTATCCAACGCCGGTTTGTGCGTCATCAGTCCGATGACTGGGCCCATCGGGTGCCTCCGCAGTCCGTCGCGCCCGACTCACATCTTTGATGTTCATTGTGGCTCGTTGCTGGCCGGTTGTGGGGTTGACCCACCCATCCACTACTGCAGCCCCATTCGTTGGCAGCCGGTGGGCCCATGCACGGACGGCATCGAGCCAGGTTCCAGTCAGCACAATCAGCACGGCGGCGACGAGAAAGCTGTTGTCAAGGCCGTGCCCGGTGCGTGGATGCCGGGGTCGCGCCTTTTGGGTATGGGACAGACGGACTGTGATGTGGGACATAGACAGGCCTACGGAATCTCCTTCCCTCAAGGGCTGGCCGAGTGCCGTCAGAACGTCATTGGACCGTTGCACGCGCACCGAGGCTCCCGGAAACAAATACGCAGACCCCGGGAAGTCCCCCACTACCACCGATCGCTTCACTGCAATCGTGCGGTCATCAACGACGACACCGTTTAGTCTGACTTGGATATTCAGGTCACCCATGGGGCTTGCCGCCAAGCTGCGCCGGACTCGGACCAATCGACAACGGCGAATCGTCACCGTACCTGTCTCGCAGCAGAGCTTTTACGCTCGGGCGGCGGCGCATGGCCTCGAGGCTTGGGTCGAGACGAATGTCTTGCCGGAACTCAATGTGATGGAACGTGTCCATCTTGTCAACCTCCGCCAACGCCCGTTTCAAGTGCCGTTTTGCCCTCCGCATGCGGCCTTGTGCGGCCGCAATCTTGGCTCGATGTAGTTCTGCATACGGCACTTCCTCGGGTGCCGGATTTAGTCTATCCATCAGGGCTTCAGCCTCGCGATACCGGCCCTGATGTGCCAAGTTCACCGCAAGGTTATTTCGCGTGTTGGAATTTTCGGGCTCCAAGGCCAGCGCCATACGATAAAGGCGCTCCTCTTCGTCGTATTCACCGGACCGTTTATAGGTCAACGCGAGATTGTTCCAGCCTGCAGCGTCCTCTGGATAGAGCCGAATGTATTTAGCGTACAGTTCCCGACAGAGGACATAGTTTTCCGATAGGTACGCATAATACGCAACCGTCATGATTGCGTACGGCTCGTCGGGGTCAATTTTCATTAACTGCCGCGCGAGTTCAAGGCGCTCGGTCATCTGCTGGGTGTCTTCCGGCTCGGCTTCGGCAACATCGAACCAATCGTGAAAACCCCACCCGACAAATCGTTCAATGGCGGGTTCGACACCCGAATCGACGGGCTCGTTATCAGCGGCCTGCCCAACCAATCCTCGGATACCTGGGGCTTGTTCCGCTTCCGCGAGCAGCGGCTCTATTTCACCCTGGAGCGAATCGTTGTTGCTAGGACTGCCCTCCTTCGACGCCTGTGTTGGGTCCCCCGGCGGCCGTCTGCGAATCGTCTCCGCAGCGACAGCCCCGCCTCCAACTCGTTCCGCCGGACCGACCGACCCTACCGGAAGATAAAACGATGGGAGCGCCTCGACCGCTTCAGGCCTTTCCACGCGAGCAACAAGCCCGTCATTTGCTCCGCCAAACTGTTTTTTTAGCAGCCGTGCAATGAGCTCCGGCGATGGCTCCACCGCTTGAGCAGTGACTGGGGTGGGCCCGATGAGTGCCTTGATCAGGTAGTTGAGTTGGCCCACTGCCACCAGCAGGGTGAGCATAATCACCAATAACCCTGTGTCGCCCATCGGTGAACTCACGCTCCGAGGGGCCCGTTGCATCTGGATTTCTTCGAAGTCTACCTGAAGGCCGTTTCCGTTCTTCCAACACCACTTTCCGTCGTCGAGAGCCTGAGTTCCCCTCATTTCGGCGTGGCCATCAGGGGTCCACCGCAACTCCGGCGCTACGGGGCCAGTTGGAACATTCGGTACCGGAGAAGACCACGCCGTGTTGGAATGCTCACGCCATACGACAAACTGTTCCACCGTGACGCCATTTAGCGATGTGGTAGTCAACAGGCCGTAGCGGTTTTGCTTCATCGTGAGGTCATCCGGGCAGAGGGCCCAGTCTTCTATTTGAATTACGGATAAAAATGTCGGTTACTTTATTACTCTACCCGCACCCGTCTGTTCGAACAGAAAAACCTCAGGATAGTCGCCATGGTCAGCGCAGCAGCAGTCATCATCGGAAACGAAATCCTCTCCGGAAAGTTTACAGACGAAAACAGTCCATGGTTGGCGCGACGGCTTCGGTCGATTGGTGTCGACCTTGCCCGCATCCATGTGATTCCCGATGACGTCGATGTCATCGCGGATACCGTGCGCACCATGGCCGGCCGGTTCACCCACGTATTCACCAGCGGCGGTGTAGGCCCGACACACGACGACGTTACCTTTGAAGGCGTTGCCCGCGCCTTTGACGTGCCCATCGAGCGCAATGTCGAGATTGAGGCCGCCCTCAAGAAGCACATGGGCGCCAACTGCACGCCGGCCGCGCTTCGGATGGCCGATATTCCACAGGGTACGTGCTTAGTTGGTGAGGGATTCCCCGTTTTGGTGTGCAGAAACGTTGTGATTCTTCCTGGCGTACCCATCTACTTCCGACGAAAATTTGACCTGTTCGCGCAGACATTGGATGGCGCTCCGATGGAGTCCGATCGGCTCACAACAACCATGCGTGAGTCCACAATCGCGGCAATCCTGAGTGAGGCCGCCAAACGATGGCCCGCGGTCGACATCGGAAGCTACCCAAGGGTTGAGACCAACCCACCTTCGGTGATTGTTACGCTGGACTCGCGAGATGCACATCAACTGAGTCAGGCTCGTGAATGGCTATCTCCTCGGCTTGTGCCGTCTTCGTGAAACAGGCTGAGGCATTTCGCTGTGAGTGCCGAGATCCCTCGATTCTGCAGTTCTTGCGGCTGCACCCAACCGTAACCGGACCAGTTTGGCTCCGGCGCAGGAGGCGGCGCTTCTGACACCCACACATTTACGGCGAGGCGCTTGTGGCTCAGCACATGCTCAAAGGCACCAATGCGCCGGCCTTGGCCCTCTCCGGCTTCCGGAAAGGCCCACAACCCAGCCCAAAGGCCCTGTGCCGGGCGGCGCCCCACCCAGACAGCATCGCGCTGCACGTGCATGGTGAGATTCATCGGGACAATTGGAACTGTCTTTTTGACCTTGGGCGGCGGAAAGCTGGTCGGATGGCCGGTCAGTAGGCCGGCGCAATGACTCTGGACCGGACATCGCTCGCATCTGGGGCTTTTCGGGGTGCAAATCGTTGCTCCGAGGTCCATTAGCGCCTGATTGTAATCGCCAGCTCGGCCTCTCGGGAGGTGCGCTCGAGCGTGGGCCCACATCGCCTTTCGGGGGCCCAGATCCGCATGGATTCGGGCCATCACCCTCGCGATATTGCCGTCCACCGTCGCCTCATCAAGGCCGAGCGCAATGCTGGCAATTGCAGCAGCCATGTACTCCCCCACCCCGGGCAATGCACGCAAGCCTTTCAGGTCGCTAGGAAAGCACCCGGCTTCGGATACCAACTGGGCGGCCTTGTGGAGGTTGCGGGCCCGAGAATAGTACCCAAGGCCTGCCCAGAGTGTGAGGACATCGTCCAAGGGCGCACGCGCAAGATCCTCGACCGTGGGAAATCGCGCAATGAACCTCCCGAAATACTGCAAACCGGTATCGACTCGAGTTTGCTGCAGCATAACCTCGGAAATCCAAACCCAGTATACGTTCGGGTTTTCACGCCACGGAAGCACCCGGCGGTGGGCGTCATACCAGTTCAGCAAGTCGGTAGAGACAGGATCCATTGCGCTCAAACATCAAAGGTCGTCGATCCGTTGTAGTTCAAGTCGAGGCCCCGGACCACCGTTGTTGGGTCAAAAAACGCGCCACCAACTCCGTCTAGGTATTTTCATCCACCAGCGTGATGCGCATCGACAAATCCACCCAACGCGCTTGATGAATAAGTCCGCCCATGCTCACCCGATCGAGCCCCATTCCATCGAGCTTTGGCAGCCGACTCGGGGTGATGCCACCGCTGGCTTCCAGCAGAAGACGTCCCGCTGCCAAGTCAATCGCCCGCTCCAGTTGCTCATTGGTCATGTTGTCCAACAACACGGCGTCCGCGCCCGCATCGATCGCAGACTGCAGTTGCTCCAGAGTTTCCACCTCAACCTGAATCGCAAAGCGTCCATCGACGGCGAGGGCTGCGCGGCGGATGGCGTTGTCAATACCGCCCGCGGCCATGATGTGGTTCTCCTTGATGAGCACGGCATCGTACAACGCGAATCTGTGATTCGAAGCGCCCCCCATTCGTACCGCATGCTTCTCGAGGGTGCGGTGCAGGGGCGTGGTCTTCCGCGTGTCAACCACTCGAAGCCCTCCTGCAGCGCCTACGCATGCGCGTGTATGCGTGGCGATCCCTGAAAGACGCATGAGAAAGTTAAGGGCAACCCTTTCCGCCGTCAGGAGTGCCCGGAGCGTGCCGGTCACCCTAGCGATGACCGTGTCGGCTTCAACGAGGGTACCGTCCGGCACCGCCCCTTGGTAGCGGGCGCCCAACTGCTCAAAAGCCTCGGTTGCCGGCGCGTGACCACAGGCAACCAACGGCTCCTTCGCGCGGATTTCCGCAACACCCTGCAAGTGAGGGTCGACACACGCTTCTGTTGTGACATCACCGGGACCGATGTCCTCGTGAAGCGCTGCGCGAACTAAGGCGTTGAGATCCACCCCTACAGCCCAAGACTGGTCAATACAGTTGCACCAACCGCGCTGTCGTTTCGGAAAAACAGCGGGTACTCATTCATCGCGACACTGAGCGTAAACTCGTCTTCTTCGGAGTAGGTCATGCTCGAATCGAAAGCATAGACCCATTCGCCCGCCGGCAAGCGAACCAACACCTCGTTGGTCTCGTCCCGTACCGGAACCACAAAGAGGTCCCTTCCGAGTTTAAAGGCATAGGTCGCCTTGTCGGTGAAGTCCATCAGACCGCGAGACTCCGAGAAGGCCAAGCCCCCCTCCTCCATGAGGTATGGGATGAGGTCGGCGTGCAGCTTGGCATAGGTCCGGTAGATGGACGTGGTCTCTTCATCGAACGCCCAAGGGCGGTGCTCACCTGCCCCCCCGTTTTCCATGATTGCGCTCAGCGCCCCCAGTTGGGCCCAGCGGATAAAAACGTCCCTTGAGCGGCCCAACTCCGAATCGTCGGTTCGGTAGCCTCCGATATCCGACCCAAACACCGTGTAGCCGTCGTGGTCCGACCAGTACATGTTGCGAAGTGCAGCTTCCAGGCCGCTAAAGTCGGGATCTTGGTCTCCAACCCACCCCGCCCAGACGATATCTTGAGGCGCGAACTGCACTCCCGGGCCACCGAGGTCGGCACCATAGTTGTCCACGGGTCGAACCGTATTGACCCGGTCGTCGCCGAGGCGCTCCCGAGTGTAATCGTGGAAATCTTGGTAGTAGGCGTGGCTGTACTCGATGCGTTCCACGTCGCGCCCCAGATACGGCGAGTGCTTGGCGATGATGGCCGAGAAGTCCAGTCCGTCGCACTTCCACCCGTCGATGCCAAGGTCAAGCGTCTTGTCGACCAAGGTGTGCCACCACTCGACAGCTTCGGGGTTGAAGTAATCAATCAAGCTGCCCTGCCCTTTCCACCAGTCGACAACCTGCGGCTCCGTATCATCGGCACTTCCGGTCATGAAGTAACCGCGCTCTGCTGCATAGTTGTAGATCTCGGTCTCCTCGATGTTGATGCCCGGAACGGTCC
>DEBL01000178.1 GCA_002348535.1 Deltaproteobacteria bacterium UBA2957 | reverse complement strand
CTGCAAATACACCAACGAAACCAGATGCGGGATCGAAGACGCCGTCGATGAATCGGGAATCGTGTTCATGGCTGCCCTCAACGGTACAGCGTCTGGCGGAGGCTATGAACTCGCGCTCGCATGCGACGAGATCTACTTGATTGACGATGGCAATGCCGCGGTGTCTCTCCCAGAGGTGCCGCTGCTCGGTGTTCTCCCCGGTACCGGGGGCCTGACCCGCCTGACCGACAAGCGGAAGGTTCGCCGCGACATGGCCGATGTGTT
This sequence comes from Deltaproteobacteria bacterium UBA2957, assembly GCA_002348535.1. GTDB lineage: Bacteria > Myxococcota_A > UBA796 > UBA796 > UBA796 > UBA796. The sequence goes on along the minus strand of DEBL01000178.1, from coordinate 8,137 downwards.
TTGCACCAAGGCCGAGGGATTCCGGGCGCGCGACGCGAAGAAGTACAACTTTATCGATGGCGCCTTCCCGCGTTCGAAGTGGGGTGACGGGATTGCCAATCGGGCCGCGGAGATCGTCACCGAGCGGGACAAAAAGTTTGGTCACCGTACGGGTCCTGGCGTTGCACTGCCGGCCCTCACCCGGACACCGACAGAGGACGGATGGGCCTACACCGCGGTCACGGTGAAGCTGAACGACCGCGTCGCCGACATCACCCTCAACGGTCCCAGTTCCGAGCCAACACGAAGCGCTGAAACGTGGTCCCTTCGTGCCTTCAGGGAGTTCGAAGATGCGCTGTTGCGCCTCCGGGTCAACCATCTCGAGGTCGGCCTCATCAACCTGCGCACCGAAGGCGACCCATCGGCGGTCCTTGCGCACGAGAAGTTCGTGATGGATGGCGCCGAGACCGACTGGTTCTTGGCCGAAGTGCGCAACTTCCAACACCAATGCCTGCGCAGGCTCGACAACATGGCCAAGTCGACCTTTGCGATGATTGAAACCGGTCACTGTTTCGTCGGGACGCTGTTCGAGATCGCCCTGAGCGCCGACCGGACCTACATGTTCATCGATGACGACGTCGAGAACACAATCGAGCTGAGCGCTGCGAACGCGGGCACATTCCGCATGGCAAACGGTGCCACACGCCTCGAGTGCCGGTTCCCGGGTGAACCCGAAGCCGTTACCGCAGCGCTGGACGAAGACGGTCCCATTGATGCCGAGACGGCCGAAGAGCTCGGGTTGGTCACCGCAGCGTTGGATGACATCGACTGGGAAGACGAGGTCAGGATTGCTGTCGAAGAGCGCATCAGCTTGAGTCCCGATGCACTGACGGGCATGGAACAAAACCTACGCTTCGGCGGATTTGAGACCGCCGAGACGAAGATATACGGGCGACTCTCCGCTTGGCAGAACTGGATTTTTCAACGACCCAACGCTGTGGGTGACCGCGGCGCACTCACCCTCTATGGCCATCCCGAGCGGCCAGTATTTGATTTTAGGAGAACCTGATGAGCAGCATCGACTACGACACACGAATTCCGAACAACGTCGATCTCTCCAGCGACCGGCGGCTTCAGCGAGCGCTTGAAAAGTGGCAGCCCGCATTCCTCGACTGGTGGCAATCTGCGGGTCCTCAGGTCTTTAAAAACAACGAGATTTTCCTCCGCACGGCGATCAGCACCGACCCCGGCGGGTGGGCGCAGTTTGGTCACGTCAAAATGCCCGATTACCGCTGGGGAATTTTCCTCGCCGACCCCGAGAGGGATCGTCGCATCGCCTGCGGTGAAGACGCCGGCAAGCCGGTGTGGAATGAGGTTCCGGGCGAGTATCGAAACATGCTCAAGCGGATCATCGTGGTTCAAGCCGACACCGAACCGGCCAGCGTCGAACAGCAACGCTGGCTCGCGGACTGCGCGCCATCCCTGATGGACGCTCGAAATCTCTTCCAAGTCAACGTCGAAGAAGGGCGCCACCTTTGGGCCATGGTGTACCTGCTTCAGGCCTACTTTGGACGCGACGGTCGGGACGAAGCCGATGAACTGCTCGCCCGACGCTCCGGTGACGATGACAAGCCTCGCATTCTCGATGCATTCAATCAGCCTTGCACGGACTGGCTGACATTTTTCTGCTTCACCATGTTTACCGATCGCGATGGCAAGTTCCAACTCGGCTCACTGGCCGAATCCGCCTTCGATCCGATGAGTCGGACCTGCAAATTCATGCTGACCGAGGAAGCGCATCACCTGTCGGTTGGTGAGAGCGGATTGGAGCGCATCATGCGCCGCGCATGCCAGTTGATGAAACAAGATCCGAATGAAGACGCCCGTGCCCTCGGTGGAATCGACCTGCCCACCATCCAAAAATGGATCAACCACTGGTACGGGTACAGCCTCGACCTCTTTGGGGCTGAAGTGTCCACGAACGCCGCCGATTACTTCGCGAGCGGCCTCAAAGGGCGCTGGCGCGAGTCGAAGGACTACGACGATCACAGCTGCCTTAATGCCACCCGCATCGTGCCGACCGTCGAAAATGGACTACTGCTCAACAAGGAGTATGCGCTTCGGAACTGCATGAATGAGGAACTCCGAGACGCGTACTCGAAGGACTGTCACCGGGTCCTCCGCCGGTGGAACAGGGCCGTTAAAAACGAAGGCATCGACTTCGAGTTCAGCCTGCCCTCCACTCGATTTTTCCGCCGCCAAGGACAGTACGCCGACCATCACTTCGACCGAAGCGGAAACCTCATCGACGAAGCCACTTGGCTCGCGAATGAGCGGGATTGGCTGCCCACCGATGAAGACCGAGCCTACGTCCAGAGCCTCATGCATTCAGTCCATGAGCAAGGCCAAGTGGCCAACTGGATTGCGGCACCACGACGCGGGATCAGCGGCAAGCCTTTCGACTTCGAGTACGTCCGCGCTTAGTCGTTCAATCGACTGCGGCCGCGCCATTCGGGGCCGGCCGCGGACCCGACCGACCGGTTAGACTTCCGTATGACCCTACTCCCGGTGGCCGAGCGCCGCTCGACCATCATTGCGCTTGGCCTGCCCATTGTGGGAGGCATGCTCAGTCAGAATGTATTGAACGTGGTCGACACCGCCATGGTCGGTACGCTGGGTGACATTGCATTGGCCGCCACCGGCATGGGCGGCTTCGCAAACTTTATGGCCATCGCAGTGGTCATGGGTCTGAGCGCCGGCGTTCAAGCCATCGTCGCACGGCGCATGGGTGAAGGCTCACTTGACTACATGGCGAGTGCGCTCAATGCAGGGCTGGTGATCGCGGTGGTGTTCATGTTGCCGTGGAGCGCCCTGATCCACTGGAACGCGACCGGTTTGTTCTCAGCATTGGTGAACGATCCCGCGGTGGTGGCGGAGGGTGTACCTTATTTTCGAGCTCGCCTGTTGGGTGCGGTGGGTGTCGGCATCAACTTTGCGTTCCGCGGCTATTGGAATGGCGTCAACCTGCCCAAACTCTACATGGGGACGCTCATCGTGTCCCACATCACCAACCTATTCTTGAACTGGGTCCTCATCTTCGGCAACCTGGGTGCCCCCGAAATGGGGACACTGGGCGCCGGCATCGCAAGCAGCGTGGCCACCTATGTGGGCTCGCTTACGTACGTTGTCCTTGGGTTCAGAATTGCCCGCTCGAATGGTTTTCTCCGCTGCTGGCCTGAGTGGTCTGTGTTCCAGTCCTTGGTTCGCGTTGCCGTCCCCGCAAGCATGGCTCAGTTCTTTTTGGCCGCTGGGTACACGGCGTTGATGTGGATCGTGGGTCAGACCGGGACGGCCCCGCTGGCTGCGGCGAACGTATTGCTCACGGTCACGCTCGTCGCCATCCTACCGGGCCTTGCATTCGGACTTGTGGCCGCGTCGTTAGTGGGCCAAGCCCTCGGCCGGAAAGACATTGATGACGCAGAGGCATGGGGATGGGACGTGGTCCGTGTTGCCTGCGTCGCACTGACCCTGCTCGGTCTCCCAATGGTGTTGATGCCCGACCTTGTCCTGTCCGGCTTCCTTCACGATCCAGCCACACGTGAACTGGCGACGGCACCGCTCCGGCTTGTGGGCCTCACCATCGGACTCGATGCCGTTGGTTTGGTCCTTCTCAATGCAATGTATGGCGCAGGAAATAGCCGAACCGTGCTGACGGTTGGCACCGTCATGCAGTGGGGTATCGGGCTGCCACTGGCGTACATCGCGGGGCCGATTCTCGACCTCGGCCTGCTGTGGATGTGGGCGGCAATGATGCTGTACCGAGGAGGGCAGGCCACCACATTCGCGATCATGTGGAAGCGCCGAAATTGGTCAACGGTCACCCTCTAATCACCAGCCTCGGCACGGTGTCCACTCGTGCTCCACTACACCCTTTCGGACGCCATAGATTGTCTCGAAGCATGCGACGGCGAGGCAACTGTGGTTGGGGATGATCCGGAGGCGATCGCCCACTCGCAATTGGGAGACTCCATCGCCCATGAGCTTGCCGTGTTCTTGAGACAACGAAACCAACGAGAGATTTGCCACTGCCATGCCGGACAAATCGATGACCACACCGTAGCCGGCATCTCCAAGGCCTGAGTCCTTGGACAAGGCCAACGCCCCAGCATCGACGATCGCCCTATCGGCATGCACGCTGATGACCGAGACGAGGACCGTCGCCGCAATCCAGTCCCGCGGGCAAGAGCCGATCTGCGCTTGAAAGCCATCAAACAAAGCGTAGTTTCCGGGTCGAATCTCGGTCACACCCTCGAGGTGGTCTACGTGCATCATGGTTGGGGTCGAGCCCACGCTCACTTCATCAACCTCAATGGCGTGGTCTCGAAGACGACGGGCAAATTTCACCACCGCATCCCGTTCTTCACGGGCGACATCGAGGATCGCAGCCGAACCAATTCGAGCGTAGCTGTGACCGCCATGGGTCAGCAGCCCTGCAAAGTCCACCGACGGGCTTGCGTGAATTCGAGATGCCAGCCGAACCGCAGACTCCGTCTGGGGATTTACACCCGCCCGCCCGTAGCCACAATCAACTTTCAGCCACACCCGCGGCCGCGGACATCCTCCGGCCACCCGTTCTACCGCCGCGAGGGCTTCTTCAGAGTCAACCAGTACATTCACCGCCAACGCCACCGCCTCGCTGGCCTTTCGCGGGTCTAACGGTACCGCAAGCGTGATGTCCGAAAAGCCTGCAGCAGAGAACGCCTTGGCCTCAGCCATCGTGGACACCGTGATGCCCCCAAAATGATCCGCTACCTGCATGCGCCCGATTTCCGGCACCTTATGGGTCTTGACATGCGGTCGCAGCCGAACCCCCAGCGTGTGGGCGCGATGCGCCATGAAAGCGCAGTTTTGAGCTAAGCGATCCGTATCGATCAGCATGGCTGGTGTCCGAAGCTCTGCGATCTGCACACACCCTCCGCCTGCACGGTCTGCATGAACCGACTAATCAATAGCATGCATTGTTTACATTCTTTGTTTCGCCCGATTGGAATATCGCTTGTTGTGGCCCTCACAGCCTGCGGCAACGGCGACAAGTCGGGTACCGACTCCACAGCATCGGCACCCGATCTCACCCAACCTCTGTCGGATGGAGAGGTCCGAGCCGGGGTTGTGACCGATCAACGCTCCTTGTTCGGCGGCATCAGCGCCGAAGGGGGCATCGGCGACATTAAAATCTACAACAGTCGGGCTCAGTTCATCATTCAGGCCCCAGGAAACAGCAGCTACTACGTCGGGTACGGCGGGTCTGTGATCGATGCCGACATGGTGCGCGGTGATGACGAAATCGGTCAAGATTTGATCGATGATGGCTCGCTGATGGTCGGCTTGGGCCGCATGTTCGAGGCCGAACGCGTCACCGTGATCAATGACGGCACCGACGGTTCCGCTGCCGTTGTGCGCGCGCGCGGCGGGGTTGCTCCGCTGACCATCCTGACCGGAACACTTGAGGCGGAAGGCTTGATTCAGCCACGCGAGGTCGATGTGACCATCGACTATACGCTGGAAGCCGACTCAAGCCTCTTGCGCATCGAGAGCACGGTGGTCTGGAAGGGAGAGCAGACACCGGTGCAGTTGTCCGACATGATCTTTTACTCCGGAGAAGCCGCAGATCGCTATCAAGACGGTGTCGGACGGCGCGGCGACGCACCGGATTCCTATGAGTGGACGGCGGCAATTGGCGACCACAACGAAGGCGCGCTTGCCATTCTCCAAGGGCGAGATTCCGATGCATTCGAGGCCAACACGATCCTCGAGATGATCGGCGACTTTGGTCCCTTGCTGGTGGGCGCGAATCCCACGCTCTACCTGGAGGAAGGCGACACCGCGGAGTGGACGCGGTACTGGGGTGTCGGCCCAGACATCGCCACCATCCTCGACGACTGGCATCGAGTCAGAGGCACCGCTACGGAGTCATTCAACGGAACCGTTACCTCCGGTGGTGAACCGGTAGCCGGCGCACGGGTCCACTTGCTCGATAGCGAAGGTCAGCCCACATCGCTCGCCATTACCGACGCCAGCGGAGCCTATGCAGCTCAGGCCCCCGCAAAATCGGTTGCGACCGTTATCGCGGAATCCAGAGGACCCGCTGTGTATTTCGACCTCGCTGCCGGTGCCGGTTGGTATGGACCCTATGCGGCCGACTCAGTGCGGACGGCAACCCTCGACTCGCTCGCTGCGGGTGCGGTTTCTCCGCCCAACAGTCCCGGGTACGGATTCAGTGAAGCGCTATCAGCAGGATCCGACGTAAACCTCGAACTGCAGGCCCCGGGCACACTCAATGTTTCGGTTGAAGATGGAGGACCCGCAGTCGTCCGTGTGGATTTTGCAGGCGCCGATCCCGTCGTCGACAACCCGGCCATCGCCCATCGGCGCCCCAACGGCGCTGCCGCTTGGGCGTACGTCGTTGATGGTGAGATGTCTGTTCCGCTCGAGCCGGGTGAGTACTCGGTCGTGGTGCACAGGGGCACTACCCATGAAGCCGTGACCGCCAGCGTGACCATCGAGTCGGGCGATGCCACCACCGTCCGAGCCGATCTAATCCGATCCGTCGACACGGCTGGGCTTCGGTCCATTGATCCTCACAGTCACGCGACGCCGAGTGGGGACGGAAAGGTTCCCATGGAGGGCCGCCTCATCGTGACGGCTGCGCACGGTGTCGATATCCACGTCGGCACCGATCATGACCATGTAGCCGATTATCGCGTGTTGCTTGAGCCTCTTGGCCTCGACACACATCTCGGCAGCATCGTGGCCAATGAAGTAAGCCCGATACTGCGTGGCCACCACAACGCCTACCCCCTTGAAACCGTCCCCGATGAACCCAATGGGGGCGCATTTCAGTGGTGGACATCGTGGCGAGAGTGGGTCACCACGGCTGGATTTCACGAGTGGACCCGAAGGATGCGTTCTGACGGCGAAATCATCGTTCAAGCGAACCATCCAACTGGTTCATCCGGCCTGTTTGGAAACGCAGGGTACGACCCCATTGCCGGGACGATTGCGAACCGAAACTCATGGTCGAGTGACTTTGATGCGGTTGAGGTCCTCAACGACGGTGGGTACGCTCGAGTGTTCCCCTATTACCTCGACCTGCTCAACCGAGGGTTGAACCCTACACCTGTCGGTGTCTCCGACAGCCACGACCACCTCGAGGGCATGGGTGTCAATCGCACATGGGTGCCCATGGCACTCGAACGGATTGAAGACTTAACCAACAATCATGTCCGCACAGCGATCTTGAATGGCGGCACCGTCGCCAGCTTTGGACCGCTCGTGGTTCCCACCGTCGATGGCGAGTGGGCTGCTGGAAAAACCTACACGGGATCGGCTGACGTGACTGTCGACGTCCGAACACCATCATGGATGTCCGTCGATGAACTCCAGGTCTACGAGAATGGCATTCAGGTTCAGACCCTACCCATTGAGGGGGGACCGGTTTCAGTGACATTGGACCCATCGATCGATGCCGTCTACGTGCTGACCGTCACAGGCTCCGATGACATGGCACCGGCTTACCCCGGCAAGCGCCCGTGGGCGCTGGTCCAAGGCATCTTCATCGATGTCGATGGTGACGGATGGGAATCGCCCCTTCCCTCGCTGGACTCGCTCTAATCGACCTTCACGGCGTTGAAGCTCACCTCGTAGTCCACATCCAGTGCGATGGGATCGGTGAGCGCAGTGGTGCCTTCCACTTCCCCCGACAGCGTTCCACCGGGCCCAAAGTCTGCTTCCCAATCGATGGACAGCGCATCGTCGTCTGAAATTTCAATCTCGATGACGCCGAACACCCCAGTGTAGGCGCCCTCGGCTCCGGCAAGCTCACCCGACGCACCGCCGCCATACGGACCCGCATCCACGCCGGCCAAGGGGCCCGCGATCGTGACAAAGTCACCATCCTCGGCAAATGAACACTCGGCCGTCACGTCCACTTCCGGGTCTTCGCCTGGCTCAACGACCATTGTCGCCTCACCTGAACAGGTGTCCACAAGCAAGCCTGCGAGAGCCGTGATGTTCAATTCCCACGTGCCTTCGTAGGTTCCCGCCACATCCGCAAATGTATCGGCGTCTGCATCGGCATCGGCGTCCGCATCGGCGTCCG
>DEBL01000087.1 GCA_002348535.1 Deltaproteobacteria bacterium UBA2957 | reverse complement strand
ACGCCGACGCCGATGCCGATGCCGATGCCGACATCGACACCACGTCGTGCTTCACGTTCAACCCCTTGGATGAAGACGGTTGGGAGAAGACCTACACGTCGACATTCATTTCTGATGAGAACGGGGAAGAAACCGCCATCGCGACCGAACGGGCAATGGGTGAAGGGTTTACGACCACCGGTACCGAAGCCTACAAGGCCTGGGAGACACTGAGCATCGGCGCCGAAAAGGTGTACGAAGGAACGGTCTACCACCTCTGCGACAACTTGGGCACAAAGGGCCTTAGCGTCGCTGAGTGGAATGTGGAGATCAGCTACGAGGTTGAACTCGAGTTGGATGACACGGGCATCCCTGTGAGCCCCGGCAACGTGCTCATGAAGCTCTCGACGCCGCGGTTGTACCTCAACAATGAGATGTTTGGAACCGGCGACACATGGGCGTTCAACTACACCCTCCAATACGTCGATACGTCCGCCGGTTCGGGAGGTTCGCCTGGAAGCGGTATGAGCGTCAACATTCCCGTCAGCGGCCAGTTCAAGGACGAGGGAACCCAAGTCATCAGTGTGATGGGCGAGTCCATGACGGCATGGCACATCTCGGGGACCTACAGCATGGCGCTCGAGGGTTCGGGCATTCCATTCAGTCGGGACCTCCCGGGCAAGGCAGACTTCTTCTGGGTTGAAGGGATTGGCCTCGTTCGCGAGACACACATCGATACGGAGACCGATGCAATCATCCTCGCGAAGGAACTTACCGGCATGACTGGCCTGTAGACCCTTCTCTTTCGCTGTACCTCTGTTAGATTAGAGGACATGCGAATACTGATTGTTCATCACGGAAAGCGCCCCGCTGCGGACCAACCGGTCACAGGCGGGGCGCTTCGTGCGTTTGGCATGGCTCAAGCCTTCGAGGCTGCCGGTCATCGCGTGCGCCTGCTCTCACGTCAGCAAGACGAGCCCGGAGGATTCAGCTCCGAAGAGGACCTGTATCAGCGGGCCCGCGACTGGGGGCCGGACCGCATCATTGCCACGCAGATTGAGGATGCACCTGCGCTCGGTGCGGTCGGGGCGCCAATTGCTGTCGACCTCTACGCGCCGCGTGTTCTTGAAGCTGCCTTCGAGGGTACCTTACGCAAGACCAGTGTTGATACACTCCGTGCGTTAGCGGCTGGGGATGTCTTCTTGGTCTCCAATCCTCGCCAGCGCTGGTTCTGGATGGGAATCTTGGCCATGGCCGGAATCGATGTTCGAACCGACCCGACGCTGCTTGTGCCGTTGTTGGCTCCCCAAGGGATGCGGCGACGGACTTCGAAGACGCCGATCTTCGTGGCGGGCGGAGGAAGCTGGCCTTGGCAAGACCCGGTACCGGCACTCAACCGCGTGTTGGAGCACCTCGATCGAAGGGGTGAGGGCAAGGTTGTCTGGTATGGAGGTGTGCCCGAAGGCACGGAAGCCACATGGATTCTGCCCACTCACCCGCGACTGAAGGCAGCTGGCTGGGTGGATCGGGACACGCTGCTTCGAGCCTACTCGGGTGCGACCGCCGCGTTGGACTGGATGGTGGCCAACCCGGAACGAAACCTGGCCTTCAGCTTTAGACACGCCGATTACCTTGGGTGCGGTTTGCCCATTCTCACCTACCCAGACTCGCCGATCGCCGACGTGCTTCGCGGCACCGGATGGGCCAGTCACAACATCGAAGCGACACTCGACGCAGTGCTGGACGATCCGGAGGAGGTCAGTCGGCGTTCGCGGGCTGCACGACGGCTCGCTCGGACCCAGTTCGCACCGGAGCAGGCCTTTGCGGCGCTGATGGAGTGGCTGATTACGGGAGCCCGGCATGCGCACTCGCCCACAGACCTCGTCGACCGCGCCCAGATGGCTGCAGAGGCTGCTCGGGCCCACCAAGTGGCGGCTGCCGCGGGAGAAGCCAAGGCTCGCGCGGAGGCGGAGGTCACGCAGAAACGCGGTGAAGTAACAGCCCTGAATGTGCAGATCCAGACATTGACTCGTTCCCTCGACCGGATGACACGAGCCATGGACGAGGTGGCTGGGTTCAAGCGCGAAGCCATCCAACTTCTTGGAAACCAGAGCGCTGCGGACCGCCTCTCGCTGGAGTCTGCGGTGGCCGAAAACGCGCTGCTGCGGGCTGACGTAGAGAAGAAGTCTGCTGAAATCCGTGCGATGGACGAGTTGCGCGCCCGGCTCGAAAACGACGTCGAGAACTTGCGTCGAGAACTAAAGTCGATTCAAGACCGCGGGCGCTTCCGCCGCTGAAGCACCAAGCCAAAGAGGCTCGCAATCCAGAGCAGGGTCGACCGAGGGTGCGCGGCTGCACTGGTGCAGCTGCAGCCGGATGACTTGCCATCGGAAACCATGCCGCCCAACTCCGGCTCTTCGACTTGGTCCGGTGTTCCCACGACAAAGCTTCGAGCGGTTGCCCAATCGGATGCCATGCCGGATTCATCGACGGCCCGCGCGGTCCACTGGTAATACCCCTCGTCCATTAGACCGGGTGCCCAGATGGTGGTGTCCTCCCCTTGTTCCACGGTGCCCGACTCAAGAATCACGGTGTCGCGGAGGTCGAGAACCTGGAACTCTTGGACCACCGTACCTCCCTCAGGATCGGTGCTGTTGGTCGCCACCAGTGTCATTTCGTCGCCCATCGAGACGCCATCGGCAGGGTCCAGCAGGGTGGGGATCGATGGTGGGTCATTGGTCTCGCTGACAAGAAACTGGGTCGAGATCCAGTCTGAGTTGCTGGCGCCGTCGGTGCACTGAACCCGAACGAACACGATGGTGTCTTCCTCAAACGGCTCCTCAGGGCTCCAAGACGTCAATCCGGACGCATCGGAGTCGATGATGGCCGTTTGGAGCGCGTCGCTTGAAAAGGAATCGCTGGTGTCGATCTCGAATCGGTGCTGTGTTTCACGATCCTCTGGATCAACACCATTGATGACGCGAATGGTCGGTGTAAGGGACGCGACCGCCTCGGTGCCCACTGGGGAATCGAACTCCGGCGCGCTGGGCGGCAAGTTGGTGAGGTCGATTGTAAAGCACGCGGGGTCAGTGGAGGGCCCTTCGAGTCCGTGCTCGTCCACTGGCGTGGCGGTCCAGCAGAGGGTCGCTCCATCGTCGGCCGTGATCGGCGGCGTCCACGCCACCGTATCCGTCTCGGACGAACGCGCTTCGCTCACCAGCAGCGCACCGTCGGGCAGTTCAATCGAGAACACCAATGAGACTTCGTCGAGGTCGGGGTCAGTGGGCGTTAGGGCCTCGAGCGTCACACCGACGCTGGTGCTTCCGTCGAGTGGCCCCACCACACCGGGGGTGTCCGGAGGCTCATTCACGAGATTCACGAAGAACATGGCCACCGTCATTGTGGGTCCCGATGTGAAGTCGTCGTGCGCGCGCGCGGTCCAATACACCCATGAGTTCTCGACCAGTTCGGCTTCTATCGCCGCCGAGGTGGTGCCATCGTCCTCCCCCGGTACCTCAGCGATCACCTCGAGCGGCATCTCGAGGGTCTCAAGCAGGCCAATTGTGAACGTGTGCGTCAGATCTTGACCGAGGGGTGCATCACCATCAATCACCGTAATGACGGCCGGAAGCTCGTTGATCTCACCGCCGTCGATGGGCGCATACACGGTGGGTGCACCGGGGCCGTCGTAGACGGTTGGGTCAGAGCCGGACATAAATTCATCGAGAGCCGTTCGGCCGTCACCGTCTTCGTCGCTCCCCCCATCGGCCGCATCGTCGGGGTCGAGGCCATAGGCTTCTTCCCATGCGTCTGCGAGACCGTCACCATCAAGGTCACTGTCGATACAATCGGGTTCACCATCGGCATCGGAGTCGTCGAATTCATCGACGAGGCTTCCGTCGCAGTCGCTATCGGTGAAGTCGCAGGACTCGTCCGCACCCGGGTACACCGTGTCGTCGCGGTCGTTGCAGTCCTCGGTTAGCGCTACTCCGTCGCCATCGGCGTCATCATCAATGCAGTCGGGCAGGTCGTCGCCATCGATGTCGTCATAATCGTCGGTGAGGTCGCCGTCGCAATCTGAATCGACGTCGTCGCACAGTTCGCTGGCGCCGGGATAGACGGTCGCGTCCTCGTCGTTGCAATCGTCATCGTATCGGTACCCATCCGCATCCAAGTCGGGCCAACGGACGGTCACGGTCCAACTGAAGGTGTCGTTGTCGTCGCCGTCATTGACCCGAAGGATCAAGTCGTACTCGCCCACGTCATCGAGTGTCGGAGTCCACTCCACTGTCCCCGTCGCGGGGTCAACAGTGGCCGCGTCAGGGCCCTCCAGTGACCACGCGTGCACATCGAACGTACCGGGGTCTTCCACGTCGGGACGGAATCGATACGCCGACAGCGCGTCAACATCGGTGGGTGGCGAACCAACGATCAGTGGCGGTACGTTTTCGATGCTGATCGGCGCCGGACAGCTGGCTTCGGTGCGACCGCCATCGTCATCGCTGACGGCAACGCCAATATCGACGGAACCGTTGTCGGCGAAGGACACGGCGATTTCCTCGCCCGCACCCAGAAGTTCACCGTCGAGGAGCCACTCAACCTCGGTGATGTCAGCCACCTCGGGATCAACGACTCCTGCGGAAAAACTTCCGACCTCGGCTTCATCCAGTGAGTCTGGGCAGTCAATCTCTTCAAAAACGGGGTCGGCATTGGCGACGGTGAGTGTAGTGCTCGTGTTGTCGGTTCGACCCTCGGAGTCCTCCACCTGAAGATTGACGGTGACGGTAATTGGTCCATCCAAGATACTGCTGTCGAAATCAACGATTGGGTCACCGGTTTCCACTACATCGACCGAACCAATGTCCCAGCGAAACGCCTCAAGTTCTGCCGATCCCCGAGCCCGTGAGTCGGATGCCGAGAGCGCAACGAGGTCGCCGGCTGTGGCGGTGTAGGGCCCACCGGCATCGGCAACGGGCGGCCGATCCTGAGTGAGCCATTCCACCGACAAGTTCATGATTTCCATGATGTCGGAGTCCCACCAAGGCGACTGCAGCGCGGCCGATCCGGAGTTCCCCCAGAGCCCCCATTGGAGTGCACGACCAAGGCCGTAGTTCAGGTGGGCTGCGCCCATTCGCGTGAACACAAACTCGGGCACCCACCATGGTTTGTACCCAAAGAGTCGAGTGGCGTAGGTGTCGGCTGCGAGGATCGAGGTGGAGAGATGCCCGCCGCTGATGGTGACCTCATCGGTTCCGAATGCTTCGCAGATCGGGTGTTCCTCGTCGTCGCAGATGATCGAACCGCCTTCGTGGTTGGTCCATGAGCGCAACGGAATCATGGGAGCCATGTCCCCGTGACGGCCGGTGTTGAAGTTGTAGCCGTTCTGGCCGAAGAGCATGAGGCTCCCGCCATTGTTTACATATTCGAGGAGGGCAGCTTGACCCGAGACGGGCATGGAAGCGCCCGCAGCGGGGCCGCCGTCAAACCACACGATGACGTCGTAGTCTTCGAGGCGGAGCACCTCGCCGGTTGGGGCGGTGGTGTCGCCCTCAAATTCCCACTCGACGACACCAAAGTCAGAGCTGAGGGTGACCGCGTGCCCGAATTCGCTCCCCAGAGAGCCCTGAAAGGTAAGGGTGTCCGCGTCTGTGTCGTCGATCACGAGAACGGGGGCGGCGATGGCGGACGATAAGCTGGCTAAAAGCAGGTGCATAGTAATTTCTCAGGATCATCTTAGCGGTTTGAAGCTTGAGTCGTCTTATCTCTTTTGATGACGGGAGGGGGCTTGGGTCGATACAGTAAGACCATGAAATCATCACTTGTGTATACCATCCTTGCATTCGTCGGAACCGCTCTGATGTTTTGGGGGCTCGGCATATCGGTCGAGGATGACGCCATGGCCCCCACGATTGAAACGGGAGACCGGATTTGGGGTTGGCAGACCGAGGCGGTTCTGCCCGGGGATATCGTGATGCTGAACGATCCGTTGGATCCGAACATCCCGATTATTCGAAGGGTGCTCGCGGTGGCGGGGCAGTCCATTGCCATTGACGAGCGAATGATACGAGTGGGCAATCGGCGACTCCGCACCACCGCGATGGGGGATGCTGCAGGCTATGTCGTGACCAAGGAGACCCTTTGGGCCAAGAAACCGGCGCTTGGTCACAGTTGGCTCACACGCTTTCCCAAGGACTCGTCCAGTCGCTGGTCCGCGGATCCGGTCAGTGTGCCGGAGGGTCATGTGTTTTTGATGGCGGACGATCGCGACCGCGCGATGGACTCGCGATGGTGGGGACCGGTTCCGGTTGAGTTGGTGCGTCGGACCATCCGTTTTCGATGGGGTGCAAGCCATGAATGGCGGGAAAAATGGGAGTGGATGGTTGGTACCCAGCCGATCCGTGACTAGCTGAAATTGACGGGAGCAGATTGATGACAACTGGACTATGGATGGTGATCCTGCCCATTCTGGGCTGCATCGACAATTCGATGCCTCTTGAAGACACGGGCCGAGACCCGGCCGGTTCATCGCAAGGTACGGGGTCGGACCGAATCGACACCGGAGATGCGGAGTTGCGAGCGATGGCGGTGGACTCCGACGGGATTCACGACCAGCTTGTCGAGCCGGTTGATTTCACGGAGTCCAACAACGCTCCCCCAAGTTGCGACGGCGATGGACTGTCCATCGTGGCAGAGATGCGCGATGCCGACGGGGACGTCGTGATCATGGGCCATCCGACACACCACTACCGTCTTTGGGTTCGCATCACCAACACCTGCGACGAGCCCGTCGATTTGCGCACCGAACAGTCCTGCTTGGTCTCGGGGTGGACGGTGACGAGCGGTGGCCTCCAAGGGTCTGCAACACTTCCGTGTTTTGGCGGCCCGACTGTGCGCCAGATTCAACCGCGGCAGTGGATTGAGCGGGAGGTCACCCCGCTGCACGACCTCATTGAAGGTACCTACACAATTGAGGCCGAGTTGGGCTCGCAATGGCAAGACGGCCTCACCAGTGACCGGGCCGGGGTCGATTTTACGGTTGTTAGCCGTGGCGCATTGTGATCGAGTCGATCAGCTGCGACACAGTTTTGATCTCATCCTGCCGTTCAAGGATGGTCCAGTGGTCAAGGGAGAACGCGAGGCTCTCCAGTGCCTCATTTGGGTGATCGTTGGCCAGCAGTTCCTCGCCCCCCAACATGGTGCATCGGGCGATGTCTACGTCGATCATTCCAGTCTCTCTCACCAATCGGGTGCCCTCGTCGAAACTGTTGCGCCATTCCCGCATCAGGTCGAGTTGAACATGGGCATGGGCGAGGAACAGGTGTGCGGCTCCCTTTAAACCGGTGAGTCCGCTCGCATTGAGCACCGCGATGCAATGCTCCAACTGGTTGCGAGCCTCGACGGGGCGACCCGTCTCCGCGTAGATGGCGCCGAGATTGAGGTTGGCAATGTATGAGCTCTCATCGCCCACGGCATCTTTGATGGCGAGCGTCTGGCGATACCCATCTTCCGCTTCTTTTAAATTGCCAGCAAAGCGATCGAGTTCTGCAAGATTGTTGAGACAGTCGGCTTGTTGCTGCTTCGAACCGATCCGTCTGCGGTACGCAAGGGCCGCAGTCAGATGAGCATGCGCAGCCTCTGTATCGCCATTTCTTCGGTATACACCCGCCATTAGGTATCGAACGAGGTACACATTGGCGTCATCACCGGTCCGCTTTGCGGCTTCGAGAGCACGCTTAAACGAGGATTCTGATAGCTCAAGATCGCCGTATTCGAGCTCAAGCAATCCAATCTCTTGCTGCACTCGCCACTGTACATTCAGGTCGTCAGGGGCTGTATCCATGGCGAGGAGCAGGGACTCTCGAGCCTCAGCAGGCTTGGACCTCTGACGGTAGATGTTCCCGCGCCTGAAGTATGCTCGCCCCCGAATCGACGCCGCATTGGCCGTCTCAGCGGTGTTGTCGATCACGCGCTCAAGAAGTTCCACGGCCGGTGGATACATGGTACGTCGCAGGTAGATCCGAACCCGAAGCATCCATCCCTCGGACCAACGGAGATCGGTCTCCGGCACGGCCAAGGTTCGGAGTGCCTGTTCCCGAAGAGAAAGGAGATCCCACGCCATTTCGAGTCGAGACTCACTGATGCATTGGGCGGCGCCGTCGAGCAGAGCGGCAACAGACTCGTTGTGCTGCCCAGCGAGGAACAGGTGCCGACCCCTCCGAGGTGCAACGCTTTCACGGCCCTGAAGCATTGCTGCGATGGCGGCATGATGCGTTGCCCGGAGGCCCGCAAATTCGGCTTGGCGCTTGAGGGACTCTTGAACAAGGCTGTGGACGAAGGTCCATCCGGCTCGATTGGGTTGAGGGACCAAGAGGTGCGCGTCAATCAATGATCCGATCATCTGATGATCCGCCTCAATGCCCAAAATATCGCACGTCTCAGTCCATTCCTTCTTTGCCACGGCGGTCCCGATATCGGCGGCGACCTGCAAGCACTGAGTGTCGCCGGATGCGGGTAGCGCAGCAGCCAAGCGCCGCTCCCAAACCGCTTGAAGATCAGCGGGAAACTCGGCCCGTACTCCGGGACGAAGCGCAAAGCCATCGGACGACTTTGTGAGCATGTCTTTCTGGATCCAGTCGCCCACGAGCTGAACTGCAAATTGAGGATTTCCACCGCAACGCCGCTCGACAAGTGCGGCAAGCTTTGGTTCAAGCCCCAACAGTCGGCGCACAAGTGTGGATCGATGCTCGTTAGGAAGCGGTCCGAGCGGAAGCGACTGGACGCCCTTGCGTTTGCGCAGTGTCGAGATGGTGCGCTTGGTTTCATCTTCTGATGACACCGTGTTTACGCACATCAAGACGAGGATGGGGTGTGCGATGGGCGATGACGCCATCAGTGTTCGGACAAACTCGAACGCATCCTCATCGAGGTGTGCATCATCGAGAACCACAATGATGGGGCGCAGCACGCTGAAGCGATGCAGAATGCGTCGAATTACCGGAAGCCTGAGTTCATTCCGTTCTTCGGTCATGGCTTCTGTGAACCTCTCACCTTCGAAGGGGCCGAGAACCATCAGCAGGGTATCGATTTCTTGATTGTCAAACCTGCCTAGGGTGGTCAAGGCGGCTTCGACTCGGGCCTTGGCTTGGTCCCGATCGAGACCCGTCGTACCCAGCAGAGCGTGCACAAACGCCACCAAAGGGTCGCCGGTCTCGGTGGCGGCAAACTCAGCCCGCACGGGGATGGCTGCACCCACCTCGTAGCTGCGTCGCGCCATCCATTCGGCGAGATGACTCTTGCCCATTCCACTCTGCCCCTCGATCAACACCACGCGCGTGCACGGTCGCGCTCGCACGGTGGAAAGAGTGTTCCAGAGCAGCTGCTGTTCAGCTTCGCGTCCGACCACAGGCAAGCTGCGCATGCCAAACATGGTCAGTCCAGTCCCCAACAGGTGAGGCACGGAACGGTACGGCCGGTCAGTACGCCAATCTTCCGGCATCGGGGGAACCTCGACGCGCTCGGCCCAGAGCAAGGATTGCTCGATTTGAGGCAGGGGAGCTGGGCTGTGCTGCGGACCCGTAATGGTTCGAGGCGCCATGACTTGGGTGTCGTCCGCGACGCTGGACGAGTCGTCCGTCAACGTGGCCAGCAAGGTGTCCGCGTCCTGTTTTTTGAACACCGGTTCGGTGTGCAAGGTATCGATGGCGTCGAGGGGGGCCATGGATTGAAGCGCATGCATGGCGTCGGCGGCTCGCACGAAGCGATGGCGTGGGGATTTGTGGAGCAGTTGCTGGATCCAATCTTCGACCCCGTTAGGGACGGGCTTTCGAGGCTCGAATGAGGGCACGGGCTCTGTAAGGTGGGCCTCGAGGACCTCGTCGACTGTTTCTCTGTGAAACGGAGGCGGTCCACACAGCAGGCTCCATGCCAAGCAACCAAGCGCATACATATCGGTCCACGGGCCGATGTCTGCTGTGTTTTGCGCGATCTGCTCGGGTGCCATGTAGCTGGGTGTGCCGGCGTTGAGGACGGGACCTCCATCGGTGTCGCCTGCCCGCGCGAGCCCAAAGTCTGTGAGCATGACACCGCCCGTCGCCCGGCGCAGCAATACATTGCCGGGCTTCAAGTCTCGATGAACAACGCCGTGCGAGTGCGCGTGCGCGAGGCTCGCCAGCAGGCGCATCAAGACGCGGTATGTCTGCGCCCAGTCTAAGGTCCCGCAATGCCGCGTCAGGGTTCCCCCTTCGGCGTACTCCATGACCAAGTAAGGGCTCCCGGGGATCAGCGATTCGACCCCGATATCGTCGGGCACTTCCCCGTGGTCGTGGACGCGAACGATCGCCGGATGATCGAGCGCAGCGGCTTTTCGGACTTCGTTCTTTAAGCATCCCAAGTACAAGGGGTCGCGGGACCCTTCGGCGGTCAAAAATTTGATGGCCACGGGAATGCGTTGCTCAACATGCATGCCTCGCCAGACCACACCCATGCCGGCAGCACCAATCACATCGAAGAGCGCGAACGGACCGATCCGCGGCGTGGCATCCGTAATGGGGGGAAACTCAGGTCTCATTGTGAGGGAATCATAGCCTTAAAGGACGACTTTCACAGCAAAGAAATGGTGCTCATTTTCATTGGCATGAGATTTGGTGTAGGTCTAAATCCAAATCACGAGTTTGCGTTACCGTGAGGGCTCTGTTATCCGCCGGGTGCTCACTAATGAAAGTGACTTTCATTTTCAAAAATAGAAGGATTTTGAAAACAATGCGACTTTACAGTTCGATTTTTGCTCTGACCCTTCCTTTCGCAGTGCTTACTGGCTGCGGTAAGGATGACGATTCTGATACTGGCGACCACGCCGACCACGACCACGACGCGGATGCCGACGCTGATGCTGACGCGGATGCCGACGCTGATGCGGATGCCGATGCTGACGCCGATGCCGATGCCGATGCCGATGCCGATGCCGATGCCGACGCCGA
>DEBL01000275.1 GCA_002348535.1 Deltaproteobacteria bacterium UBA2957 | reverse complement strand
GTGGGGGCGGCGCTCAAAACGTAGCCGTGAATGGCGTGGCTGGGTGCATCGCATCGCTCTGCCACACTCACGAGGTCCAGCGGTCCACACAAACGTTGGGCGAACTCGTTGACCCCTGACGCACCAGAAGGATTGGCGCAGGCCGTCAGGCCCAGAACCGGCTCGCTTTCGAATGCCCGAAGCAGGCGGTAAAGGCGACGCATGACGAGCACTACATTGGTCGCCCGGACACCCGACAAACGTTCGATGTCCTCGAGTACCACCAACTTAAGGTTTCGCGAAAAATCACGGAGGGGTGCGTGGTCGACCGCGCGGCCTTGAAAGGAAGGAAGGTACTCATCGACCAACCAATCGACCGAGGCCACAACCACAGAGTCGGGTTCGATTTGGTCGGCGAAAGATTCCAGCAAAATGACGCGGTCTTTGTGTGGAAAGCGATTTTGGGTTGCAGGCCGATAAAAGGACTCTTCAAATGCTTTTTGTGCTTCGCCAGCGCTTGGGTAAAGCAGCATAGAGCCGTACCCATTAATGCTTTGGAGCAGTGCGGCTTGAAAGACTGCAGAGGTCCTACCGCTGCACCGGTCGGTGTGCATCAAATAGGCACGTGATCGGTGTCCTTGCTCAGGCTGACCGGTGACGGCTTGCACAAACACCCCTTGATGGCCGTACATTTTGTCACCGGTAACTTTCAGTTCTTCCTTCGCTCGCCGTCCGGCGCCCAAAGCGGTGGCGCCTCGCGTTGATGTGGTTGATGAGCTGTATCGAAATTCATTTGACCGTCGTGCATTCAGGTTGGGGGCATCGAGGCTCGGTTTGGCTGGGGCTGAAACGGGCACCTCGGAGCCTGACTCACCTCGCAGTAATACAAACCCTTGCTCATTCATGAAGCGTTCCCACTCAACGCGGGTCACCTTCGGTGGTGCTTTTGGTTGCTTGAGGGGTTGCTTGGGTTCGGCTTCTTTTGGAGCCGTACCACCGCACCGAAGCAGGCACACAAACAACACCCACAACACACCGACCCAACTCCACACCATCATCGGAATCATGGCTTCGCCGGCCGCAGCAAATACAGGGAGGTATTGCGTAGCACTCAACCAAGCGGCGAGCAGTAACCATGCCAGCCAACTACCGGTGTTTTTCAACCACGGAGCGGGTCCGGTTGAGGTGTCGTTTTTTGCTGGAGAGGCATAGTGCCCCCAGTACTGCAAACGCTTCGGATTCCGTTCGCGGGGGTTTTTGGAACTGTAATGCAGAATGAATGACGCAAATGAAAGCAACAACGCAAACAGTCCGTACAGCAGGCTGATGGTTTCGACGCTGGCTACGGCCCCTGAAGGAGCGAGGGCGACGCCGCTCAGAGCGGAGGCCGGCTGCGCACACAGATCGCGCCACGGGTAAATGTCGCTGTTGATGATTCGGGCAAAGGCGGTGTTTCGACTATGCGTGGTGGCGGTGCTGGTGGCCCCGCAGGCGGCCATGCCACCGCTGCCAAGCAATGTTGCGGTACACCCCACCCAAAGGCCCATGCCGGACCAAAACAGCCAACTCATCGACTTTCCGAAAACCGGAGCCAAGTTTTCGGGATCCGATTTTTTAATTACCGTCAAGAAGTGAGCTTTGAGAAGGGGAAACGCCAGAATGCCGGCGAGTGCGGCCCAGCAGAAGAATACCAGTCCAAAACTCGCCCAATCGGGTTGAGCGAATCCTTGAAAGAATGCGTTCAAAAACAACAAAAAGTCAGTGACGTATTGGTTCATGGTGCAGCCACCTCAATGGCGCACTGCACAACAAACAATCGCCCTTCATCGCCGATGTCCACGTATTGATATTGTTCGGGGCTTCCTTCCCAGTAAGTTGGCTCGTCGGTCTTAAGACGTTGCAGTTGCTGCATCAGTCGTCCTGAAGGATTCCGAAGGACAAACCGAGTCACCTTGGACTCGGGGTCGCCTTGTCGGGGTCCGAAGCGAGCGACACCTTCGATTTTCGAGTTCTTAGTCGCGTGCCCTTTATTGACCAAGTCATCGGTTTGGGCGCGAACACCATCGAGAAAGCGGTCCGGGTGTAACAAATACCGATTGACCGCTCGGAGGTCCAGTATGTTGACGTCCGGTGGCCACGGTTCGGCTTTGAAGGGGTGTTCGATGAGATCCTGTTCTTCTGATTGCGGTGCTACGAGTTGACTTTGGATGGGGTCATCGTATTGCAAGCCGCTGCGAAGAATGGTCCACGAGTCACTTTTTGCACCTTTGGGGCGACTGAACTTCATCGTCACCGTTTTGAAGCCGCCCCTACTGCCAGAAGCAGCTTCAGCAGACTCCTCATCGGTTAACCCGACGTGCAGCCCTTCTTGCTCGAGCCACTTCAACGCTCGCTCCACGGCCTTCAAGCGTTGAATGTAGAGCTTGAGGTTCCTTTCATGAAGGTTTACGACATGGAAGACCCTTTCTCGGATGCTGTCTTCGAACTTCCTCCGGATTGAATTCATCATGGTCTGAATCGAACCCCGTTTGACCATTGACGTTGAGTCGGAAGCGGCGGGGATTTCTTGAACAGCATCGATGAACACATCGGTAATGGTGCTTTTGAATCCATTGGCTTCGGCCTCCGCTTTCGCGACCATTCTATGGATCATGGCCGACAAGGCAGCACCCACAACAATCGGTCCGGTCAAGAAGATCCCGGGTTGGGTCAACAGCAAATAAAGAAACGATTCCAGCGCCCACAGACCCATCTCCAACAATGTGCCCAAGCTCACCACAACGGGCCGAGTGGGTAAGGTCCATTGGGCAAAAAAATCTGCCAGTGGGAATGCGATCACCAACCCCACCAGTGCCGCCATCAACAGCACTGTTCGGCCCGGGGCACCTTTCATTGGCTTCATCGCTTCACGCTTGCGAACGGCTTGTCGGAGCGATTCAAAGGATTGTTCCGCATCTTTCGGTCGGCTCGCACGAGGGTAGTTGAAGTCCATTTGGTCGTGTTTCTCGCCGAATTCTGCACGGTTTTGCTGAAGCGAAGTGAGATACTCTTCGGCTGCGGTGCGAACCTCCGTCACACCTCCTCC
>DEBL01000009.1:13166-25392 GCA_002348535.1 Deltaproteobacteria bacterium UBA2957 | reverse complement strand
TGGTCCAGCTACAAGGACCGTGGGCTGGTGGTCGTAGGGGTGCCGTGCAACCAGTTCGGATCGCAGGAGCCGGGCAAGGCCGTGGAGATCCAGAGCTTCTGCCGGATCAACTACGGCGTGGACTTTCCGCTGCTCGAGAAACAAGACGTAAACGGCTCGGGGCAGAGCGACCTGTATGCATATCTTTTGGCCGGGCGCTCGAAAGTCATGTGGAACTTCGAAAAGGTGTTGATCGGGCGAGACGGTGCAGTGATCGACCGGTTTCGGTCCACCACGTCGCCGTCTGATTCGTCGCTGGTAACGGCCATCGAAGCGGCTCTTGACGCTTAGAGTCCGTACAAGGCACCCTGACGGCCGCGAAGGTGGCGCATAAGGTCGGCGACGGGGTCCCGTTCGCCGACGGCCGCACGGAATATCTCGGGGCCGTCCATGAGGTGACCAACGTCGTGAACGCGCGTTCGCATCCAGTCGAGGATGGCTTCGAACTCACCGCGCGCAACCGCCGTCCACATGTCTGGAAGGTCGGCCTCCATCTGGTACCGGAAACTCGACGAATACAAGTTGCCAATCGTGTAGGCCGGGAAGTAGCCGAAGAGCCCGTTGGACCAGTGCACATCTTGGAGGACACCTTCGTTAGGGGTAGATGGTGTGATTCCCAGTAAGTCGGCGTAGGAAGCGTTCCACGCTTCAGGCAGGTCGGCGATGCTGAGTTCGCCGCTGAGTAGCTTCAGTTCCAGTTCGAACCGTATGATGATGTGGAGATTGTACGTCGCCTCGTCGGCCTGCACGCGGATGAATGACCGTTCCACGCGGTTGGCGTGCCCAAACCAATCGGAAGCTGTGTGCGTCGAACCGGGCCACTGCTCTTCAAGGATCGGAACCAACCACTCAAAAAACGCCATTGACCGACCGATTACGTTCTCCCAGAAGCGGCTCTGACTCTCGTGAAGGCCCATGCCTGCGGCCACTGCGATGCCGGTCCCTGCGTGCCGGGAAGGCAAGCCTTGCTCGTACATGCCGTGTCCAGCCTCATGGATGGTTCCAGTGAGCCCTCCGAGGAGATCGTCTTCATACAGGTGGGTGGTCAACCGCACATCGCCGGTGCCCATGCCCACAGTGAATGGGTGTTCGCTCGCATCCAGACGGCCGTCCGTCAGACGGAAACCCATTGCATCGATGACGCGGTTGCTCATCTGTTTCTGACCATCGATGTCCCACGCTCCCGCAACGGTTGATGGTCCGGGGTTGTCGCCGACCTCGGCAAGAAACTGCGAGAGTTCAGTCCGAAGGCGATCGAACATGGGCACCAGTTGAGCGGTCGTGGTGCCCGGGTCATACTGGTCGAGGAGGTTGTCGTAGGGGTGCGCAGCGGGGCCGAGCGCAGCGATTTCTTCGCGGCGAAGCCGTACGAGTGTCGCCAACGCGTCGTGGAAGGGTTCGAAGTCGTTGGCCTCTCGGGCAGCCATCCAGGCGGCGAAACCATCGTTGCTGGCACGCGCGAGGTCAGCCACCAAGCGGGTGGGTACTTTGACGGCGCGATCGTGGTCGCGTCGGATGTTTCGGACGGCAGCAGATTGAATCGGGTCGTCGACATCCTCGAGCGTGGAGAGCCACTCTCCCACCTCTGGGGCGCTCAGGCGGTCGTGCATCAGACCGCTGATGGTGGACATCTGCGTGCCGCGCTGCGGACCACCACCGGACGGCATCATGGTCTGCTGGTCCCACTCGAGCAGTTGAATCACGCCGCCGAGCGCTTCGAGTTCGGCCACGCGCTCGGTCAAGGATGTCCATGCTGTTTCTGTTGATGTCATCGAAACCTCCGCGGAGATGCCCTTAGCCTGCTCGATTGCTTTCGGCCCTCGGTTAAAGAGCACTGGAACCTCCGACCCAACGGAACAAGCTGTGCTTCGATTCAACGATGCCGAGCGAAGGCTCGACTTGTCAGTGCACGATGTTGTGTCGGTTGGGCCGCCGAGTGGGCATCTGAGCATGGGGCTTGGCTGGAACGGGCGGTCTCGAATGGCCGCCGGTGTGGCTGCTCATCGGGCCTACCAAGCCATACGTCAGGGCGAAGATGAAGGGTTCGAAGCCGAGGTCCAAGTCAAGCACAGCCTTTTGGTGGATGGCTGGGAGGTGGTCATCAAAGGCCGCATGGACGGGCTGAGCGTAGAAGGGGACTATTGGGTGGTCGAAGAGGTCAAATCATCCGTGCTCGGGTACGAACGGTTGTGCACATTTACTGCTGCTGACATGCCCGAGGCGGCTCTTCAGTTGAGAATGTACCTGCACGCCCTCGAAGCGCGAGGGCAGCGGGCCATGGGCCGGCTCATCGTAATTTCGGTTCGAGACGGCACGCAACACCTCATTCAGGTGGCCCCCGATCCTGAATTTGCGGTGTTGTTGATGGCGCAGTTGTCGTGGGTGATTCGAAAGAGAGAAGCCTACCTTGCATGGATGGATAGACGGCGCTCAGCCTCTGTTTCGTTCGCCCATTCAGAGTGGCGCCCCAATCAAGAAACGCTGGCGACCGATGTCCTCGATACGGTCGAACGCGGCGGACACCTGTTGTTGAACGCACCCACGGGGATCGGAAAGACCGCGGCGGTATTGTATGCGGCCTTTACAGCGGCCTATCGAACCGATCGGCGGGTCATGTTTGTCACTGCACGTACAACCCAACAAGCCATCGTCGAGGACACCATCCGCAGAATGGCCACAGAAGGCGTGCCAGTGCGGGCAGTGAGCATCCGGGCTCGCGACAAGGCGTGTCTAAACGAGGTGGTGGCGTGCAGACCGGACTGTTGTGCGTACGCCAACGGTCACCACGACCGGGTGCGCGGCAACAATCTGCACGAGCGGCTCTGGCGTGAGTCTGGCGGAATCCTGCATGTGCCAAGTCCGGACGATCTTCAGGAGATGGCCACAGAGCACACCGTCTGTCCATTTTCTTTGGCCATGGAGCTGGCCCGCGAAGCTGACATCATCATCGGAGATTACAACTACGCCTTCGACCCAAGTCGAAAGATCGGTCCCATAGCCGAGTCGCCGGGAGACTGGATTGTGGTGGTCGATGAAGCGCACAACCTGCCAGAACGCGCGCGAGGCTATGCCAGTCCTCGTCTGATGCGCGAAACGGTTGAGTGGGTCGCCGATGAGTTGGCCGACCGTCCAGAGTTCATGGGACCCGCAGAGCTGGCCGCCGACATCCTCGATTGGATGGACGCGTATATCGAGGGAGTTGGCGAGGCGGGTGCGGTTGCGTATTCGCTGGATGATGGGGTCAATGCACGAGATATTCAGCGGTTCGCGATGCGGTTTGATGAGATGAGCATGGACTACGCCTTGCTGAAGGCAGAGCAGCCTCCTTTTGACGAGGGCGACCCGTTTATTGATATGGGACGGGCCGTGTCGCGAATGCGTGCGGCACTGGACGGTGCGGGTGAGGAGACGGTGGTGATTTGGCGGTCCGGCCGACGGGGGGACGCCGCGGGAGTGCAGTTGCTGTGTCGCGATCCTGCCCCCGTCTTGGCTCCGACCTTCGCGGATCTATCGGCGACTGTGATTATGAGTGCAACACTGCGGCCTGCAGACTTCTACGCGTCCATCTTGGGTCTTGAGTCGGGTCGTTTGGTTCAATCGGAGTTCGATAGTCCTTTTCCGCCGGAGCACCGAAAGGTGATCGTGGTTGGCGATGTTTCCACTGAATACAAAAAGCGTGCTCGAGACAAAGCGGCCATCGCCGCGCACGTTGAGTCCGCAATTCGGGGTGTTCCTGGCAATGTGGCCGTGTTTTTCTCCAGCTTTGCTTTGCGGGATGCGGTGGCGGCTGAGATGGGCTTGACGGGCCGTCCCATGATTTTCCAAGAACGAAATATGGAGGAGGGGGATCGGAGCCGCGTCTTAAAGACGCTGCAGCGAGGGGAAAACCATGTCCTCATGGGCGTGCTGGGCGGGATTTTTTCGGAAGGCATTGACCTCCCCGGAGCCGGATTGTTGGCCGCAGTCATCGTCGGGCCAGCCCTGCCCGCGGTGGGAATGGAACGCAAACTCATGAGTGCTTGGTTTCAAGAACTCCACGGCTCGGGCTTCCGCTATGCGTATCAAGTGCCGGGCATGGCGCGGGTGGTCCAAGCCGCGGGCCGAGTGATCCGTACACCCGATGATATTGGCGCCATTGTGTTGGTTGGTCGTCGTTTTCTGCAGAATGAATACCAAGAATTTTTTCCCCCAGAGTGGACGGCGGTTCGCTCGAACAATCCCGAAGAAGACTTAGTCGGTCTCTGGGACCGCTAGTCGGTTACGTCTTTGTTCCGTGAATGCTGATGACCATCTCAAACTGCGTGCACCGCTCGAGGCCTTAGAAGAGTCACTCGTACGGCGTGACCTTGACCAGTCGGGCACTGTGACGCCGAAGATGTTGAACGAGCTTCGCTATGTGTTGTCGTTCGCGAAGATGACCGTTGTGCAGGATGCGTCGGGCCGGGACATACCGGTGGCCGACCGTCTCGCTCCGCATCGCTGGCGTGTGCTCGAAGCCCTAAAACCTCATCTCGAAGGAGAAGGGCAGGGGGTTGGCGGGGCGGGCCAAGTCTTGGCGCCACTACTGGACCAGACATTGCGAGTGCGGGCACGTCTTGTTGCCGATGGGGTGGTTGACAGAGACAGCCTCGATGCAGAAGTTCGAACACGACAGTTGGTGGTGGTACTCGGGGGCGGCGGCGGTTCAGGCTACGGCTACCCGGGTGGCTACACCCTGCTCAATCGTTACGGTTTGCAGCCGGAACTGATCGCTGGAACATCGATGGGGGCCTTGTTGGGGCTGTTCCGTGCGCGAACCCGCCAGTTCGATCTCGCTCCGATGGTCGCTGCGGCGGAGAGCCTCTCGTGGCAGAAGGTGTTTCGCGTTCTCGATCTCGACAGTCGATACGGAGTGCCTGCGACCCTCCGGTTGTATCTCCGGGCAGCGATTGGGCACCTGTTCGAGAATCCGGACGGCAGTCCCATGACACTCGCCGATCTTGAACTGCCCATGTTGGTTGTGGTGACCGGCATTACCGTGGATGGGCTCAAGCACGACCTCGACTATTACGAGCACTTCATGGACGACTATGTGGGGCCCGGAAGTGTGTTTCGCCGTTCCCGATTCTCTCGCGTGGGGAGAGTCGCCGGCATCATGAAAGAGATGATGAGCACCCCCGAGGCGCTGCGCGAGATCGTGTTCGGCGCCGATGAAGCATCGGTGCAGGCTGACGTGATCGACACGGTTGGGTTCTCGAGTGCCATACCCGGGCTGCTCCACTACGACATCTACCGAGACGACGAGCGCATGAGGCGCTTGCTTGACACCCTCTACGGTCAAACCGGCATCACTCGACTGCTGGAAGGAGGGGTGGTCAACAACTTGCCCTGCAAGCCGGCGTATGCGGAGGTGATGACCGGTCGGATTGCTCGCCGAAATCCTTTTGTGCTGGCGATGGATTGTTTTGCGCCGCGCGCCCGCAGCCCCATATTTTTTCCCGTTCAGCAGATCCTTCGGTCTAGCATCGCAAAGAATTTACCGTTTGCCCATCACTCCTTCGCCATGAGGCGCCGTCTCAGCCCGTTGAATTTCGTGCCGAATGTCGCTGACATCACCAAAGCGATGAGTTGGACGATCGAAGAACTGGAGCCAGAAATGGAGTTCATTGCACGGATGTGCCGACCCCTCGAGCCTGTTCTCGACAACGGATAGGGTTTCGGTCTGTCCGGTAGACGGGATAACCTACGGCAATGCTGACCAGCCAAACCCATGAAACCGAGACCGTGTACGGCACTGGAGTGCCGAGTGGGCAGCAGTTCACGGGAGGACTTGGTGAGTTGTGGACGCACCGAAGATTGATGTGGACCTTCGTACTGAAGGACCTCCGGCATCGATACACGGGAAGCACCATTGGGTTTTTCTGGACCGTCATCACCCCGCTTCTTGAGCTGGTCACCTACACCTTTGTGTTCCACGTGCTCATTGGAGTCAAGTTCCATCCTGCAGGCGGTTGGTCGAACTATGCTCTGTTTCTGTTTGCCGGGATGGTGACATGGATGGCGTTTAGCGAAGGGCTCACCAGCGCGACCACTTCGATTCGAGCGCATGCGCACCTGATTCAGAAGCTGAATTTCCCGGCGGTGATTTTGCCGGCACACTTGATTGCCAGTGCCGTCCTCAATCAGTTCATCCGACTCGGGGTTCTTTGCATTGCTGCCCTAACCCTCGGCCATGGGCTCAGCTGGCACTTGGCGCTCGTTCCCGTGGTTGTTGCGGTACAGACCATGCTTGTACTTGGACTGGGCCTTATTTTTGCCACCATGAATGTGTACTTCCGAGACACCATCCATTGGCTCCGCAGTGTTCTGCTCCTCGGCATGTTCATGACGCCCATTTTTTACCCAGCGAGTGTCTATCCGCAGCGATTCAAGCTGGTCCTCCAGTTGAACCCGATGGCCCATTTGGTTGGTGTGGTGCAAGAACTGATGCTCAACCACCGGTTTCCTCACCCGCATTCGCTCATTCTCACCGTCATCGTATCGGTGATTTGTCTGCTGATTGGATACTCAATCTTCCATCATCACAAAGACCGGTTCAGCGATTTAGTTTGAGCGTGTGAACGGCAGCGAGCAAGGCACCCCTCGACCGCTGTTGTCCGGTGCATTGATGGTCCACAAGACCGTCTCACGTTCATCGAAAATCGGCGCGCCCAAGACCATGCTCAGCCCTTCGATGAGCGCCGGATGAACATCGCTCGACCGGTCGACTGAGACCACGCTGAATCCAAGATCCTTAAGCGTGAAGAGGTCTTCCACCGCGCACCGAAAGGTCTCGGGGTCTAAGGCCGCCTCGGAGCTGGCCCGCTTCGGGGGCGAGTTGGCAAGTGTTTGTCCGAGACGTGCGATGTAACTGAAGGGTTGCCCGCCATCAGGTTGGTCCCACGATGCTGTGGACATCGACCGGCCAATCATGGGTTGCCACAGACGCAGCTTGTCGGTTTGGGCGCAATCCTCGTGTGAAGCCGGGAGTTGCAGAATCGCCCCGGATGGCAGCGTTCGAAGCGCGTCCATCATGGCGTCGGGGGGAGCGATGCGTACCCGCTGCAAACCAGAAACCCCCAGTGAGGGTAGGGTCTGGTCGATCAGTGCGATGGCCAAGACCGCCAAGGCCAATCGGTCGCGTTGCGCGCGGTGCAGCGCTTCGACTCCTCGCATGGCTGTGATTCCGATCGGAACAGAAACCAAGGGCGCAATCAGCCACCAATCGTTTAGAGGTTGAAGAATGGGAAAACTCTCCTTG
Source organism: Deltaproteobacteria bacterium UBA2957 (assembly GCA_002348535.1). Taxonomy (GTDB): domain Bacteria; phylum Myxococcota_A; class UBA796; order UBA796; family UBA796; genus UBA796. Next base: position 18,074 of record DEBL01000009.1, on the reverse strand, counting down.
ATGTAGACCACGGGAAGCACACGGCTTGTGTCAGCGGCAGCCAGGAGGATGCCCCATGTTGCGGTGAGCAACCACCCCACGGTTGACTGCGGCCGACTCGCGACGCCCGCGAGGAACAGCAAGAGGATTCCGATGGAAGGGAGTGCGACCGCCGCAGTCGCGGGAAGCAGCAGTGCACCCTCTGCATGGGTCATCCATGCGGGTCCAAGTGTTTCCGCGGCGACGCTTGCTGGTGCTACGGTGGCGTGGGTGAATGCGATGTGAGCCGAACCGAACACAAGGCCCGGCAAGAGTGCCGCGAATGCTCTTCGATTGGCTTGTTTGCCCTCAATGCCCTGAGCAATCACCACTGCGAAGGCGGGTGTCATCGCCAGCACGAGTACAGTGGCCGTCCATGAGCCAAGACACGCAAACGCAAACAACACCGAGGCGGCGATGCCATGTCGAATCGGTGCATTCGGTTGGACCCAGGCGTGAAGACTGGAAAGCACGAGGGGCACCAGCATCATGGGTATGGTGCCCGAGCCTGCATGGCGAAGCATGGGTGACCACGCGGTGCACCCAACGACGGCGATCAAGAGCGCCACCCTTGCGACAAAAGGTGAATTTGGACTGATGCGCCGGCCGAGGGAGATGCATCCAGCGATTAAGCCGGCGTAGCCCAGTAAAAACATAAGATTCCAACTCGTAATCGGATCGAAACCCAATGTTCCGAGGAGTTGAGCCACAAGCCAAGCCGAGGGCGCAGCAAGGGGTGGCTTGGCGGCTGCGGCTGGAAATGCAAGGCCGCCGCTGTCGGGTGCACCGCCGGAACTCCATAGATTCCAGAGGTCTTGGACCGCAGGGCCGCAGGCAACCCCGATGGCATGGCTCGACATGGAGGCGAGAACGGGCGCCGCAAACACCGCCGCAAAGGCCAAGCCGAGTGCAAATAGAATTGGGGTCTGGAAACGTAGCGGCATCGCACAGAAGGATAGCGGATCGGACCCTATGAGCCCATTAGCCGTCCAACGGTGATAGCCTTCCATTATGCGCGACGTTTTGGATCGAATCCGCACGCTGGTGCGAGCCCGCTACCCGGTATTGCAACTTGTTTCTCACGAAGAGCAGCGAGTGGAGCGGGCGCTGACTCGATTGTCTGCAGATGAGGATCGACCCATTTATTCGTGGCGCGCGACGACGGGCCTGACGGGTCCTGAAGGCCCAGTAGCGGGTACCGACGGGGTCAACGAGGCGCTCGCCGAGATGGGCCGCGTTGAAGGCCCCGCGTTCTTCGTTTTGGTCGATGTCGCATCGTGGTGGTCTCAACCGGAAGTTCGACGTCGACTTCGGGACCTCGCCACTTCGGTGGGCCCTAAACAGCAGACTGTGTTCGTTCTCGGTATCGATGCACAGGTGCCCAGTGAACTCGAAAAAGAGGTCACCGTCATCGACATCCCGCTACCGGGGCGCGATGATGTGGGCAAGCTTTTGGCTGCCCTGCTGAAGGCGCAGAAAGTGGAAATTCCGAATGACCGATTCTGGCAGTTCGTGGATGGATGCCTCGGGTTGACGGAACGTGAGATTAAGCGATTGCTTGCGCGAATCATGATGTCGAGCGGCGGGTTCTCAGAAGCCGACTTGGCTGCCTTGGTCGAAGAGAAACGACAAGTCATCCGACGCAGTCGTTATCTGGAGTTCTGGGAAGGCGGTGGCAGTGTTCTCGACGTGGGTGGTATGGACAGTCTCAAGGACTGGCTGGACCGCCGCGGGCGCGGATTCAGCGATGACGCAAGGACCTTTGGGCTGCCGCGACCCAAGGGCGTATTTTTACTTGGAGTCCAAGGGTGCGGAAAGTCACTTATGGCCAAGGCTGTCGCGGACCTTTGGCGCATGCCGTTGCTTCGTCTCGACGTTGCAGCAGTATTTTCGGGTGCCAGAAGCGAAGATGAAAGCCTCCGATCTACCATCCGAATCGCCGAGCGCCTTGCCCCAGTGGTGCTCTGGATCGATGAACTCGAGAAGGGGTTCATGTCGATGGCAGAGCAAGGAGGCGGTCAGTCCTTCGGAACCTTTCTGACATGGATGCAGGAGAAGGAATCGCCCGTGTTTGTGGTGGCCACGGCCAACGACGTGCGCGCACTGCCCCCCGAGTTGATGCGAAAGGGTCGCTTTGATGAAATCTTTTTTGTCGACTTGCCCGATGTGCATGAGCGCCTGCAAATACTGGAGATTCACCTCAAGCAGCGGGAGCGGGATCCCCACGCATTTGACTTGACCCAAGTGGCCGAGGAGACCGAACGCTTCTCTGGTGCGGAACTCGAGCAAGTGGTTGTCTCGGGTCTGTTCCAGGCATTTTCGGAGGATCGTAGCCTCAGCTTCGAGGATCTCATTGAGGCCGCGCGGGACACGGTTCCGCTGGCAGTGACAATGGACGACCACATCAAACAACTGCGGGAGTGGGCGCGGCCGCGCGCCCGCCGAGCGAGTACCGACCGGCATCGAGTGGATTTCTTCGAACATTGGGAAGAGGCGGAGTAGGCGCGCACTTGGCGTGACCACTCGAGGAGCATCGATATGCGTTGCGCGGTTTTGGGATCGGGTTCATGGGGAACAGCTCTCGCGATTCAGTTGGCTCGTTCGGGAGACGACGTTTGGGTCTGGTCGCGTACCGATGGAGCCGCTGCCACCATTCAACGCACCCGGGAGAACGCGCGCTACTTGCCGGGCATCTCGCTTCCGGATGGTCTCACGTTCTCCGGTGATATGGCTGCTGTACTCGATGGCGCAGACGTGGTTGTGGTTGCAGTGCCCAGCCAGTCCGTGCGCGACGTGATGACCGCAGCCGGTCCCCTCATCGCCCATCACGCTGTGGTGTGCTGTGCCAGCAAGGGTGTCGAGAACGGAAGCTTGCTGACCATGGCGGAGGTTCTCGAGGCGGTCCTCCCGAGTGGATTGCACGGCCGAATCTGCGCCTTAGCGGGACCGAGCTTTGCCCGGGAGGTCGCCGAAGGGCGGCCCACTGCCGTCGTCGTGGCCAGCCTCGACCCGAACGCCGCCGACGTGGTCGCTGAGGCGTTTCACGGCGGTGCCTTCCGCGCCTACCACACCGATGATGTGGTCGGAGCGGAACTCGGCGGCGCGCTGAAAAATGTCATCGCCATCGCGACGGGTGTGGCCGATGGTATCGGTGCCGGACTCAATGCACGCGCAGCCTTGATCACGCGCGGCTTGGCCGAGATCGGCCGCCTTGCCGTTCACCGTGGCGCCAACCCACTGACGCTCGCGGGTTTGGCCGGGATGGGCGACCTTGTGCTTACATGCACCGGTGATCTGAGCCGAAACCGGAGGGTGGGCCTTGGATTGGGGGCCGGGAAGAGCCTCGATGAAATCCTCGATGAGCTTGGCCAAGTCGCCGAAGGCGTGATGACTACGCAGAGCGCTCGAAATCTCGGGCGGTCTGCGGGTGTCGATATGCCAATCACAGAGGAGATGTATCGGATGCTGTACGAGGGAAAGCCTGTTCCTGAGGTGCTGCGAGACCTTCTTGGTCGAGAGCGTAAGGCGGAGCGGGACTGAACGACGTACCGGCTTTTCTTTACCCCTTGGTTGGTTCCCAGCCGACTTCGCGCAGGAAACTCCCCCGCAGGTACTCTTCTTGAATTCGAGACGCGATGTCGTCCACTGTGCGGAAGCGGTCCCAGTCCACTCGAATGACCGGAATCGTCCGCGATATTTCGGCGACAAACTCTTCGTAGCCTTGGTAAAGCGCAGTGAGGTACTCGAGCGATATTCCGCTCTCGACGTCTCGCGAGCGTTCTTCGATCCGCTCCATCGATCGTTCAGGCTTGACGTCGAGGTAAATGATGACGCTCGGGCGACACATAAAGTTGGACATGTGGCGAAACAGCGAGAGGTAGGTGTCGTAGTCCCGCTGGTCCATTAAATCGAGCTTGACCAGCATTTTGGCGAATACAGAGTCCTCGTAGATGGTTCGGTCTTGAACGCCGCCACCGCCACGCCAGATGATTTCTTGATGTTGTTGAAACCGTCGGTTGAGCAAGTAGATCTGCGTCGCGAAGCTGTAGCGCTTGGTGTCCCGATAGAAATCCGCCAAGTAGGCGTTGTCTTGCACCGGTTCGTAGTAGACGGGAAGGTCGAGATGCTCGCCCAAGCTGCGGGCCAAGGTGGATTTACCCGCGCCGATCATCCCGGCGATGCCGATAAATAGGTCTTGAAGTTCTTGCATCGGGTGTATGTAACCGAAGATCAGGCGGAGCGGCGACGCCGCACCAATCCAGCAAGGCTGAGGGCGAGCAATGCAACGCCTCCCGCTGCGGGGTCCACAGCTGCACAGCGGGAACCGGCCCCCCGAAGTTGGCGTCCGCCATCGCACACATCGCCAACGCCATTTTGGTCTTTGTCCGCTTGGTCCGCATTCGCGACGGCAGGGCAGTTGTCGCACATATCGCCGTGTCCATCATTGTCGCGGTCTTGTTGATTTGCATTCGGAACAAGTCGGCAGACATCGCAGACATCACCGATTCCATCGCCGTCTTCGTCGAATTGGTCGGCGTCACTGAGTTCAGGGCAGCCGTCGCAGACGTCGCCGATGCCGTCGCCATCCGAATCGGTTTGGTCCGGGTTGAAGTCGTTCAGGCAGTTGTCGCACTCATTACCCACGTTGTCTTGGTCGGTGTCGATCTGGCTCTGGTTTGCCACACCGGGACAAATGTCACAGGCCTCACCGGTGCCATCGAAGTCGTCATCGGCTTGGTCTGGGTTGCTGATTTCGATGCAGTTGTCGCAGGAGTCACCAACGGTATCGCCGTCCGAGTCATACTGTTCGGGGTTTCCCATCTCGGGGCAGTTGTCGCACGCATCGCCGAGTCCGTCGCCGTCCTTGTCGTCTTGGCTTGGGTTCGGCTC
>DEBL01000009.1:638-12854 GCA_002348535.1 Deltaproteobacteria bacterium UBA2957 | reverse complement strand
CGTCTTGGCTTGGGTTCGGCTCGGTTGGGCAGTTGTCGCAGGCATCCCCGTCATCATCGCCATCTTGGTCGGCTTGGTTGGGGTTGGGGATGTCCCAGCAGTTGTCGCAATAGTCACCGTGCCCGTCGCGGTCCTCGTCCTCTTGGTATTCGTTGGCAATCTCCGGGCAGTTGTCGCAGACATCGCCCTTACCGTCGCAGTCCATGTCGTCTTGCTCGGGGTTGGGGATGCCCTCGCAGTTATCGCAAGTGAGCGAGCGGGTGGTCGAGGCCAATCCGTCCGTGTCATAGATGGTGACAGCGCCGTAGTTGTTGGCCATCCCACCGTTACCCACGAACCCGTCTTTATCGAGGTCCATCCATGCGATGGGGTTCTGGCATCCAAACGCGAAATAGTCGACGTAGTAGTCGGCGTTTGGGTATGGATTCCCGAAATCGTCGACGTTGCTCACGCAGATGGGATCATCGAGATCGACCGGAACCTCATCGACCTCGTCGATGACATTGCAGTTCAAGTCTTGGGTCAAGCGGTTGAAACACCCTTCATCGTCGGCGTGGACCGGTCCGGATGCGAAAAGAAGAGAGGTGATCAGCCAAGTGTTCATGATTGAGCCTCCGATGGACCGCCTTGCCGGCGTCGCATCAATCCGAAGAATGCCAGTGCGAGCAGGGCTGCGCCACCCGATGCGGGACTGACGCTCGCGCATCGCGAACCCGCGCCGCGGAGCTGGCGAATTCCATCGCATACATCGCCGATTCCATCCCCGTCTTCATCGGCTTGGTCAACGTTGTACATCGCGGGGCAGTTGTCGCATGCATCCCCTTTTCCATCCCCGTCACGGTCTTGTTGGCCGGGGTCGGGGTTAATGCGGCAGATGTCGCATGCATCGCCAACGCCATCGGCATCGATGTCGTCCTGGGTTGGGTCGCGCAGCGTTGGGCACACGTCGCATGCGTCACCCACGCCATCGCCGTCGCTGTCGGTTTGCTCGGCGTCGTATCCATTCGGGCAGATGTCGCATGCGTCACCCAGACCGTCACCGTCACTGTCTTGCTGGCTGGAATTCCGTACGGTGAGGCAGTTGTCGCAGGCGTCGCCGATCTCATCGAAGTCCGTATCCGGCTGATGAAGTTCTCCGGCACCATTGTCGACTAGCGGGTTGTACACTTCAAAGCAGTTGTCGCACACGTCGCCGAGGCCGTCACCATCGGAATCAAGCTGGGATTCGTTGGCGAACGATGGGCAGTTGTCGCACTCGTCTCCGACGGTATCGCTGTCGACGTCGAGTTGGGTGTTGGGCAACGACGGGCAGTTGTCACAGAGGTCGCCCGCGCCGTCCCCATCTTGGTCTGATTGATTCGGGTTGGGGACATACGGGCAGTTGTCGCAGGCGTCGCCACGGGAGTCGCCGTCGGCATTCTCCTGCATGGGGTTTTCGGCCTCTGGACAGTTGTCACAGACGTCGCCGACGGCATCGCAGTCGAGGTCCGACTGGTCGTTGTTTGGAATCTCGGGGCAGTTGTCACAGGCCAAGGAAATCGACGTGGACGGAAGCCCGTCGGTGTCCGTGAAGGTGACGGTACCTTGGGACAAGCCATCGCCATCCACATCCATGTCCACCGTGAGATGCTCGCAGCCAAAGGCGAAATACTCCACGTAGAAATCAGCGTTTGGGTATGGATTCCCGAAGTCGTCAAGGGTTTCGGCGCACAGGGGGTCTTCAAGGTCAACAGCGACCTCGTCTACGGCATCGACCGCGTTGCAGTTGAGGTCCTGCGTGAGTCGGTTGTAGCACTGGGCATGGGCCGGGGTGCCGGCAAAGAACAGGCCGAGTGCGAGTGCGAATGCGGGTGCGAACATGACCTACTCCTCCGAACCGCTTCCCGCTGAATCCGCTTCAGACGCAGGGGCCGGAGCGGATGGCGCGGGGGGAATATCAAGAGTACCCGCGGTTTCCGCCGGTGTCTCGCTTGAATTGGGTGCTTCGGGAGCGGGCGCGGTCTCTTCGACGGGGTCTTCGGACGGGTCCTCGGGCGCGGCTTCATCGTCCGACTCATCAATGCGTTCAACCTCGACATCCTCAACGTCAGGCACGGGGACGGTGACGGGCGCAGGAATGGCTGCTGGAGCGGTGTCCTGTTGGAGGCCCTCCACGTCGCGCTGCCGGCGGCGGCGCATCATGTCTTCCTGCATCTTCCGCTCGATGTCCTCCGGGGTCTTGACTTCCGCAGGCTGACCCGACCACGGCAGACGAATGCTGTTTGGATACTCGGGCAGCACGTCGAGTTCGCTGTACCGGTGGATTATGTGGAAGTCGACCCGTCGGTTCTTCGCCAGTGCCGCTTCGTCGCTGCCTTGTTTGCGTGGGACAACCTCACCCATTCCTCGATACGAGAGTCGAGCGGGATGCACACCGGCAGTGATGATCTCTTCCCAGATCGAGCGCGCGCGGCGGATGGAGAGGTCGTAGTTGTAGATGTAGGTTCCTTCCTCGGAGGCATGGCCTTCAATGACGACATGCCCAAGGCGAGCATTCTGGTTCATCAACTTCGCCACGAACTGAAGGGTGGGAAGTGACTCGGTGAGAATGTTGGCCGTGTTGTACTCGAACTGAATCGGGTCGCGAATCACGATCGCTTCGTCTTCAACCCGCGCCAATTCGCCTTCTTTCCATTTCTTCTCAACGGTGAGAATCTCTTCAATGGCCACATCGGGCGGAGGTTCGGTCGGGAGTTCTTCCTCGACATCGACCACAAAGTCAGGCCGCGGTGGCGGGATCGGAACAAACTTCGCGCCAAGCATGATGCGCTGAGCGGTACCGCCCGTGCCATCCGCCAGCGCCGATCCTCCACCCATATGGAAGGTCATGTAGTTGACCGGCTGATACTGGACACCGCCCAACAACTCCACGGCGTTCTCGGCTCCACCTTTGTAGAAGTTGTTGAACTGGCCACGGGATACCTCGGACACCCAGACGGCAACGCGGTCGGGAAGTACCCAGTACCGAACACCGGCGTTGACGGCCAACTGCGTTCCGTTGGTCCAGTCCTCCGCAAGTTCGGTTGTCGACCGCGTCATCACGTTGCTGTCCAACAGAACGGTGATCGGTCCAGTTTCGAAGCTGGCGAGCAGGCCGGCGCCGGTTCGCAGGCCGTCTTCACCGTGAAATGATTCTTTCGCGCCAATGGGTGCAGTAAAGTCCGCACGCGCGCCGAGGGCGAATCCCCCTACCTGAAAGCCGCGGAATCGCACACCAACGCTCATGTCTTCAAGCCCAAAGCCGTCGGCTGCAAGCTCAGGGATCGCCGAACCGCTGTGCAACGCCATTGGCAGAATTACGCGGGCGCCGACGGCGGGAGAGAAGTCGTACGAGATACCGAGCGCCATGGCGTTCCGGTGCTTCACGACCGCTCCGTTGCCTTCTCCGCCGAGTTCTTCGCCGAACTGATACAGAATCAACGGATCGCGCTCGTATTGATGCAACAGACCAAGGCGCATCGTTGGTTGCGCTGCGAACAGTGGCGTGTCGATTCCCGGCAGACCCTTGTGTGAGAAGGTGGGTCGCACGAGTTCGATGTCCGTCGAATACCCTTGTGCTGCTGCATCGGTCGATGCTGTGGCAAGCAGTATTGACGCGCCCAAAAGGGCCAGTCGTGGGAGCAGCGATACGCCTGAGTTCGATTGTCTATTCATCGTTCAGCCTCAATTAAGTCCGCGACTACCATACACCGGGTCGGGACGTTGCACACCCCGCTTAGCGAATTCAGGGCCTTGGGGCTCGCGGTATTCTCGTTTTAGAGGTAAGTTGTCGGGGTTCGGCGGAATGCCGAGGGAGTGTAACTATGCGCCATATTGCAGTGCTGTTGGGACTTGTTGCCGTGGGTTGTGCGGGAGATGACGACGGAGAACGCGCGAAATCACCGTATCTCGACGCGGACCAAGACGGATTCCCGGAGACGGAAGATTGCAACGACAAGGACCCTTCCATCCATCCCGACTCCCTCGAAATGTGCGATCTGATCGACAACAACTGCGATGGCCAGATCGATGAAGACAGCGCGTTCGACGCGCCCCTTTGGTACGAAGACCTCGACGGTGACGGGTTCGGAAACAACCTTGTCACCGCGCCGGGATGCACCACGCCGTTGGGATTTGTGGGTGTGCAAACGGACTGCGATGACTCGGACAGCTCCGCGTTCCCCGGAGCGGTCGAGATGTGCGACACCGTCGATAACGACTGCGACGGAACCATCGACGAAGGCACGGCCTACGACGCCACCATCTGGTACCGCGACCAAGACGTCGACAGCTTCGGGTCCTTCTTCGACCAGATCCGCTCCTGTGACGCCCCTGAAGGGTACGTGTTCGTGGCCGATGCCTCGACACAGCCCTGCGATGACGGCGTGGACAATGACGGTGACGGCAGCGTAGACATGGACGATGAAGACTGCTCGGACCCGCTGGGCATTGGAAAGTCGTTTGAAGACTTGACCACCGCGGATCCCCCCGAGGCTATGTGGTCTGACTTTGCGTCTGATGCGTGGATTGAGACCGAGATTCGCTGGTGGGACTACAACGACGACGGGCAAGTTGACTTTGACTGCAACGACAACCTTGAGACCTTCAATCCCGGGGTCCCGGAACAGTGCGACGAGGGAGACCTCGATGAAAACTGCGACGCGCTCATCGACGATGAAGACCCGGAAGCCGAGGGTCGTGTTCGCTGGAACGCCGACCTCGACAACGATGGGTTTGGTGACCCAGACTCTGCGCTCGAGGCTTGCGACCAGCCGGCGGGCATGGTTGGCAACGAGGCGGACTGCGATGACACTCAGTCGCTTGTAAACCCCGACAACGCTGAGATTTGCGGGGACGGGATTGATAACGACTGCAACGGCGAGATCGATGAAGAGGATGCGCCGTTCCCCCTGCAGTGGTACCGCGACTCGGACGGCGACGGCTACGGGGATGCGGACACACCGTACCCGGGCGAGTGGTGCGCGGAGCCATCCGGTGGTTGGGTTCAAGACTCCACCGACTGCGACGACTCCGACGGGTCAATCAGCCCCGGCGCATCTGAGACGTGGTACGACGGCGTCGACGACAACTGCGATGGTAACGACGACGACGAAGATGAAGACGGATACACCGGCGGACCCAGCGGTGACGATTGCGATGACACCGAGGCGCTCAGCAACCCGGGCGCACCGGAGATCTGCGGCGATGGCGACGACAACAACTGCGACGGCGTTGAGACCGAGTGCGAGGTTGTAGACGCTGTGGTTGGAATGGGCGCCTACGACCGGACAGGCGGAAGCGTGTCGTTGGCCGGTGATGTTGACGGCGACGGCAAGGCTGATGTCTTCGTGGGTGCGTCCCGGTATGATGGCGACGGCCTTTCGCGCGGTGCAGGCTACTTGCTGAGTGGCGATGTTTCCGGCGAGGTCGGCGCGGACACGTCTACCGCCATTATCGTCGGCGAGAACGACCATGACCGTGCCGGTGCATCGGTGGCCATCGTCAACGACGTGAACGGCGACGGCTACGACGACCTCGTAATCGGAGCCTTTGCGGAGGATGCCGGTGGTTCGCAAGCCGGGGCGGCCTACCTCGTGCTCGGACCTGCCGCGGGAACGATTGGACTCGCCGACGCAGACGCGAAATTGATCGGGGAGGTCGGAGAGGACTACGCCGGTCTGGTGGTTGCCGCGGCCGGTGATGCCAACGGCGATGGCTTTGGCGATTTCTACGTGACGGCACCGGGGTACGACGGCGGATTCTCTGATGTGGGGGCCACCTATCTCATGCACGGACCGGTGTCGGAAGACACGGATCTCTCGTTTGCCAATGTTCGCTACGTCGGTGTTGGCAACGGCGAAGAGTCGGGTGCTTCCGTGGCCAATGCCGGTGACTTCAATGGCGACGGCTATGACGATGCCCTCATCGGTGCTCCCAACGCGCAAGAGGGCGGTGCATACGTCGGTGCCGCCTATCTGGTGACGAACGACAACGTGTTCGAAGGATCGATGGACTTGGATGCAGCGGAGGTGCGTTGGCACGGAATTAACGGCGGCGACCAAGTTGGGTATGCGGTCTCGACGGCTGGCGATCAAAATGGTGATGGCTATTCCGATGTTCTGATCGGCGCCCCGGGAAGCGACCTTGGTGGGTCCGGTTCTGGAGCAGCGTTCATTGTCTACGGAGGCACCGAACTGTTGTGTGCCGATGGAGAGTTGTGCGCCAGCATCAGTCTTGCGTATGCCGACGCATCGCTCATCGGTGAGCGCGGCGATGACTTTGCCGGCGGCGCTGTTTCAGGCGGTGGAGACATCGACGACGACGGTGTACCAGACGTCGTCATCGGCGCGCGAACGGAAGACTCTACCGACTCCGATGCCGGGGCGGCATCGGTGATGTTGGGCCCAATCGTAGGGGTTACTGAGCTGAGCTCATCCATGGCGAAGGCCCTCGGGCTGGGCGCCGGAGATTGGGCTGGGGCAGCGGTTGCCATTGGCGGCGACATGAACGGCGATGGGCATGATGATGTATTGATCGGCGCGCCTCAACTCGACGCGGGCGAGGATTTCCCCGACATCGGTGCGGTCTTGATTCTGAAGGGCGGCTGGTAGCGGTCGGCTTCACATCACAAACCCGGCGTCGCCGGGTTTGTTTGTTTTAGGGTTCGGCATGGAAATACGAGAGTTTGCAGAAGCCGTCTTGTTCGAGACGGACATGCGTCGCAAGCTGCATGCGCCCGCCTCGTTTACGGACGACCAGCCCGGTGCCTCCATTGCCGTTCCAGCGGCACCCGGGCGTCCACGTTTCGTGCCGTTGCGGGCTTCGAAAGTCATTCCGCCGGCACCCACGCCCTCCGGCATTGAGGACGAACGAAACCGGGGGTTGGCCCTTCACAGTTTTGCTCACCATGAATTGCAGGCCCTTGAGTTGATGGCGCTCGCGCTCCTGCGGTTTCCAGACGCGCCGAGCGGGTTTCGCCGGGGGCTGGTCAGGATCCTCATGGATGAACAACGCCACTTCCAGATGTACATGGACAGAGCTGAGCATTGGGGGGTGGGCCTTGGTGACGTGGGGACAGGTCACTTCTTTTGGGACACAGTTGCAAACCTCGACCACCCCGCCGACTTCTTGGCCGCGCTGAGTCTCACCTACGAGCAAGCCAATCTCGACTTCTCGTCCCACTGGGAAGATGCCTTTCGAGCGGTCGGTGATGCGGAGAGTGCCGCCGTCTTGAAGCAGGTGTACGAGGATGAAATCAGTCATGTACGACACGGAGTGGCGTGGTTTGGACGTCTCGCCGGGACGCGTAGCTTCGACGAGTATGCGAGACGCCTTGTCTTTCCGCTCAGTCCGGGGCGTGCCAAGGGACCGGTGTTTGATCGCGAAGGGCGGCTTCGAGCTGGACTGAGTGAAGCCTTTGTCGATGAGATTGAGATCACCAACGTGTCTCGAGGTCGACCGCCAAGGGTGTTCGATTTTGATCCCTTTGTGGAGGACAGAGCGGCGGGGAGGAATCCAGCAGGATCTGTGGAGTTCGTTATGCGAGACCTCGCGTCGGTGCCCATGTTCTTCGCGCATCGGGAAGATGTTGTGATCGCGCCTCGGCCGTCGTTGGGTGTGCTCAAGCGGCTCCACCGAATTGGAATTGAGATCCCTCAGTTTGTCGAGAATCGTGAGGCCTTGGGTGACCGAATCCTCGGTCATGAGGCGCCATGGGGTACGCGTCGGCAAGTGACCTTGGCCCACAAAGGAGTGGCCCTCAAGATTCGCCAGCGTCTGCTGCGAGAGGCCGAGGGTGCGGTCTGGGCAGAGTGTGGGGGAGCGCTGTGCCACACGCTGAACGAGACACCGATCGGCCAAAATTTCATTGCCAAGGCATTGCTGTCTGCATCGGGTCAGCATCGGGTGCATCTCGAATCGCCCACCGCGGTCGGATGGTTGCGAAAAGCCCTGCGTACCGGTCCGGTTGTGGTCGAGCCGTGGTATGAACGGTTGGCCGACCTCTCGATTCACCTTGATATCAACGAAGACGGCGTGCGGGAGGTTGGCGTCACGCGATTTTGGGCGGCGGGTTCGGGTGCCTACCGCGGCTCGGTTGTGGGGCCATGGTCCGCCGGCATGCCCCCTGAATGGCTCCGTGTCCTCCACGGTGGGGGCAAGGGAAGTGCCATCAATGCGGCATTGTCGATGACGGGCCGTCGGGTCGGTGCAGAACTTCAGGCTCTCGGAATTCGCGGTCCCGTAGGGGTGGATTGCCTCGTTGTACGGCAAGACGGTTTGATTAAGTTTCTTCCCGTTCTCGAGGTTAATCCGCGGTACACGATGGGTAGGGTGGCGGTGGAACTCCACCGACAAACCGGCCAAAGAGGCGCATGGTTCTTTCTTGATGATTCGATGATCATGCGCGCCGGATACCCATCACGCGCGGACTTCGTGCACCGCATTGAGCAGACCGATGGAGCCGTGTTCACGACGGACCCGCGCGCGGCGGAGCGAGTGGTAACCCTCTTCGTTCACGGGACGAGTCACGCTGCCGCCAGAGGGGTTTGGACTGGATTGGGTTTCGACTGGCCCGATTAGCCGGTGACGACGCGGTCGCAGATTTCGAGCGCCTCGTCGATAATTGAGAAGCTTTCCTCCAGTTGTTGCTCTGTGATGCACAGTGGAGGGTTGCACATGAAGCTTCCCCAACGGCAAAACGTAAACAGACCGTTGGCTGCAAGGTGCTTGTTGAAGGCTGTCATGGCAGGATGCGAGCCGTTGTACGGTGCCATGGGGGTCCCGCGCTCGTCCTGTTGCAGGTCGACCATTCCGAACAGGCCGATGTTTCGGTGGGCTTTGACGCTCGGATGCTTTGCCTTGAGTGCCTCCATATGACCGCGCATGATGGGCCCCAAGCGAGCCGCATTTTCGACCATGCCCTCGTCCAGCAACACATTGATGGTTGCCAGAGCTACGGCGCATGCGAATGAATGAGCATTGTAGGTCAGTCCACCCCAGAACACATTCTCGTCGAAGTGCTTTGCAATGCTGTCCTTCATGGCCACGGCACCGAGCGGGACGTACGAACTGGTGAGCCCCTTCGCCATGCACACAATGTCGGGGACGATGTCGCCGTGTTCAAAGGCGAAGAGTTTACCGGTGCGGCCCCAGCCGGCCATGACCTCGTCGCAGACCAGCAAGATGTTGTACTTGTCGAGCAGGGCACGGAGCCCCTGAAGGTAGCCCTTCGGCGGCGGGAGGATTCCATTGGTGCCGGTGACCGTCTCAATGAACATCGCCGCGATGTTGTGAGGGCCTTCGTACTGGATGACTTCTTCAAGGTATTGGAGGTTGTTCTTTACGATCTCCGCATCGTCACTGCCGAAGCTGTAGGTGTACGGAGTGGGGTCCATCACTTTGATGAAACCGGGTGCACCGGGCTCATTGGCCCACCGCCGAGGATCGCCAGTGAGCTGCATAGTGGCGTTTGTCGCTCCGTGGTAGCTGCGGTACCGACTCAGAATTTTGTGTCGGCCGGTGTACAGGCGAGCCAGTTTGATGGCATTTTCGTTCGCCTCAGCGCCGCCGAGTGTGAAGAAAAAGGTGTTGAGGTCTTCCGGCATGAGCGAGGCAAGTTTTTTCGACAGCGCCGCTCGGGATGGCGTGGCGGCGAGTGGGAAGGCGTAGATCAGTCCATCGGCAGCCTCCTTCATTGCTTGCACCACCGTGGGGTGGGAATGTCCGATGTTCACACTCATCAGCTGAGAGTTAAAGTCGATCCATCGCTCCCCGCTTGGTCCGTAGAGGTAGATACCCTCCGCGTGGGTGATGGGCATGGGCGCCACGCTGCCTCGTGCCTTCCATGAAAAGAGGGTGTGCTCTTTGCAGGCGTCGATCATCTCTTGGGGATTCATGGCATCTCCGTTGTTTCGGGTTCGGGGATTCGTATGCGCATGGGCTGCGCGGTCACCGTGCGATTGGGCAAGACGACACGGGTGCCATCGGCTTCATCGAGCAGGACGCTGAGCCAGCCAATGCCGACCACTGTACCCTCTATCCCAGCAAGCTCGACGCGATCGCCGACACGGAACGGTCGGCGAGAAAACAGGATGCCCCCGGCGATCAGGTTCGCCACAGGACCCTGAAGAGCCAAACCAACGGCGAGGGCCCCGGCGGCGAGAATGGCGAGCAGCACCCGGATGTCCACGCCAATCTGCGACAGCGCAGCCACGATTGCGATTCCGATCACCAACGGTTTCGTGAGGCGGACCAATAGGGCCCGGACCATCGGGTCGACTCGGGTCTGGGCCAAGACCGAACCCACAATTCCTGCGATCCAGCCTCCGACAAACAACGATGCACCCACGATGGCTGCGGCACTCAGAAGGTCCCACAGGAATGCGCTCATTCTTCACCTTGCGCGGCAATTCGTTGGGCCTGTCGCCGTTCGATTTGTTCGATGCTGTCGCGCGGAATGGCGTCGATGAGCCGCTCAGTGTAGGCCTCCTTGGGGTTGGCATAGATCGACTCGCTGGGGCCGAACTCGACGAACTTTCCGAGGTTCATCACGGCCATCATGTCGCTCATGAACTTTACGACCGACAAGTCATGGCTGATGAAAATGTACGTCAACCCGTACTCCAGTTGGAGATCTTTCAGCAGATTGAGCACTTGAGCTTGCACACTGACATCGAGGGCAGACACCGACTCATCGCAAATGATCAGGTCGGGTCGAACGGCGAGCGATCGCGCGATGCAGATACGCTGGCGTTGGCCACCGGAGAATTCATGCGGGTACCGGTTTAGGTACTGCTTTCCGGGCAGTCCGACTCGAGCCAGCAAGTCGAGGACCATTGTGCGACGTTCATCGTAGGTTTCGCCAATCCCATGCACTTCCATCGGCTCCATGACCGTCGTCTCAATGGTCTTGCGCGGATTGAGTGAACCATAGGGGTCTTGAAAGATGATTTGGAATCGTTTGCGATGGTTGCGCAGTTCAGCTTGACTCAATGTGGTGATGTCGATGCCGTCGAACACCACTTGACCCGCGGTGGGATCGATCAGGCGCATGATCGCGCGTCCTGTCGTGGTCTTACCGCACCCTGACTCACCCACAAATCCGAGTGTTTGGCCCCGGTAGACGTCGAAGCTCACATCGTCCACAGCGCGCACGTGGTCGACGACCTTGCCGAATAGACCCTTTCGGATGGGGAAGTGCATTTTGAGATTCCGGACGCGGAGCAACGGCGCCTCGTCCTCGCCGGCAAAGGTGGTGCCGTCGCGGTAGTCCGAGGCGTTGTCTGAAAAGCCCAGTTCGCCCAGGCGAGACAAGGGGTACAGGTGTCGCTCTCGACCCTCGGTGCTCATCGACGCGAGCCACTCTTCGGACACCTCACGCTCTTCGACCGAATAGGTTCCATCGTCGTGATAGATGGTGTCCATGTAGTCGGGGACGGTGGGCAGCCGCTTCATTTCGGTATCCAGCCGAGGACGGCATGCCAGAAGTCCCTTGGTGTAGGGGTGTTGGCTGTTCTCGAAAATGCTTTTGACGTCTCCGTACTCGACGAGTTTCCCGCGGTACATCACGGCCACTTCGTCCGCGATTTCGGCGATGACGCCGAGGTCGTGAGTGATGAAGATCATGCCCATTCCACGTTCGTCTCGCAGTTTGCGGAGGAGATCAAGAATCTGGGCCTGAATGGTCACATCGAGCGCGGTGGTGGGTTCATCGGCAATCAGGAGCTTCGGGTTGCACGAGAGGGCCATGGCGATCATGACCCGCTGCTTCTGACCCCCGGACATTTCATGGGGGTACATGTGAATCCGTTGCTCCGGATCCGGAATGCCAACCTCGTTGTACAGTTCGATGGTCCGCCGTTCGGCTTCGTCTCGGGACACCTCTTGGTGCAGCATGATGGCTTCCATGACTTGGTCGCCTGTGGTGTACACGGGATTGAGGCTGGTCATCGGTTCCTGAAAGATCATGGAGATTTCAGCACCGCGGATCGCGCGCATTTCGTCA
This sequence comes from Deltaproteobacteria bacterium UBA2957, assembly GCA_002348535.1. Classification (GTDB taxonomy): domain Bacteria; phylum Myxococcota_A; class UBA796; order UBA796; family UBA796; genus UBA796. The sequence goes on along the minus strand of DEBL01000009.1, from coordinate 832 downwards.
TCGCTGGCTTCGGTGAGGTCCTTGCCGGCAAACACCACCTTGGACCCCTCTTCGATGCGTGCGATGTGCCCCGGAAGGAGTTGCATGACTGTCAGGCTGGTCACCGATTTACCGGATCCAGATTCACCAACTAATCCAATAGTTGACTGTTTAGGAATAGAAAAATTTATATCTTTTACAGCATGAAAAGATTC